>NZ_LMUS01000006.1:1964437-2264437 GCF_009765835.1 Granulicella sp. L56 | reverse complement strand
CTAGAAGCACAACCATCAAACGGCTAATGGCCAGCGTCCGCTTATTCGAGGAATCAGGCGAGATATAGCGCAGAAAAATATCATTAATAAGGTTGGTCGCAGGAGAAAAAAGCCAGTTATTGGCAGTAGAGATAATCTTGGCAAAAATAGCTCCGACCAGCAGCGCCCCAAGGATCTCGAGTAACCTCGACCCGGCGAAGCCATGAAGTCCGCAATAGGCAAGAATCTCTCTCGGACGATCATGCACCTCTCCTGCGGGAAAGAGCGCAGAGCCAACAACGGCAATCGCCACAATCACCGTCTCCAAAATCACCGTGCCAATAATCCAGCCAACCACGGCGCGAGTCGCCGCTTTTTCCGACTTCGCCGAGAAAAACTTCTGATACATGGACTGGTTGCCGAGCAATAGCAGGCAGGTCGGCAGAAAGAGTTCCATCGCCTGCGCAAAACTCAGGTCGCCAAGCACCTGAAAATGTGTTGCAGGCAGAGCTGCATGAAGAGCGCTCCAGCCACCGGCACGATGCATAAGCACCGGCAGCGCAACGATCAACGTGAAAGTAGCGAGCAGGCCGATAGCCACGTCCATATAAGCTACCGATGCCATTCCCGCAATCGCGGTAAAGACAATGACAAAGGCAGCAAGTATGTATTGGCCAAGAACAGGAGTAATAAACGTGGGAAAGACGAGATGCAGAATATCGCCGCCACCGACAAACTGATAACTGGTAACCGCCGTGTAGGTGAAAAGAATGGCAATGACGCCAAGCACACGGGCAGTCTGGCTATAACGGGCCTCAAGCAGATCGGGAATAGTGAACTGGGCAAACTTGCGGGCACGCGGCGCGATGAAATAGATGAGCAACAGACCGGCCCATCCTCCGCCCGCCTGCCACAACGCAGCAAACCCATGCCGGTAAGCATTCTCCGCCCCCCCCAGCAGAGAGCCCGATCCAATCCAACTGCACAAAAGCGTGAAGACCAGAACAAACGCCGATAGCGAACGTCCAGCGACAAGATAGTCGGCCTTGGTCCTGACATTGCGAAGACTCCCCAGCGAGACAGCAAGGAGCGTGAGGACGATAATGCCCAGAACGGCAGCGTAGAGATTCATAGTCGTTGTGCGATTCTATCGCGCCTACAATTTATAGAAGAGATTTGGGGGAATGAGTGAGGCATTTGCGACTGGCTCTGGCAATCGTTGTTTTGACAGGAACCGCTTGCGTTCAAGCCGCAACGCCGCTGACGGCGCCGCAACGGGCCGCGAGAGACGAGGGATGGCGGCAGACAATTCGCAAGCAACTCTATATTCCGGCAGTCCTGCCAAAACTCGAGGCCAAGACCTGGTCCAGCTTTTCTCCCATGCCCGGAGTCATCGCCGAGCGCGTGACCTATCAAACGGCGGACGGCATGTTGGTGCCTGCAATCGTCTACCGGCCCGAAAAGTGGAAGGGCAAGCTGCCCGGCATCGTCGTCGTCAATGGACACGGCGGCGACAAGTTCAGTTGGTATGCGTTTTATAGCGGAATGCTCTTCGCCCGCGCCGGAGCAATGGTAGTGACGTACGATCCAATCGGCGAAGGCGAGCGAAACATCGACAAAAAGTCGCAGGCAGGATCGCACGACAGATGGGTCGATCCTCCGGCAGGGCTGCCGCGGATCGATTGGGGGCAACGACTGGCTGGCCTGATGCAAGTGGATGTCATGCAGGCCGTCGCTTATCTCGCACAAAGGCCCGAGGTCGACAAAAAGCGAATTGCCACCGTGGGCTACTCGATGGGTTCGTTTATCACAGGGATTACCGGAGCGATCGATCCGCAAATTCATGCTGTACTTCTGAGCGGAGGCGGCGACTACGACGGAGTCGAACCAGGATACTTCGACGCGAATAAGCTTCCCTGCCAGGGGCCGCCTTACCAATCGCTGCGTGTGCTGGGAGACCGTGGAGCGATACTTTACGCGCTCAACGCCGACCGTGGCCCGATGTATGTGATGAATGGATTAGCGGATACGGTCATGGATATCCCCCATCACGACCCGGACTGGTTTGCCGACACGCGTGCGCGAGCCATAGCCCTTCGAGGAACAGAGAAGGATATGTTCACAACGGTCTTTTATCCCGGCATCAGCCATCGCACTTCTTGGGTAGACCGCGATGGCGTTGAATGGCTTGAAAAGCAAATCCACTTTTCGAACTGGACCGCAAAATATATTGCCACTGTTCCTGTTACACATGTAAGCACCTGGGCAAAGGCGAACAACGTCTACATCGCGAAAAACTACATCCGCGAGGACAGGGAGGGTGGGCTGGACGCACTGGGAACGGGCTTTCCTGGAATCAAGCGGGAGAATTTGATGGTGCTTCCCGAGGCGACATGGACTGCGGAGAAGGATCGCCTGACGTATGAGGCTTGGGCGACGAAGACGATGAAGGCCGAGCAGCAAGCAGCCGCTTCTCTGCGGCAGCCATCTCGATCTGGCTATTGATCTCCGCGCCAAGCAGGAGCGTAAGCCCGGTAATGTAAAACCACGTCAGCAGAATGATGACGGCACCAAGAGAGCCGTATGTTACAGAGAAATTATCGAAGAAGTGCAGATACACGCGAAAGCCGATAGAAGCCAAAATCCATAAAGCGATGCCGATGATGCTGCCGGGAGTGAGCCATCGCCAGCAGCTCTTTTTCACATCGGGCGCCCAGTAATAAATGACGGCGAAGAAGAGAGTGATGAGGGCTGCAACAATCATCCAACCCAGGGATCGGATCACGACGACTGCAACGCTGCCAAGAAAATGATGATAGAGATGATCGCGCACAAGGCGGGCAAAAAAGTCGCTGGCCAGCATGGACGCAAGCGTAACTGTAACCAGAGCGGCTAGAACGATAGTGACCCCAATAGCCGAGAAGCGTGCTCGAAAGTAAGAGCGGGTTTCAGTGACCTTGTAGATAGTGTTGAGGCTGTCCTGGATGGCCGAAAATCCAACCGAGGCCGACCAAAGTGCGGCAACAATTCCAAAGGTCAGCTTGCCGCTGGTGGCAGCAGCGGTGGTTTCGTTGAAGGTCGCAAGCACAGTGCCCATCGCCGCATGAGGGATGACGACAGCCAGATAATGCAGGAGCTTGTCGTAGATGTTCGAAGCGGAACGGGCGGCAAGACCTAGCAGAGAGCTGGCGCAGAATAGAGTGGGAAATAGCGCAAAGATGAAATAGAACCCAAGTTCGGCGGCCCGTCCTAGAAGATTGTCAGCAAGGAAGTTATGCCACGTACGCACCGCCACGACGCGAACAGAGACTCCCTGCAAGTCCCAAAGCGAGCGCAACGGGGAACGAGACACATAGTCCCATATCCACTGCTGCCGCGGATCGGAAGACTTGACGAGAGTGCGGTCGGTTGAAATAGCGGAGTCCCTCGGATTGGTATGCTCGTCTTATGAGATAGATGCGAATTGATTCAACCTCGGCGGCCAATTCGGCATTGGACCATCAAAGAGCTATGGGCAAAGCAACAGCGATTGGATGCATCTACATAAAAGGTGACAAATGTTTAATCGGTGGAGAGGTCAGCCCTTCGTGGTAACGAAACTGAAGCAGCTCTGGCGGTTAGTGCAGGAGAGTCACGCGAAACCGATAGCAGGCGAAACCCGGCTGGCGGAGATCGTCGAACCTAATGAGCTTGGAATCACCTTCATTGGCCACTCGTCATTCTTACTGCAACTGGGCGGCCGCTCAGTATTGGTGGATCCCGTCTTTGCCAAACATTTGATTCTGCTCCGAAGGCAGCGCCGTCCTGGACTGCGAATCAATGAGATGCCCGCCATTGATGTCGTGCTGTTGACCCACGCCCACATGGACCACCTCAACATAGCATCTTTGCGCCGCGTCATCCGCAGCGCACAGATGCTGGGCAAGAAAGCTCCCGACGTTATAGTCCCCTGGGGAGTAAAAGACTTGGTGGCAGGCTTGGGCTTCTCGCACATACACGAGATGAAGTGGTGGGAAAAGCTTGAAGTGCGTGGTCTAAGCGTGACGCTGACTCCCTGCAAACACTGGGGCGCGCGCATGTTCAACGATACGCACCGTGGATACGGCGGCTATGTCGTCGAAGCCAACGGGCACTCCATCTACCACTCCGGCGACACCGCTTATTTTTCCGGCTTCACTGAGATCGGAGAACGCCTACATCCAGAGGTGGCCCTGCTACCCATCGGGGCTTACTTCCCCGACAGCTATCGAACCGTCCACACCAGTCCCGAAGAAGCCATCCGCGCCTTTGTAGAGACCGGCGCGGAGTGGATGGTCCCAATGCACTTCGGCACATTCAACCTTGGACGCGAGCCAATGGACGAGCCACCGCAGCGCCTGATGACAGAAGCCGCACGACTGGGGATCAGCAGCAAGGTGAAGATACTCGAAGAAGGCGAAACCATGCGCCTCTTCGAACAGGCCACTGGGCATCGAGCGTCGATCTTAAACCCGCACCAGCAGAGCATCTGAATTCTCGGCCCCACGAAACTACGTCTTAGGCGATCCCAGATCCAGAGGCTCCGTGTCAGAGTGAAGCTGTTGTGTCTCCGAGGCATTCCACCCCGGCAGCTCCTGCGAACCAGTAATCAGGCGGGCGCTGTCTTTGAAGGTGATATAGGTCCAGGCCCACTGGCGAAACACCGAGAGCCGATTCCGAAAGCCGATCAGGAAGAAGATATGGACAAGCAGCCACGTCATCCATGCAGGAAAACCGCTCCAGTGCCCTTTGAACGGCCATTGAATATTGGCCACGGCGGCCTTGCGTCCAATAGTCGCCATATCACCTTTGTCGAAGTAGTGAAACGGCTCGTTCTTACCTGTACCGTCGCTCCCTAAATCCGCCGCCACCAGTCTGGCGATGCGTTTCGCAGCGTACTTCCCCATCTGCATAGCGGGCTGCGCAACGCCGGGAACCTGCTTGCCGTTCTGTTCGACATGGGCGAGATCGCCACAGATAAATATCTCAGGATGCCCCGGCGGATTGAGATGTCCATCCACCAGCACACACCCTTTTCTATCCGTCGGGAAGCCCAGTAACTTCCCTAGCGGCGAAGCCTGCACACCCGCCGCCCAAAGCGTGACCACAGCATTGATGCGCTCATCCCCCACCATCACATAACCGGGCTTCACATCGGAGACATGCGCATTGACACGAAGTTTTACGCCAAGCGCATTGAGCTGCTCCCGTGCCTTCGCCTGCAGATCGTCCGGATACATCCCCAGGATATTCGGTGACCCTTCAAGAATGAGCACCTGTGCTTGCGAAGGATCGATATGGCGAAAGTTATTCGACATATACAGCTTCGCGATATCGCTGATCGCTCCCGCCAACTCTACTCCAGTAGGTCCGCCGCCAATGATGACGAAGTTCAGCGAAGGATGGCTGCCAGTCTCCTGCATCTGCCGTTCCGCCAGTTCGAACGCAAGCAACACGCGGCGGCGGATCTCCGTCGCATCCTCTATCGTCTTAAGGCCCGGCGCAAGCTTCGCCCATTCATCATGGCCAAAGTACGAGTGCGTAGAGCCCGTAGCGACGATCAGATAGTCATACTCAAGCTGCGCACCTGTCTTCAGCTCCACTCTCTGCTCATCGATATGAAAGGCGACAGCCTCATCCATCAGCACTTCGACATTCGGATAACTGCTCAGAATGGATCGAATAGGCTGCGCAATGTCCGCAGGCGAAAGTACCGCAAGCGCTACCTGATAGAGGAGTGGCTGAAACGTATGGTGATTTCTGCGGTCGACCAGCGAAATGTCGAGCGGCAGCTTAGCGAGGCTCAGCGCTGCATTCAGCCCCGCAAACCCTCCGCCGATAATGACCACCCGCTTTCGCTCGACACCACCTCCGGAAGTTCCATCAACCATCGTTGCGGCTCCTCTTCTTGACTATAGGGTTTGATGCCGAAGGCAGCGGTTATGCTCCACTTCCGGCAAAACTGATTGTGTCACACCCACTCTCTCAATTCATCATGGCTGCTTCTGCAACGATAACGAAACGAACCCTTGCGTTCCCGTGGCAGCAACCAGATTCGTAACTTCCGCAATTCCGACAACCTGCAACGGGAGGACAGTTACAAGGCCATTGGCATCTGAAATAGCCGACGAAACCTGTGCGCTCTCATCTGGCGGCACCGGACAGCGTCCACGATCAGGACAAGGCCCCTGCCACGCATCAATAGTCTGGTGAATCTCAACCACAGCTCCCGCCACCGCGTTGCCCACCGCGTCCGTCACTCGCACCAACACTGGCGCCAGCACATCCGCCGCACCAACCGACTGCCCCGCTCCGCTGACCACTTCAATGCGCCAATCAGCCGGATCCACCCCTTGCGCCGCGATAGTCGCGCATACCGTAGTCCAGGCGCAGGCCGAAGCCGTCGCCTGCTCTCCCGCCGTCAGCGGACCAATACTCACCTGCGTCTCCGCCACTCCCAAGCCGTTTACCTGCGACTGTCCCGGAGATAAAATTATCCCTCCGGAAACAGCCTGCCAGTTCACCACCACACCCACAGTAGAAGCCGAGTTATCGCTCGCCTCTACCTGCGGTGTCCAGATAAAAGTTGCACCAGCCGCGACATACAACATCCCCTGAATCGGAGCCAGAGTCCGCACCCGAGTGGCAATCGTAAACGAAGCATTCTGCGTCCCCGCCATACTCGCTGCCGACACAGTGACGGACCCCGCTGCCAGCGCGGTCACCGTCGTCGACGCCACACCCGACGCATCTGTCATCACGTTACAAACAGAGCCACCGCACGCTCCAAACTGAACACTGCCATCGCCGCTCGCGGTAAAGCTTACAAGCTGGTTTGCCATGGGAGTCCTCCCGTCCGCAGCCAATGCCTTTACCGCAAATGGGACAGCAGACGTATCCCCAACAAACACCGTCCCCGACGGCGCCGTCACAAGGTTGAGCGAGGGCAGAGGCGCAGCATAGTTCAACGCGCCCGTCATCATAGTGGTGCCTCGGGTCGAAGGATCGGTAACAGTAACGTTTGCGGCAATCGCCGTAGTGTGCCCCAAAGCCCGCAGCGAGGGAACCGTCGCCACAATCGAAGTAGCCGCCCAGCTTGTCACCGTAGCAGCTACACCATTGACGGTCACCGCATTCCCCACGCGAAATCCCGCTCCCGTGATCGTGACTGCTCCACCTTCGGCACTGACGCTCGACGGGCTGATGCTGTCCGCATACAACACACGAGCCTGGTAGCCAAAATCCGGCCGCCCATCGCCGCGTTGGTCCGCAATCGCAATTCGAAACTGGTTCGCCGGTGCGCTCTGCACCGTCAACGAAGTCGTCCCATAAGCTGTGCCATTGAATGCCGTAGCGGCCGATGCCACGCTGGGCAGCGTCTTCAGTGCGTCGGTCGCATTCCACACGCCGATGACCGGCATCGCCTTCGCCATCGTAGAGAACCCACTCTCATCTTGCGCCGTCACCTCAATCGTGAAGCTGCGATCAGCCTTGATCGAAAGCGACGACCACGCCGTATGCCCATAGGCACAGAGCGTCCCCATCCACCAGCCCTGCGGCGCAGTCGCAGCCGGAGCCGCCTCAACCCCGTCTGTTGCGGTGTTACAACTATTGGCCGCGCCCGCCGGGGTCAAGTTCTGCCGCACCACGAGCTGATAACTCCTCATGATGTCCGTATCGAACTCCGAGTTCGCCCCCGAGGGTTCAACCTGATTGGCGACATAGGGTCCCACCGCGTACTGGCCCGTATAGAGCGGATTGATCGGTTCCGTGTCTAAAACGTCACTGTCCCAACTTCCGTCGAGCATCGGGATCCGGGCCATCTCATAGAACCCCTCGTAGACAAGGTTCGCAGTCCCACTGCTTCCCGCAGCCGTGGCCGGAGTGCCCGTCACCGGATTGCCTCCCGCTCCCTTGAACATCGCTCCCGAAACCGCCGATGCCGTCTGCCATGTCTCCGGAAGAGCCAGAAATTGATGCCAGCGGCGCACGGTTACATTCACACCCTGCATCCCCTGCCCCGTCGGAAAATACACATATCCTTCAATCTCGTGCGCCAGGTACAGAGAGTCCGTCTTGCCCGGAGGCGCCTGGTTCTGGGCAATCGGATACAGCATCGTCAGCGCCGAAAGATCGTCGGCCCGCAGCGTAAACGGCTGCGGCAGGCACTGGTAGGTATATGGCCCGCAGATGATGTCGATCGGGTGCATGATCGGCCAGTTCAGCGCCTCCATCGCTGTCGGCTGCGGGCTCCCTGTAAATACGTTGTCGTTCACCTGCGACCAGCCAAGCCCAAGGATGCGTCCAAAGGCGCGCATCAACTGGTACTGCATCTGCAACTGCTGTTCCGCCGCTGGTCCCGTACAACGGCCATTCAGGATCAACAGGGCATGTTGGATATAGCCAGCCGGAACAATAGAATCGACACTCTCCGTCACTGCATTCTGGCGGCAGCCCGAAGGATCGCTCGCCCCGCTGCCCAGAAGCATGTCCGTCACCGATCCGTCGCTGTCGTAGATCACCGCGATCTGCTTGGCCTGATAGTTGCTGCTCTGCACGTCCGCTGGAAAGACCAGCCCATCCGAGCCCGGGTAGACATTCGCTCCGCTGACATGCTCGGCCAGCGAGCCGCCATCACCCAGCACCAGGCTGGTGACAGGCACATTCCACGCGTTCGCGGCGGCCGCCACAATCGCGTCCGCAGCAGCATGATCGACATAGGAGCTAAGATCACCCGGATCGGTGAAATAAAGTAGTTGATTCGTATACCAGGCCACCGGAACGGCAGACGTGCTGAAGTACGGCGGCCCCGTCACCCATCGCGGTCCTCCAGCAAAGGCTATTGCGCCAGCGAGGAGCCAACACATAGCCAATGCGGATGTTCTTCGCAGCCACACAGCAACCTCAACGGCCATCATCCGCTGCCTTTTTCCACGAGGTCAGCAGCTTGACCACGGTATCGACCGTCGCCTGCTGCACGGGAGTCGAAGCACGGCTTGAGGTATTGTCTGCGGAGACAATCGGGTTCACAATCGGATTGCCCGACGAGACCACCTGCTGCCCCAGGATCAAAGGCGCTGGAGACAGCGCCGCCTGCAAAACATAAGACACCGGATGCAGCACCTTCGCGCCAAGCCAGCGAAGATCGGCCATAGGCACGGGCGGATTCGCCTCAGCCGCAACAAGCGACGAAGCATCGGCCACCCCCCAAATGGGAATCGCTCCATCCAACCCGCCGACAGGCGAACTCAAACCGCTCGCCCCGGGCGCATGCAACATCATTAGCAACCGCTGCCCAACCTGATAGCGCTGGGCATTACCAGACCACAGCCCCGCCCACTCCCGCATCGCATACGCGCCGACGGCGCAGCCGCGAATCGCCTGATCGACCTGAAAATCGACCTCGACAAACCCCGCGCCCATGCCATCGCCATCATGGGGGCGTATCGCAACCACCTGCCCAACAAAGATGACGTCCGCTCGATCCGACATCGCGTGCAAAACATCTTCCACGTTCTGCGCCACGGCCACAGCCCCGGAACCGGCTGAGACTGGGGCCTGCGAATAAGCGGCAACGGCCGTCATCAGCAACGTCACCGCTGGCAAAGCGCACAGCCATCGAAATATCCACAGAGTCCCGAACATCTCGCCACACCGTCCTCTGCTCTTCTTCGGCAGAAGACTGGTAACGTGACGGTCCTGCCCTATTTCAATACAAGCTCTTTCCCCGCGCCTCTCCTTACTTTCCCCCGAGCATTCGCAGTCGTCCTTGGAATTGCCTTTGTAGTTGTCCCGCCTTTGTCCTTGCCGTTGCCGTTGCTCCTGCTTTTGCTGTTGCCGTTGCTCCTGCTTTTGCTGTTGCCGTTGCTCCTGCCGTTAGGTACAGCGAGGCTTCAGCCTCGCGTCTAAACAACCGCCGCGAAGCGGCCTCCACTCTGCCGAAGGCCGGAGTGAAGCCCAAAGGGCGTAACGACCGGCCTATTGCCTTCTCCCAGGAAGCCCCAGCCTCAAAATCCCGGCGAAATGCGTGTCAAGCCCCCAAGCTCAAGTTCGATCCAAATAAGCTGCACAAAAAAAACAACTTCCACCCCAAAAATAAATCTCCGAAAACTGCAAAACAGTTCCACCCAATTCGCTAAACTTGAAACTACATAGGAAATAAGCAAAAGGCCCAGCCAAAGCTGGGCCTAACTCATTTAGAAACAATATTTTGCCTATAACTCATCAAGAATGAATATTTTGCAGGGCAATAATTTGGCAAACCATTAGAAAATATAGACTTACGCCACAGGTACCCCCGGGGGGTGCCCCTCAAAAGGTGTTAGATCTCGGGGTAGAAATCAAAAAAAGCATCGATGCTCAGGCGAAGCTGAGCTTCAATCTGTTCCCTGCTTCCTTCCAGAACATGCATCGTTACATGCGCTTCGTTGCCATTGTTCAGCGTGACGGGTGCGTCGCCCACTGCCGCGATCTCATCTGCAGGCAGCAGCCTCATTCCGTAGACCAACGTAAGATTTGCCATAGCCTCAATTGTGTCACTAAATGCGCGTTGAATCCTTTTCCTAAACCGCGCATTTACACTAAGAGAGTTCATATGCCAGAAAACAATACTCGCGACACCGTCATCCTTGGGTCCGGCTGCTCCGGACTGACCGCTGCCATCTACGCTGCCCGCTCCAACCTCAAGCCCCTGGTCCTCGAAGGCCACGAGCCCGGCGGCCAATTGTCCATCACCACGCTGGTCGAAAACTTTCCCGGCTGGCCCGACGGCATTCAAGGTCCCGAACTGATCGAGAACATGAAGAAGCAGGCAGTCCGCTTCGGCGCAGAGCTGCGCATGGCCCATCTGGCCTCGGTCGATCTCAGCAAGCACCCCTTCGAGTTGAACCTCGGCAACGAGATCATTCACGCCCGCACACTCATCATCGCCTCCGGCGCCAGCGCCCGCTGGCTGAACCTTCCGTCCGAACAGGCCCTGATCGGCCACGGCGTCAGCTCCTGCGCCACCTGCGACGGCTTCTTCTTCTCCGGCAAGGAGATCGCCGTCATCGGCGGCGGCGACTCGGCCATGGAAGAAGCGCTCTTTCTGACCCGCTTCGCCTCGAAGGTCACGCTGATCAACCGCAGCGAGAACTTCCGCGCCTCGAAGATCATGCTAGACCGCGCCATCGCTCACCCCAGCATCAGGTTCCTCTCGAACACGACGGTAGAAGAAGTGCTCGGCGTGGAAGAGAAGGACGTAAAAGGCCTGCGCTTGAAGAACCGTACCTCCGGCGAAGAGTCCATCCTTTCTGTCTCCGCCATGTTCCTCGGTATCGGCCACACGCCAAATGCGTCAGCCTTCAAGGGAATGCTCGATCTCGACGAGGACGGCTACATCCTGACGCAGAGCAACGTCTTCCCCACGTTGAACGGCGAAATCATCCCCGGAGTCTTCGCCTGCGGCGACATCCAGGACCGTCGCTACCGGCAAGCCATCACAGCAGCCGGATCAGGCTGCATGGCCGCGCTCGAGGTCGAGAAGTATCTGGAAGAGCACGGCAGATAAGACAGAACCATGTCCATCGCCGACAATCTCGCCCACCTGCACGAACAGATCGCCCAGGCCTGCCGCCAAAGCAATCGTTCCGAGAGCGAAGTCGCTCTGATGGCCGTCAGCAAGGTTCATCCAGTCGAAGTCATTCTGGAGGCCTATGCGGCAGGTCAGCGCCTCTTCGGCGAAAATCGCGTGCAAGAATTTCAAGAGAAGTCGCAGCACCTCGACGCACTAACCGACGCCAGTTTTCACCTGATCGGTCCGCTGCAATCGAACAAAACAAATAAAGCGGCCGAACTGTTTGACGCAATCGATGCGGTGGACTCGTTAAAGATTTCGCAACGGTTGAACGCCGCCGCAGACGCATTGAAGAAGAAGTTGCCGGTGCTGATCGAGGTAAAGCTGAGCCACGAAGAATCGAAGCACGGCCTGGGCCCGGACGAACTTCCCGCACTGCTGGCAGCAATTGACGAACTCAAATCAATCGAAGCTGTCGGCCTGATGACTGTTCCACCATGGTCGCTGGACGCCGAAACTGCGCGGCCCTACTTCAAAGAGTTGCGAAGGCTCCGCGATGAATCGCAGAAGGCACATCCCGCACTGACACAGCTCTCGATGGGCATGTCGAACGATTTTGTCGTCGCAATTGAGGAAGGCAGCACCTGCGTCCGCGTTGGCACCGCGCTCTTCGGCAAGCGGGAGTATCCAGCATGATCGAAGACGTTTTTACTCTCGCTCACGATGTCGCGGACGGCTGCACGCTGCCGGTGCGCGTACGTCCGGGGGCAAAGAAAAATGATATCGCCGGCATCCATGCCGGCGCAGTAAAGATCTCGCTGACGACGCCACCCGTCGATGGACGTGCCAACGAAGCGCTGATCGAGTTCGTCGCAGATCTGCTGCGAATTCAACAGGCGCGGATCGCCATCCTCTCCGGCGCGACCAGCCGCATGAAGGTGCTTCGCATTACAGGAAAGAGCGCGGCTGAGGTTCAAGCCGCGCTCTTTCCCGTTGAACTTTGCTGATTATTATTTGAAGGTCGCCTTGGCTGTGGGAGCGACGGTAATTCCCTCCCCTTCCGTCGCTGTCACTTTGACATTGCTTCCGGTAACGTCGGCATAGGCAATCGCCATTCCTTTTGTGGCCTGAATATCGACGTTCTTCATGACAAGGTCTTTTACCGGAGCCTCAGGCAAGCCGATGATCACGCCTGCCCACGCGCTGTTGACCGACTTCACGTTCTCGATGGTGATGTTGTGGAAGTGCGGTGTCAGCCGCTGGACCGGCTCTGCGGCAACCTCGCCCTGAGGAAGCGCTTTCGGATAGTACTCGCTGATGAGAATCGAGGTCTTCACATTCTCCATCGTGATGTCCTTGAAGGAGATGTTGCTGACATCGTTGCCGCGGTCGCGATTCGCCTTGATACGAATGCCCTGATCGGTGCCATTGAAGTGGATTCGTTCAGCATGAATGTTCTGTGCGCCGCCTGCGATCTCGCTGCCGATAGACAGTCCATGGCCATGCATGAACTCGCAATCAGTGATGGTGATGTTCTTGCTCGGCGCGTCCGGACCGGGCGAATTGATCATGCCGCTCTTGATGGCCACGTTGTCGTCCCCTACATCGGCATAGACATGGTCGATGACGACGTTGCTGGAGCTGAAGGGATCAATAGCGTCGGTGTTCGGCGAGTGCTGCGGAGCGAGGACGCGGACGTTGCGGATAACCACATCGTCGCTGTAGTACGGAACAATCTGCCAGTAAGGCGAGTTCTGAACGGTGACACCTTCGATACGGACATGTTTGCAGTGGTCGAAGACAACGCCTCTTGGCCGCGAATTTTCACTGCCAAGCACACCGGCGTTCTTTTGCGTCCGCGCCAGCGCCCACCAGCTTGCGCCGTTGCCGTCGATGACTCCTCCGCCTGTGATGGCGATGTTCTGAGCATTGGTCGCACCGACAAGGGCCTGATAGCCAGGACCACGAAACTCGGTCTTCGCGGGATAATCGGCATGATCGGGAGAGCCCAGCAGCGTTGCTCCTTTGGCAATGTCTAGGGTGATGTTGTTCTTGAGCACAATGGGAGCGGAGAGGAATGTTCCTCCGGAGAGCTTCACTGTGCCGCCTCCGGCCTTCGCGCAGTCGTCAATCGCGTTCTGGATAGCCTGGGTATCTTTCGTTACCCCATCCGCCTTGGCACCGTAGGCGCGGGCATCACAGACCTTGCCTGCTGCCATTGCGGGGATGCTTGCGCCCACCATCAAACCTGCCACTGCAACTGCCATCCAGCAAATACCGCTCGTTTTCATGCTCTCTCCAACGCGCACACTGCGCTCTTCGGAATCTTACCTGAAATTGGTCATACCACATTCAGGTAAGCGACTGTTTAGGGATTTCGAGGATAGGAGTTACCGCTGGCGGCCTTGTGCCAGAACCTCGGCCAGATGCATGGGTTTGGCAGAGGTGTTTTGCGTGATCTGCTCCTGGCAGCTAAACCCATCGCTGACGATGATGGCTTCTTTGTTGCTGCGAACAGCGGGGAGCAGAACTCGTTCCCCAAGTGTTTGCGAGACCTCGTACTTGTCCGCTTCAAATCCGAAAGGACCAGCCATGCCGCAGCAGCCTGAGTCCAGAAGCTGAACATCGGCTCCGGTGGCACGCAGAATCTGCATCTCGTCCTTCATGCTCTGGGTTGCATGATGATGGCAGTGGCCATGAACGACAATCTTCTGATCGATCTGCGGAGGGCGGTAGTCAGGCGCATGCTTTACCAGGAACTCGCTGAGCAGAAGAGTCTGATCGCGGAGTTTTGCGGCGCGAGGATCATTGGGCAGAAGGTTGGTCAGCTCGTCGCGGAAGACCGAGGCACAGCTCGGCTCGAGAACAACGATGGGAGTTCCGGCTGCCAGTTGCGGAGCGAGAGCATCAAGAATCTTCAGGAGATATTCCTTCGCCGTGTCCAACATTCCGAAGTCGTAGAGCGGACGGCCGCAACAAAGGTGCTGATTCGGCAAGCCTACCCGAAAGCCTGCGTCGGCTAAAACAGCATAGGCCGATCGCATGGTGGACGGATGGAAGTAGTTATTGAAGGTATCAGCCCAGAGAAAAACATCTCTACCGGTTTCAGGCTGGGACTTTTTCCGTTCGCGCATGAAGGGCTTGGCAAAGCGCGGCATCGTTCGTTTGCCGTGAATGTGGAGGATGGATTTGATAACGTTGCGGATCAGCGGCGCGTTGTTGATCGCATTAACAATGCCGGGAGCGATAGAGGCAAAACGAGCCCAGCGGTCGATGCGTCCGAAGGCGTAGTGGAAGAGTGGGCGCGAGGCATGTTCATAGTGATGAGAGAGGAACTCTGCCTTGTAGGTGGCCATGTCCACGCTGGTGGGGCACTCGCTCTTGCAGGCCTTGCACGAGAGGCAGAGGTCGAGCGATTCCCTTACCTGATCGTTCTTCCATTCGCCGGGAAGGACTTCTTTCTGCATCAGCTCCCACAGGAGATGAGCGCGGCCGCGGGTGGAATAGAGTTCTTCGCCAGTCGCCATGAAGCTGGGACACATGGTTCCTGCATCCTGTTTACGGCAAGCACCCACTCCGACGCAGCGCAGAGCTGCAGCGGCAAACGAGCCATCGTTTTCGGCGTAGGCAAAATGAGTTTTGGGCTGCCAGGGCTTATAGTCTGCGCCGAGGCGAAGGTCTTCGTGAGGCTGGTGCGGATCGATAAGATTGCTGGGGTTGAGTCGGTTGTCTGGATCCCAAAGTTGCTTGAACTCGCGAAACGCCTGCATGAGTTCGGGGCCGTACATCTTCGGAAGCAGCGCAGCACGAGCCTGGCCGTCGCCGTGTTCGCCCGAGAGCGAGCCGCCGTGAGCGACAACGAGATCGGCAGCGCGGTCGATGAATTGCCGAAAAGCGAGCACACCGGCTTCGCTCTCGAAGTCGAAGTTGAAGCGCATGTGGACACAGCCCTGGCCGAAGTGGCCGTACATGGGGCTGGTGTAGTTGAACTCGCGCATCAGGGCATCGATGGCGCGAAGATAAGAGCCTTCCTGTGCAGGATCAACGGCAGCGTCTTCCCAGCCCTCCCAGCGCATGGGTTGGTTCGGGACGACGGCGGTGGCTCCAAGGCCGGACTCGCGAATGACCCAGACGCGGTGAGCTTCGTGGTCGTTGTAGATACGGCAGGTGGGTTTGGCAGGGAGACTTTTTAATGTGGCGGCGAAGTCTTTGGCGTGCTGGTCAGCGTCGGGCTGGCTGTCGGCGCCGAATTCGACGAGGAGGAAGCCGCGGCCTTCGGGGAGCAGAGAGAGATCCTCTTCGAGCTTGTGTTTTTTACGAAGCGCATCGAGGAGATGGCCATCCATGCCTTCGAGACCGATGGGTTTGTGGGTGAGGAGCTGAGGAACGTGATCGGCCGCGATGAAGATATCTTCGAAGCCGACGCCGACGAGGGTGCGATACTGCGGACTCTTCACGAGGCGCAGCGTGGCTCCAAGGATGATGGCGCAGGTGCCTTCACTGCCAACCAGTGCGCGGGCGACGTTGAAGCCATTTTCCTGAAGAAGCTCGTCGAGGTTGAAGCCAGAGACGCGACGGGGAATGCGGGGAAATTCTTTCCGGACAAGAGCGGCGTAAGAATCTCGGAGGCGCTTTAGCTCGGCATAGATGCCGCCGATGCGGCCCCCAGCAGCGATGTAATGCTCAAGCTGGGTTTCGGTGGTGGGGCCTACCGTAAGGCGGGTTCCGTCGTAGAGGAGAAGGTCGAGGGACTCGATGTTGTCGACAGTCTTACCGCCCATGAGAGCATGAACGCCGCAGGAGTTGTTGCCGATCATGCCGCCGAGGGTACAACGGCTGTGCGTGGCAGGATCGGGAGCAAAGGTAAGCTCGAACTTCTCTGCCGCTTCGCGGACACGGTCGAGAACAATGCCAGGCTGGACGTGAACGGTGCGCGCAACGGGATCGACGGGGTCCATCTTGTTCATGTACTTCGAGAAGTCGAGGACGACGGCGGCATTGCAGCACTGCCCCGCGAGCGAAGTCCCGGCGCCGCGAGAGAGGATGGGCGCGTTGAAGCCGCGGCAGATGGCTACCGTATTGATGACATCGAGCTCGTCATGCGGGATAACGAGACCGATGGGGATGTGACGATAGTTCGAAGAATCGGTGGAGTACGCAGCTTTCGAAGCAGCATCAAAGCGGACTTCTCCACGGATTCTGGCGCGAAGCTGTTTCTCGAGTTCGGAGGCCCCGGGAAATTGATCACGGGTGCGTGCGTGCGAGCTGGGAAGAAGGACAAAAGGGGACAGTGTGGACATGAACGCGTTGCTCTCCAAAACAGTACGGCTATTTTATGACGAGCGTGCACTTGATGATCTGGCAGTCTCAGGTCATTCCGAAAACTTATGTGCGTTGAAATTGATGTCTATGCTCTAACGCTGAAATCTTCGCGGAGAAGCGAGGGATTGGTGGTAGCGAGCTTTAGGATGAGTTCGCCAAAGAGCGTATTGGCCCACGCGAACCAGGCGCGGGTGAAGTCCTTTGGATTGTCCTGTTGAAAGGACTCATGCATGAAATAAGTGCCGCCGGTAGTGTTGCGCAAAGTGTAGACGCACTGCCGGATCTCCGCGTCATTGTTTGAGGTGAAGGCGCGGATGAGAAGGGACATTGGCCAAACGTAGCCGAGGCCGATGTGCGGGCCTCCGATACCTTCGGCCGCTCTGCCCTGGAAGAAATAAGGGTTGTCTTTGCTGAGGGCGAAGCCGCGGGTGCGCTGATAAAGCGGATCGGAGATAGAGCAGGCGCCGAGAAAAGGAAGGCTAAGGAGCCCGGGAGCATTGGCATCGTCCATGCAGACGTGGTTGCCATAGCCATCGATCTCGTAGGCATAAATTTTGCCGTGTGTCGGATGTTCGACAATGCCGTGACGAGCGACCGCGTCTGCTACTTCGACAGCGAGAGCGTTGCAATCCGATGCGAGCTTTTGATCGGATGCCGCTCCCGTGGCGAGCTCTGCCAGCTTTTTCAACGATGCCACCGCGAAGAGATTGGCAGGGATGAAGAAAGGATAGATGCAGGCATCGTCGGACGGGCGGAACATGGAGCTGATGAGACCATTGGGACGAACGGGGTTTCCGTAGCCGGAGAGCATGAGGGTATCGGTGGGCGACGCCGCTGGACGCTGGAAGTGATAGGGGCCGTGGTTCGTCTTGCGCTGCTGCTCGCGGAAGGTGCGGACGATGGCGTGTGCCGACTGCTTCCAGGTTTCGTCGAAGGGCGCAGTGTTTCCTGTGGCTTTCCAGTAGGCGTGCGCAAGCTGAATGGGATAACAGAGGGAGTCGATCTCCCATTTACGCTCGCCGACGCCGGGATGCATATCGGTGTCGTCGTGAAGCGACCAGGAGAGCGGCGGACTGGAGGGTGTGGGCACAAAAGCATTTGCGTATGGATCAATGAGGATAAGTCTTGCCTGACGGCGGATAACACCTTCGAGCAAGCGCGAGAGCGCTGGATCTTCTTTTGCGAAGGGCAGGTAGGGCATCACCTGCGCCGAAGAATCGCGCAGCCACATGGCATCGATATCGCCAGTGACGACAAAGGTGTCTGGCTTTCCATCGATAGTGGAAGGAAAAACGGTCGTGTCGAGAGTATTGGGAAAACAGTTCTCGAAGATCGCTGCCAACTGCGGATCGGCGATCTGCTTCTTTGTGCGGACAATGGCCGCTTCGATGGCCTGACTGACAAATTTCCGCTTCGAAGCCGCGGGCCGCTGGTCATAAGTAGTGCTGGGTAACGCAGCGAAGAGAGGCGAAGAGGTGAATGCGGTAGCGCACAACAGGCCTGAACCATGTAGTATTTGGCGACGGGTAAAGAGGCCAGCTTGCTGGTGGCCCTCTGATGCTTCGTTAGGCGAAAAAGTGTCTGTCATGCTTCTGTTTATTCCTCCACCGAGGGCGGCTATCGCTAAGTATAGACAAATGCAATATGTAACCGATTTCATTGATTTCCTATATCATGGAAGCCGGGATTCTCAATCCCATTTCACTTGCATTTGAAAGGTTTAACGATGAAGCTCAAGTTTGCCCTCGTTCTCGCTCTCGCCATGTTGGAGACAGTCACTGTGATGGGTCAGGGACGCCCACGTTGGACGGAAAAACAGGCGAACGACTGGTATACAAAACAGCCGTGGCTTGTGGGCGCGAATTTTATCCCCTCCGATGCCATCAACGAGCTCGAGATGTTTCAGGCAGCCACCTTCAATCCTGCACTGAGCGATAAGGAGCTGGGACTCGGCGAATCGATTGGGATGAACACGATGCGCGTGTTCCTGCAGGACCAGCTCTGGCAGCAGGACCCCGAAGGCTTCAAGAAGCGGCTCGATACTTTTTTGAGCATCGCCGCGAAGCACCACATCCGTCCGCTGCTGGTCTTGTTCGACTCGTGCTGGGAGACCGATCCTCACCTGGGCCCGCAGCATCCGCCCATTCCGGGAATCCACAACTCGGGGTGGGTGCAAAGCCCGGGCAAGCATGAGTTGCTCGACCGCTCGTATGAGCCGAAGCTGAAGGCATATGTTCAAGGCGTGGTGGGGGCCTTCGCCAACGACGATCGCATCCTCGGCTGGGACGTGTGGAACGAGCCGGACAATCAGGGTGGAGATGTCGAGGCCGATGTTCCAGCGAAGGTAAAACGCGTCGATGAGCTGTTGCCCAAGGCATTTGCCTGGGCCCGTGCAGAAAATCCCTCGCAGCCGTTGACGAGCGGCGTGTGGACAGGCAACTGGTCCGATCCAGCGCAGGAGAGCGCCACGACGAAGATTCAGCTTGCCGAGTCTGACGTGATCTCATTCCACAACTACGGCTGGCCCGAAGATTTCGAGGCACGCATCAAGGAATTGGAGCCGCGACATCGGCCGATTCTGTGCACCGAATATATGGCGCGCGGCGCAGGCAGTACCTTTGACGGTTCTCTGCCGATCGCGAAGAAGTACAACGTCGCAGCGATCAACTGGGGACTGGTCGCAGGCAAGACGCAGACCTATCTGCCGTGGGACTCGTGGAAGCGGCCTTATGTGTTGATAGAGCCCACCGTCTGGTTCCACGAGGTCTTTCGCCAGGATGACACTCCTTACCGGCAGCATGAGGTCGACCTGATTCGCCAACTTACAGGTCGAGGCACACCTGCCAAATAGCTTGAACTTTTCCATCACGATGGAGGACAGAACCTATGGCAGCGGCAATCGATAAAGCGGATTTGCTTGACGAACTCGATGCTCCCTTCGCACTTGCTCCTGAACAGATCTTGTTTTATGCCGAGAATGGCTACATCAAGCTGAAGCACGTACTCTCTCCTGCGCTGCTTCAGCACTATCGCAGGGCCATGAGCGAGCGCGTCGCGGAGTTGTCAGCCGATGCCGCTCCCATGGAGCAACGCACGACCTACGGCAAAGCATTTTTGCAGATCATGAATCTGTGGACGAAATCGGATGAAGTGAAGGAGTTCGTCTTTGGGAAGCGGCTCGCTCGCATCGCAGCGGAGTTGATGGGAGCGACGGGCGTGCGCATCTACCATGACCAGGCGCTTTACAAGGAGGCGGGCGGCGGCATCACGCCATGGCACGCCGATCAATACTACTGGCCGGTATCGAGCGACAAGATGGTGACCGTGTGGGTTCCGCTGCAGGCGACTCCGCGTGAGATGGGGCCGCTCGCATTTTGCGAGAAGAGCCATCGCTTCCAGATTGGACGCGACCTGGAGATCAGCGATGAGAGCGAAATGACGCTCAAGCAGGCGCTCAGCTCCTTCCACCTGGAGGAGAGCGCCTTCGATCTCGGAGAGGTGAGCTTCCACGCAGGCTGGACTTTTCATCGTGCCGGCGCGAATACAACCGATCGTCCCCGTGAGGTCATGACGATCATCTATATGGATGAAGCCATACGTCTGGTGACGCCGAAGAACAAGAACCAGATTGCAGATACCGAGCGATGGTGTCCTGGAGTCCAATTGGGCGATATTGTGGCGTCGCCATTGAACCCGGTGATCTACTCGATTCATCCAGAGCCTGCATCGGCGACTTGATGCAGGGCGCCTTCTATTTCTCTGATTTGTCGGCTGCGGCTGTTATGGGCTTGTCCGGCTCGTCGACCTTCAGGGTCCTGTCGCCTTGCACATTCTCCAATTTTTGAACGATGCCGCTGGGCCAATGAATCTCGACCTCTTTTGCCACGGCATCGGCACCAAGCCCAAAATGAGCGCGCTTGTCGTTGGACGAAAGATAGCTCCCTGCAGTCGTTACCGTCACATATTCCGCGCCCTTTGATGTAGTCACCTTAATCTCCGCGCCGATGCCGTCGCGGTTGCTGCGGTGTCCCACCAGATAGATGGAAAGCCAGTGATTATGGGTCGCGGTTTCGTTGTGAAGGATGTGCGCGGTGTCGCCATTGGTTGTTACCACTGCATCGACGAGGCCATCGTTGTCCAGATCGCCGACGGCCATGCCTCGCCCGACCCACGGCTGCTGAAAGACGCTGCCTGATTCGCTGGAGACATCGACAAATTTTTGGCCGGTATTTCGTGCGAGCAACATAGGCTCTTTGTAATGCAACTGCGGATAAACCAATTGCACTGTATCCAGATCGTGCCCCTGCGCAATCAGCAGGTCCTTCCAGCCATCGTTGTCGTAATCAAGAAAGTGGATGCCCCAGCCGGAGTGCAGCAGGGTGATTCCAGCGATACCGGAGACGTAGCTGTCATAGGTAAAGCTGCTGTCGCCATTGTTGCGATAGAGCGCGTACTTCTGGTTCGCAAGATCGGTGACGACAAGATCGGGCAGGCCATCGTTGTTGTAATCCTGAAAATCGATCCCCATTCCAGCATAGGTACGGCCATCCCCATCAACCGCAGTCTCGGACGTCAACCCCGTCTCTTCAAAAGTGCCGTCGCCCTTGTTCTGGTAGAGGAACTCCAGCATGGAATCGTTCGCGACAGCAACATCGATCTTGCCGTCCTTATTGAAGTCGGCGATGGCGATGCCGAGTCCTTTGCCCGGCGCACCCATGCCAATCTTCTGCGCAACTTCGGTGAAGTGCCCGTTGCCATCGTTGTGGTAGACCAGAGGCGGAATCGCTGGAAACGTGTCGGGATGGCAGTAAGCGCGGTATCCATCGCGGTGCTCTCCGCACCAAATATCGTTGAAGTCCCATTTCATGTAGCGGAGTACGACCAGATCGAGCAGACCGTCGTTATCCAGATCGACCCATGCCGCGCTTGTCGACCATCCGCTTCCACCCGTACCGGATTTTTCCGTTACATCGGTAAACGTTCCGTTGCCGTTGTTGTGGTACAGGTGATTGCCCCCATACCCGGTTACATATAGGTCTTCGTAGCCGTCGTTGTCATAGTCGCCCACCGCAACGCCCATATCGTAGCCCACGCCTTGCAGCCCTGCGTGCTCGGTGACGTCCTCAAAAGTGCCGTCTTTTTTCTGGTGATAGAGCCGGTTCCAGTCTTTCTCGCTCTTCTTTTGAGGGATGGTTCCCAGCGGCGTCGGATCGGACAAGGGAGCGCCATTCGCGAAGAAGATATCCAGCAAACCATCATTGTCATAGTCAAAGACAGCGACGCCCGAGCCCATTGTCTCAATCAAATATTTTTTAGAAGTGTGCGAAGCCACCCCCGTAAACTTGATCCCACTCGCACTCGTGGTATCGACAAAATTCCCCGGCACCAGAGGCGGCTCCGCAGAGGGCAATCCCGGATTTTTGGGGTGGGGTGTTTGCGACAACGAATTTGCTGGAGCCGCGATGGCGAGGAGGACAAATATACAGAACCACCACAAATTGACTGCATTGGTTCTCACCGAGATGCTCCCACCTTACCCTTGGTCCAAGAATTCATGGTTTCTTTCGAGACGATGCACTTCTACAATTCATGCTTTGTGCGCACCTGATCTATCTGGCAATAAGATACATGTTTCCCTCATGAGCCTGCTGAAATCGGCTGCCTTCGCCGTTCTGCCGAGGCTCGCGTCATCCTTAAGATGAACCTTGAGATAAGCATGAGTTGATGGTCATAGGTGTGGAACGGGGAGTCGTTGCCGCCATTCAGTTTGTACCTCTTTTGCGCTGGCAGCCTGTCACGTACTAAACTTCAAAAAGGAAGAGTGGCCGAGTGGTTGATGGCTCCAGTCTTGAAAACTGGCGTACCTGAAAGGGTATCGGGGGTTCGAATCCCTCCTCTTCCGCCATCATCTATCCGAGATCGTCTCAGCTAATCCAAGATCTCCCTACAAGCCCAACTCGGACTGATAAATCGGTAACCTGCTTCTCTCCGTTGCTTCCCTGCCCGCTTTGGCCTGCCTCCGCGGTATCAACCTTCTCAAAGTCAGGGTAGAATTGGCTCTGCAAAGCCAGTTCACCCCACTTAATTTGGTGGCAAGGATCATCGCTGAAAGTGACAGACAATACCATCCAGGATCGGGTTCTCAAGGTCATCGCGACCACCAAGCGCATTCCGCTCGAAAATGTGCTTCCCGATAGCAGCTTTGAGTCGCTTGGGATCGACTCCCTCGACCGCCTTAACATCCTTTTCGGCCTCGAAAGCGAGTTCGACATCGAGATCAACGATGAGGACGCCAAGCACATCCAGAACATTCACGAGATGGTCGACGGCATCACCCAGCTTCTCCAGGCGAAGGCGCCTTCTTCGCCCAGCGAGTGACCATGCATCGCGTCGTCGTCACTGGAACCGGCGTCATCAGCGCTCTCGGCAATAACACCTCCAGCTTCTGGCAGTCCCTGATCTCGGGCACCTCCGGCATTCGCGAGATGGTCGGCGTCGATATCTCGCAGATCCGCTTCAAGAACGGCGCCCAGGTCCAGAACTACATCCCCGAAGAGCACTTCGCGGCAAAAGATATCGATGTCATGGACCGCTTCGCTCAGTTCGCTGTCCTGGCTGCCCGCGAAGCCATTGCAGAGGCCGGCATTGAATGGACCCCTGATCTGCGCGAGACTGCGGCTATCGTCACCGGCTCCTGCCTGGGCGGCCGAGGCGCGGAAGAGGCAGGCTACTGGGAGCTCTTCCACAATGGCAAGAGCCGCGTCCACCCCTATACCATCCCGCTTGGCATGAGCAACGCCGGTACCAGCCACATCTCGATGCAGTTCGGCATCGAGGGGCCTGCCTACAATCTTTCTACCGCCTGCGCCTCCTCCGCCCACGCCATCGGCCATGCCTTCTGGCTGGTCCGCTCCGGCGTTGCCCCTCTCGCAATCGCGGGCGGCAGTGAGGCACCCTTCTTCCTCGGCGGCCTCAAGGCATGGGAAGCCATGCGCGTCGTCAGCAAGGACACCTGCCGCCCCTTCTCCGCCGAGCGCAGCGGCCTGATCTTGGGCGAAGGAGCCGCCATGCTGGTGCTCGAACCACTGGAGGTGGCCCTTGCCCGTGGTGCACGCCCGCTGGCCGAGATTGTGGGCTTTGGCATGTCAGCCGATGCTGGTCACATTACCCAGCCGATTGCCAAGGGTCCCTCCCGCGCGATGCGCATGGCCCTTCGCGACGCCGGACTCGCTCCTGAGCAGATCGGCTACATCAACGCCCATGGCACGGGCACGGAGGCCAACGACCGCATCGAGACCGCGTCCCTCCGCGATACCTTCGGAACTCATGCCGACAAGCTCGCCGTTAGCTCCACCAAATCCATGCACGGCCACGCTCTCGGCGCTGCTGGTGCCCTTGAGGCCGTAGCCAGCATCCTCAGCCTCAGGGATGGCGTTCTCCCTCCCACCGCCAACTTCCTTACCGCAGACCCCGCCTGCGATCTGGATATCATCCCCAACCAGGCCCGAAGGGTTGCTGTGGAGGCATGCCTTTCAAATTCTTTCGCCTTCGGCGGGCTGAACGCTGTCCTCGCCTTCAAATCTCTCCCCTAGACACGTCTCAGGCCCTTCACCCAAGCCACGGAGCGGGCAATCCCCTCTTCGAAGGAAACTCGCGAGACAAAGCCAAATTCTGCTCGCGCTTTACCACTGGGAAACTCCTGATCTCTCGCCAGTAGAAGAACCGCATGACGCGTCAGCATCGGACGCCCTGGCAGCATCTTTACCCAGCGATACGGAGCTTCCATCGCACCTGCAATCTTCATCGCCAGCCCATAGGGCAGATCAATCCACGGCGGCCTGTACCCCAATCCTCCCGCCAATGCCGTAACATATTGATTCCAGGTCGCTCCCGTGCCATCCGCAAGGTTGTACGCCTGCCCTTCAGCGTCCACGCTCCGGGCTGCCGCGAGCATCGCAGCTACAGCATTATCGACATAGAGGAAGCCTCCGGTCGCTCGTCCCCCACCGATATGCGCCATCTGCCTGCTCCGCAATAAGTCCGCGATATCGGTGACAAACGCCTTCCCTCTGGGCCCATAGATCGTCGCTGGCCGAACTACCGTCACCGGTAGCCCCTCGCGCGAAGCTCGCCACACTGCCTGCTCGGCCTGAATCTTCGTCCGGTTATAGGGCAGACCTACATCTCGAACCTCGCCGGTCTCGGCGCACGGAATCGCAGGGTACCCATAGACGTCCGTGGTGCTGACATGAACGAATCGCTGGAGCTGCCGCGCCTTCAATGCCGCTGCTAAAAGCATCTCCGTACCCCGAACATTACTCTCGAGGTAGACCTCCATCGAAGCCCAGTCCGTCGATGCCGCCGCACAGTGAAAGATATGGGTCGCGTCTCGCACCGCGTCCAGCAGCGATTCCCGGTCCGTTAAGTCTCCTCGAACTACGCGCAGACGATTAGGCAGAAATTCGGAAAGGTGGCTGAGATCGGAGGTTGAGCGGGCCAATACAGTAACCTGCTCCCCTTCGTTGATCAGCACCTCCGCCAGCCGTCCGCCCAGAAAACCACTCGCGCCCGTCACCAGGACAGGCACTTATATGCTCCGCATCTTCTCGAAGACATCGAGCGCAAAGTGGAGATGCTCCCGAGTATGAGCGGCCGTCACACAGAGCCTCAGGCGGGCTGTCCCCTGCGCGACCGCAGGAAACATCACCGGAGAGACCAGAATCCCATAATCGCGTAGCTTCCGGGCAAACAAGGCCGTCTTTGCATCATCGTGCAGCATTACCGGAATCACCGCCGTCTCCGATAGCCCCGTATCGTATCCAAGGCCCTGAAGGCCTTCACGAAGGAACACCGCATTCGCCTGTAAACACGCGACCCGCTCTGGCTCGTCTTGCAAAAGCTTCAGCGCCTCGCAGGCAGCGGCCGCTACCGGAGCCGACATCGCTCCCGAAAAGATAAACGGGGCCGACGCATGTTGCAGGAAGATCGCCAGCCGTTTCGAGACCGCCACAAATCCGCCGCTCGCCGGAATCGCCTTCGCCAGCGATCCGGTCCAGATATCGACATCGTCCGTAAGCACACCGAAGTGCTCATCTGTCCCGCGCCCGTGCTTGCCCAGCACACCGCTGGCATGAGACTCATCCATCAGAAGAAAGCAGCCAAACTCTTTTTTCAGCGCGATCAGGTCCGGAAGACAGCCGATGTCGCCATCCATTGAAAACACTCCATCGGAGACGATCAGCGTGCGATTGGCTCCGGTCTCCTTCTGTAACTGTTCTCGCAGAGAAGCCGGGTCATTGTGCGCAAATGTCTGGACCGGAACCCCCGCTAGCCGACATGCATCCATCAGGCTCCGATGCGACAGGGCATCGAGGATCACACGGTCGGCAGGCCCGAACAAAGCACTGATCACGGCCAGATTTGCTGCATACCCGGAGGTAAAGGTGATCGCCGCCTCCGTCCCCTTGAACCTCGCTACCGCCTCTTCCAGCTCCCGGTGGAGATCCAATGTGCCGGTCAACAGGCGCGCGCCACCCGTGCCAGTCCCATACTTCCGTATCGCCGCAATCGCGGCCTCATCCACTCTCGGGTTCCCAATCAATCCCAGGTAATCGTAGGAAGACAGCATCAGCATTCGGTGGCCATCCATCTCCACCACAGGCCCGGACCGCGTGCTCAAAGGGGCCTGAAACGGATAGGCGTCCATGGAACAGGCCAGCGCCGTGTTCTCGAATATTCTTCGCGCCCGCGCATCGATCAGGTCGCGCTTTTTATAGCTGTCCTCGCGGTCACCAACGAAGTAATCCTGAAACATCTCCCCCGCTGAGGAAGGAAAGCTCTTCCTTGTCGCGGTCGAGTTCTGTGGAAGGGATGAGGTCTGATTCATGAGTATTGACTATACCGCTTATCCGAATTGCACACTATCGGGAGATGCCACTTCATCCATGCCTCTGAAGCAAAATAGAGGCCGCTCGAAATTTTTCTCGTCGAGGCCGTTGATCAAGCCCCCAAAGGTCCGAGCGCTATTCCGCAGGGTCGTAGTTCAGGTTTTGCCCAAGCCATCGTTCAACCTCTGCCACGCTCATCCCCTTGCGCTCGTGATAGTCCTCGACCTGATCGCGATCGATCTTGCCAAGGCTGAAGTAGCGCGACTGAGGGTGGGCGAAATAGAGCCCGCTCACGCTTGAGCCAGGCCACATTGCAAATGACTCCGTAATCAACATTCCCGTGTTCGCCTGCACATCCAGCAACCGCCAGATCGTGCCTTTTTCCGTATGGTCCGGACAAGCCGGATAACCTGGAGCCGGCCTGATTCCGCGGTACTTCTCCGCGATAATGTCTACGTTGCTCAGACCTTCCTCGCAGCCATAACCCCATTCATCCCGCACCCGTTTGTGCAGGCACTCGGCAAAAGCTTCAGCCAGCCGATCGCCGATCGCCTCCGCCATAATCGCGTTGTAGTCATCGTTCTCAGCACGATACTTGTCGCATAGTTCCTTCAGGCCGATGCCGCTGGTCACCGCGAAACCGCCCATGTAATCCTGCAACCCGGTCTCTTTCGGCGCAATGAAATCAGCGAGCGAGCGGCATGGCTCGCTCCCTTCCCTGTTTGCCTGCTGACGCAGAAAGTGGAACCGGTCCAGCACCTCGGTGCGTGTCGCATCGGTGTACAACTCGATATCGTCCCCCACAGCATTGGCTGGAAAGAATCCGTAGACGCCACGCGCGGTAATCAGGTTCTTCTCAATGATGACGTCCAGAAGAGCATTGGCATCGGTGAAGATCTGACGCGCCTGCTCGCCCTGGGTCTCATGTTCAAGAATGCGGGGGTAAACGCCCTTCAGCCCCCAGGCGTGAAAGATCGGGGTCCAGTCGATGAACGCACGCAGCTCTGCCAGAGGAAAATTGTCCAACACGCGCACTCCCGTAAACGCGGGCGTGGGTACATCCCCAGCTCGCCACTCGATGGGCGTCCGTCTTGCGCGAGCAGTTTGAAGAGGAACAACTTGCTGGCGCGGCGCGGAGTGCGCTTTGCGGAGCGCCTCGTACTCGGCACGATGCTGCGCCACAAAGTCTGCCTTGCCTTCCACGCTCAGAAGGCTGGTCGTCACAGGGACTGCGCGGCTGGCATCCAACACATGGACCACCGGTTCACTATAGTGCGGCGCAATTTTGACGGCGGTATGAGTGCGGGTCGTAGTCGCCCCGCCGATCAGCAACGGCAACTTGAAACCCTGACGCTCCATCTCGCGGGCCACATGCACCATCTCGTCGAGAGACGGTGTGATCAAGCCGCTGAGTCCAATCACGTCCACCTTCTCGGCCCTGGCGCGTTCGAGGATCTTTTCACAGGTGACCATCACCCCCATGTCGATCACCTCGTAGTTATTGCACGCGAGCACAACGCCGACGATGTTCTTGCCGATATCATGAACGTCACCTTTGACCGTCGCGAGCAGAATCTTTCCCTGCGCCTTGACCTCCTGGCCAGCCGCAGCCAGTGCAGCCTTCTCTTCCTCCATGAAAGGCGTCAGATGCGCCACAGCCTTCTTCATGACTCGGGCAGATTTCACCACCTGGGGCAGGAACATCTTGCCGGCTCCGAAGAGATCGCCCACGACGCCCATGCCGTCCATCAACGGTCCTTCGATCACCAACAGAGGCCGGCCCAGCTTGACGCGAGCCTCCTCGGCGTCAAGTTCGATATACGCGTCTATTCCTTTGACCAGTGCGTGAGAGAGCCGCTCCTCGACGGTGCCATTACGCCACTCTTCAGCCTTCTTCTCGCTTACGACCGTGCCAACATGCTTCAGCGTTTCGCCGTGCTCCACCAGTCGTTCGGTCGCATCGGGGCGGCGATTGAGCAGCACATCCTCGACCAACACCTTTAGCTCGGGCTCAATCTCCTCATACACCTCGAGCATCCCGGCATTCACAATGCCCATGTCCATGCCCGCCGCGATGGCGTGATAAAGAAACGCAGCGTGCATGGCTTCGCGGACTTTGTTGTTACCTCTGAAGCTGAACGAGATGTTCGAGACGCCGCCGCTGACCTTCGCGTGCGGCAAGTTCGCCTTGATCCAGCGCGTCGCATTAATGAAGTCGACGGCGTAGTTGTTGTGCTCCTCCATCCCGGTGGCCACGGTGAGGATATTCGGGTCAAAGATAATGTCTTCAGGTGGAAATCCAACGTCGTCAACAAGGATCCTGTAGGCGCGCTCGCAGATGCGGATCTTCTCCTCGAAGGTTGCGGCCTGGCCATTCTCATCGAAGGCCATCACCACCACCGCCGCGCCATACTTCAGCACCGTCGCGGCATTCTGGCGAAACTTCTCTTCGCCTTCCTTCAACGAGATCGAATTCACAATGCCTTTGCCCTGCAGGCACTTGAGCCCCGCCTCGATGACCTCCCACTTCGAGGAGTCCACCATAAAGGGCGCCTTGGCGACCTCGGGCTCGCTCGCCAGCAACTGCAGAAAACGCGTCATTGCGGCAACGCCGTCGATCATGCCCTCGTCCATGCAGATGTCGATGACGTTCGCGCCATTCTCAACCTGCTGCCGGGCAATGCTGACTGCTTCCTCGTACTTGCCCTGCTTCACTAGCTTGGCGAACTTCGGCGAACCGGCCACATTGGTCCGCTCGCCGATCATGATGTAGACGCCGGGCTGCTGGGTAAAGGGCTGCGATCCCGATAGCCGCAACGGCTTGGTCTCCGCCGCGACCACAGTATCAGTTCCGCTCAAATTCTGGTTCCTATCCATGGTCACCGGGTCGCTCGCAATTCCCGCGGAGCCTGGCCTTCAAGTGCCTTGGCAATCGCCGCAATATGCTCGGGCGTGTTACCGCAACAGCCACCGGCAATGTTGATCAACCCTCCTCGTGCGAAGTCACCCAAATAACGGGCCATATCTTCCGGACCCAGGTCGAAACCGGTCTCCGAGAGAGGATTAGGCAAACCGGCATTCGGATAAGCCGAGATTGCTACGTCTGCCTTTTCCGACAGTTCGCTCAAAAAGGGATACATCAGATCGGGGCCGAGCGAGCAATTGAGCCCCACCGACAGCGGCTTTACATGCTTCACCGCATTCCAGAACGCCTCCGTAGTCTGAGCGGAGATCAGCGTCTCACCGCCGCGCCCTACCGCTGCCGAGATCATCACCGGCAGTTCCTTGCCATCCTGATCAAACACCTCGCGGATGGCCACAAGTGCCGCCTTGGCATTCAGCGAGTCGAAGATGGTCTCGACCAGAAGCAGGTCCGAGCCACCGGCGATGAGCGCGCGTACCTGTTCGATATAGGCTGTCTTCACCTGATCGAAAGTGACCACCCGGAACCCCGCATCATCGGCATCGGGCGAGTTCGAAAGCGATACAGTCATCGGACCGATTGCACCCGCAACAAACCGCTGACGCCCTGTCGCATTCCCGACGCGATCGGCCCATTCGCGGCACTGCCGCGCCGACTTCTCATTAATCTCGTAAGCCAGATCCCTGAGCGAGGCGTCCTCGATAATCTTCTGGTAGAACTCTGGGTTCTTCCGGCCGCCATGCTCCCGCGGATCGTCGACAAAAAACTCGCTCTGGGTAATGCTGGTCGCACCAAAAGTATTCGTTTCAATAATGTCCGCCCCAGCCTCCAGAAACCGGCGATGGATGTCGCAGATCATGTCTGGCTGGGTCAGGGAAAAGAGGTCACCGTTGTTCAGCAAGTCCTTCGTCGAGTCCTTGAACCGCTCCCCACGGATGTCGACTTCTGTCATGCCATAGGTGCGGATCGTCGTGCCCATCGCTCCATCGATGATGGCAATTCGGCTATCGAGGATCTTTCGCAGGGGATGCTGGTGGGCTGTCGTCATCTCTTCCTAACGGTTTTGCCTGTGGCGATGCTGGCAATAGCGCGCATCGCCGTAAGTGGGGTACCTAACCCATTGAGTTCATATGCGCTTCAACGTTGTCACACGAGTGGGATATCCTTCCATTATAGCCAGCCTGCGGGCATCCCATCCTCCTACAGATATTAGGGAGTGTCTGACGAATCCGTATTTGCTTCTGGGTACCCCAAGGCTTCAGCCTTGGGTCTCTCAAAGTCACAAAAAAACGGGGCTTCGGCCCCTGGGGTATGTCCTCTTTACGGGGACCATCAGCAGCCAATGGATTCGCCCTACAGGTATTAGAGCGACGCCGCCCTGTAAAAGAAGCAGCACCTCAGGTCACCACCAGAAGGGCGTTCCCTGTCACCCGCGCTGAAGGCGCGGTCTATATCAGCCTGTGGCGCAGTTCCATGTGCCATAAAAGCAGGCAATGAAAGGGCTGAAGAAAGCTCGGGAGGAAAGAATGCTACTGTCCCTTTGTGTCCCTTGAGTTGTTCCCAGATTCCTGAAATCAATCGCTAAGTTATTGAAATAAATGGTCGGGACGACAAGATTCGAACTTGCGACCTCACCCACCCCAAGGGTGCGCTCTACCAGGCTGAGCCACGTCCCGACTATTGGTTGCACGTCTGCCCAGGCGGGCGACGGCGGGGTATATTGCAGACCTAAGTGTACACGAACGGCGCGATCTTCGCGCCATCCGCTACTTCGTGGGAGCGACGTATTCCTTGGGCAAAGAGCCGCCTTCGCCGAAGAAGAATTCGTTCATCTGCTCCACCAGGAACTCCTGCGCCTCACGCGTCCAGGGCTGCAAACGATACTCATTCAACAGCATCTTCTGACGCTCTACCCACTCGCCCCAGGCCTTTTTGGAGACGTTTTTGTAGATCTTCTGGCCGAAGTCCGAATCGAAGGGTGGTTCGTCGAGGCCTTCCATTTCAGCCTTGTATTTGGTGCAGAAAACCATGTGCGCCATTTGCGTTAAATCTCCTTGGAAGTCTTTATTTTACGCGGATTTCTTTCGCATCGGCTAACAGCGGTGTTTTTGCGCTTTTCACGGTCTTTTATAGGGAGAAAATCAGCGAATAAGCACGCTATCGCTATTTCCTCTCAGGGGTGGCTTCCTTTTATTTGTCATTCCCGAAGGGAATCTGCGTTTTGCTCAAATCGCCAAGACTACATCTGGAGGAAAACCTCCCTAAGACTTTTTGCGCTTGCCTTTAGACTTCTTATCGCGGGCGCGGTCCTTGGTCTTACGTTTGCCGGTACGATTTGGACTGGGCTGAACACTCTCCTTCTTCGAAGCCGCCTTCCCTTTTGTCTTACGAAGCGATCCGCGAAGAATCTGACTCTCTTCTTCCGATGGCAACAGCGCAAACTGCAACCGCTTCTGCTGACGGTCAATCCTGTCGAGCAGAACGTGGACGCGCTGGCCCATCTTGAAGACGTGGCCGTTGCGTGTGCCTACGATCTGCCGGTCGGTGTCGCGAAAGAAATAGCGGTCGTCCTGCAAGCTCGCAATCGGCACCAACCCCTCAATAAACAGGTCGTCGAGCTCGACGAAGAAACCATACTTCGTACAGGAGAGAATGATGGCGTTGAAGTCTTCCCCAACGCGGTCCTCCATGAAGCGTATCTTCTTCCACTCGATCAGCTCTCGCTCGGCATCGTCGGCGCGGCGTTCTGCCTGGCTCGACTCGGTCGCGATGGCAGCGATCTCTGCCTCTGGAATAGCCTCAATCGCATCGCCAAGCCGAGCCTGCGAGGAAGTATGTCGAGCGTCCCGCTTTGCATCGCTCATCTCGCGCCACGGCTGCGGGTCGGAGCTCAGAATAGCCTCGCCATGCGGGTTCGCTCCCCCCTGCAGCAGATCGCGCAGGAGCCGATGGACGATAAGGTCCGGGTAGCGGCGAATGGGCGACGTGAAGTGCGTATAACTGGGCGAGGCCAGAGCGAAGTGGCCCACATTCTGCTCGCTGTAGCGCGCCTGCTTCAGCGAGCGCAGCATCAGGTAGGCCAGAATCCGCTCCTCCGGCTTGCCCGTGATCTTCGCCGTCAGCCGCTGATACATCTGCGGCGTCACCGGGATCGACTCGGCGACCTCATGCGTCTTCGCCGTGCGATTTGTCCCGCGCACCGAGCGTCGGTCGGCCTTCATCTGCACGCGCTTCACCGGCAGGCTGCTGAAGCCGAGCGAGTAGCCGAACTGGCTCGCTGTCTCTTCGAAATCGACGATGCGCTTGGGATCGGGCATCTCGTGAATGCGATAGATGCCCGGCACTCCCTGCGCCTCAATCCAGTGCGCGACGCACTCGTTGGCCGAGAGCATGAACTCTTCAATCAAGCGATGCGACCAGCCGCGCTGCGAGCGCACGATGGCTTCCATATTGCCTTCGGGATCGAACTGCACCACCGGCTCCGGCAGGTCGAAGTCGATTGAACCACGACGATGGCGCTTCGCATTCAGCTTCAACGCCAGCTCGTACATGCGCTCGAAGTCCGGCACGAGCGCGGCAAACTCAGCGCGCGTCGCCACATCTCCGTCGAGCACCGCTTGAATCTGCGTGTACGTCATGCGCCGTGCACTGCGAATGATGCCCTCAAACAATTCGTAACCGAGCACCTCGCCACGCGCGTCGATCTCCATCAAGCAGCTCAGCACCAGGCGATCCTCATCCGGCCGCAAGCTGCACATTCCGCTCGAAAGCTGATTCGGCAGCATAGGAATTGCGCGATCAGGAAAATAAACTGACGTCCCACGCAGCCGCGCTTCAAGATCGAGCGCCGTACCCGGACGAACATAGTGGCTCACATCGGCGATGTGCACCTGAAGCTGCCAGTTGCCATTGGCCAGCGGCTCTACCAGCACGGCATCGTCGAAGTCTCGCGCCGTCTCGCCATCGATGGTGACGATCGGCAGCCCCCGAAAATCTCTGCGCCGTTCCACCTCGTCCGCACCCAGCGTCTCGACCGTCTGCGCAGCCGATGCCGTAGCCTCTGCCAGCACATTGGCAGGAAAGGTATACGGCAGATGATGCTTGCGAATAATGATCTCGACATCAACGCCGAACGCATCCGGCGGCCCTAAAACTTCGAGCACACGCCCGCGCGCAGGACGTCCCGGCGCAGGAAAATCCGTAATCTCAATATCGACCGCAAGCCCTTCCAGCGGCCAGTGTGGATCCAGTTCCTCCGACCAGTGAGCCCGCTGCGCCTGGGCCTCTTCGCCCAACACGCGATGCGGCGTCTGCGTCGGCGTGATGGCAATCTCAGCGCCCTCGGGTATAAGAATGGCCTGCGTCATCCGCTCGTCGAGTGGCGTAACGTAATTTCCGTTGACTACAGGCGCATTCTCCCAGGCATTCGCTCGCCCCCGCGACCGCGCGTAGTGAAAGAGGCCGACCACCGTAGGATTTCGTCGCGTCAGCACACGCGCTACACGGCCCGACCGGCGCCCATCGCGGCCCGGCGGCGCTTCGTCCACCAGCACCTCGTCGCCCTGCATCGCTCCGTTCAATTCATTCGGAGGAATGAAGAGATCGTCTTCGCGGTTGGTGCTTTGGTTGGGACGGACGAAGCCATAACCATCGCGGTGCAGATCGATCTTTCCCGCCACCAGCCGGTCGCGTGTGGCACGGTGTTCCACGGGCTGCTCGACATTTCGCGAAGCACGCGCCGTCTTCTCGGGCGCAGCGGCAGGCAGGCTCCACTGCTCCGTGTCGATCTTGACCAGCTCTCCGCGAGCGGTGATGCGCGCAAGCTGCTCCAGCAGCAGACGCCGTTCGCGGCCACCGCCCAGCCCAAACTCGCGCACCAACTGCTTATATCCAGCGCGATGTCCCGGAGAGCGCTCAATCCTGCCAATCAGTTCACGATCACTTCGGGGATACGGTGTCTGCGCCATCTCACTCTGAGCATACCGCCGCGACCATCATCGCGCAGCGGCAGCGGCTAATGCTTCTCTTTCGACATCTCCGCCGCCTGTTCGAACGTCGTGTTCGCAGGCACCTGGGTAAAGTCCGTCTGCACCTCATCCTGCTGCTGGCCAATATTTTTGAACAGCAGCGCCTTGCCCGCGATATTCACATGCGTCTCGGTAATCTGCCACAGTCCCGGCTTCAACTCGCGCCGTTCCACACGAAACGTTCCGCCCTGCTTCATCCGTCCCAGCAGCCCCCAGCCGAAGGTCACGTCGCGCACCAGCTTTCCACTGATGGTCTCGATGCGATGCTGTTTTTTGTCCACTACCAGATCGCCTGCCATCGCACTCAACACACGCGACTGCATGTCCGGCGGGCTGAAGTCAGGATTAGGAGTGAAGGTCAGCGTGATTGAATCGCGGTTCTCGTTCGCGATCTTCCAGAGAAACGCCGTGGGAAGCATATTCAGCAGCTCCGTCGCGCTTTTATCGTCGGACGCGCCATCTCTCCTCTGCTTCGCCATCTTCTCCGGGTCGTGGATCGCATTCTGTATCCGTGCATCTTCTGTCTGCGCTTCGGCAGCAGTCAGCGGTGCGCCATTCTTCTCGATCAGGCGCTTTACCGAGCCCTTGGCGGTCTGCACCACAATGGAAACTTTGTTCGCTTCCCTTTGCGCGTCGCGATATCGCCACAGGCTGTGATCGTTGCGGCTCGCGGCCAGCTCCGTGTTAACCGCTGTCTGCACGATCTGCCTGGGGTCCTGCGCGTGGAGCGGCAGAGCAACAAAAAGAACCAGGGCCACACAGCAAAAGAACTTCGAGCGGGTCAACATACGCATAGTGGTAGGATGCCATCTTTCCGCGCAGGTTTGTGCCAAAACCATGCGACGACTCAAACGCGGCTCATGCCGTAATCGTAATAGCCTTGGCCCGCTTGCCCAGCCGCACCGTCAGCTTCGCCGGCAATGATTCCAGCGATAGCGTTGCTTCGCGGTGCACCTCAGTGCCTACGCGCACTGCTCCCTCGGCCAGCTTGCGCGTAGCCTCGCTTGCCGAACTGGCGAGTCCAGCCTGTGCCAGGAGCTTCGCCATCCGCACTGTATTCGCATCGGCCCCCGCGACGGCACTGTATTCCACCGTTACCTCTTCGAGATCGTTCGCCACTCCGCGCTGCTGAAACTGCTGCGCCCAGTTCTCCGCCGCCGCATCGGCCTCAGCCGCCGAATGAAAATCGGCAGTAATTGCATGCGCGAGGTTCTTCTTCGTCTGCATCGGATGCAGCTTGCCATCGGTCACATCGGCCTGCATCTGCGCAATCTCCGACTTACGCAGATCAGTCAGCAGCGTCCAATACTTCCACATCAGCTCGTCGGAGATCGACATCAGCTTGCCATACATCTCCGACGCCGGCTCATGAATGCCAATCGCATTATTCAGCGACTTCGACATCTTCTGCACGCCGTCCAGCCCTTCCAAAATCGGCACCATCAGCACAATCTGCTGCGGTTCGCCAAAGTGCTTCTGCAGATCGCGCCCACGCATCAGGTTGAACTTCTGGTCCGTCCCGCCCAGCTCCACATCGCTCTTCAGCTCAACCGAGTCGTACCCCTGCGCCACGGGATAGATCATCTCGTGCAGCGCAATCGGCTGCTCCGCGTCGAAGCGCTTGTGGAAGTCCTCGCGCTCCAGCATCTGCGACACCGTGAACTGCGCCAGCAGCCGCACCATGTCGTAGTAGTTCAGCTTGTCCAGCCACTCGGAGTTGTACCGAACCTCGGTCTTCTCCGGGTCCAGAATCTTGAACACCTGCTCCTTGTACGTCTCCGCGTTGGCGGCAATCTGCTCGGGCGTCAGCGGCTTGCGGGTCACGTTGCGCCCGGTCGGGTCGCCGATCAGCGCCGTCGAATCCCCAATCAAAAAGATGACCGTATGCCCCAGTTGCTGAAAGTGCCGTAGCTTGCGAATCAGCACCGTATGGCCCAGATGCAGGTCCGGTGCAGTCGGGTCAAATCCCGCCTTGATGCGCATCGGCTTGCCCGAAGCGATGGACTGCTGAATGCGCTCCTTAAGAGCGTCCAGCGGAAGAATCTCGGCAGCGCCCTTGGTGATGAGGTCAAGCTGGTCTTCAAGCGATAAAAAATTAGCCATGGTCTCCGTTATAGAAGCGGACATATCTTTCAAGTATAAAGACCCGGACTTTTCAAACAGAGGTCAATTTCCCCACATACCTTTAGACTCCCCTGCTCCTTCAGGATCACGTTTGAATTTGCGAACTCCTGCCCACATAACAAACAACCCCATTAGGAACATAAAGTAAGGCGGCCAATCATCAGTACCATTGAAAATACCTTCTTCATTTCCGGTAGGGGAAAGAAACAGGGCTTTGTGTATCGAGCCACTATATCCACGATAAGACACCTGGAGATGTTCACCAGTCCGGAAATAAGGACTCCGACCATCTGCGTTAAGTACCAAGTCCACACCCGATGATGTCTGCACTATCAGGCTCGTTCTATATCCTTTATTCTGTGAGTGAATTTGCGCACTTTCGACGACTCCATCTACCTGATAAATGGGGGTTGTCCATTGCAACGAGCCGATAGCTAATGCACCGATGCAAATACCCGCTCCGCAAAGAAGGAACGCAATGAGTCGCCCCTTGCCCTTCTTAGGAGAAATACTCTCTCTACTCGCGTACACCCCATAACCAATACCTCCCACGCAAAAGCAAGCCGCCATGAGTAAGAACACTTTCACCAGCTTGAATTCCATGGCGAAAGTATAGTGGGTGGTGTATCCCTCAACGCCTGATCCAAATTTACCCAAATAGGCACCTTGATAAATATCCACCCCTTTTCAATTCATGCCCGACCGCAAACGCAACCCCGAGCGTCCCACTCCACGCAAAGACAAGCTTTGCAAGACCTGCCGCCGCCCCATTCAGTGGCAGAAGAAGTGGGAGCAGGACTGGGACATCGTTAAGTTCTGTAGCGAAGCCTGCACCGGCTACCGCCCCGGCGAAAAGGATGTGGCACTTGAGGCCGCCATTCTTGAGCTTCTCGCCGAACGCAGCGTCGATGGAGACAGGAGCAAGACGATCTGCCCGTCAGAGGCGGCGAAGCTGGTCAGCGGCGACGCTCGCGGTAAGGACAAAGCCACTCGCCGCGACTGGGAGGGGCTGGTGGAGCCAGCCCGTGCCGCGGCGCGTCGTCTTGTGGTCGCGGGAAAGATTGTCATCACCCAGCATGGAGCAATCGTTGATCCCGCCACAGCAAAAGGCCCCATCCGGCTTCGCCTGCGCTAAGCCTCTCCTATACTTCTGTCATGGACGTCGAACGCATCCGCGCCTTCCTCCTTGGCCTTCCTCACGTCGTCGAAACCGCGCAGTTCGGTGGCCTCGTCTTCTGGGTTGGGGACAAAGCCGTCGGCGGCAAGATGTTTGCCTGGGTCAAGCTCGAACAGACCGACAACCACCCGCGCGTCATCTCCTACCCCGCAGGGCCGGAGCGCTCCGCCGAACTACTCGAGATCGACGGCATCTTCCCCGCGCCCTACGTCGCCCGCATTCACTGGGTCGCCGCCGAGCGCTGGAACGTCTTTCGCACCGCCGAGTGGGAGCAGCAACTGCGCGCCGCCTACGACCTGACCCTGGCCAAGCTGCCGCCAAAGACCCGCACCATGCTGACCATGCCGAAGACGAAACAAAGGCAGCTCATAACGGAACGCAGAAAACTTCTGGCCTCCCGGCGATCAGCCTCGTAGAACCCGTTTAAAAATTGCCTCTCTGAAGTTCAGAACAACTGGCAACAACAAAAAACAAAAGCGAAATACAGGGGTCTCTCCACTCCGCCGCGCGATGAAACCGCGCGGCTCCGGTCGAGATGACGTGGCTAATGAGTTTTAAACAGATTCTTAGGCTAAAGATTTCCGGGAGGCCCCCCCCCCCGGGGCACTTTAGGCCTAAAGCGCTTTGATTCAAGGATTTACCTAATTTATTTTTGACAAATATTCATTCCAGGGGACTTAGCGGTCAAAATATTCTTTCTAAACGAGTTAGGCCCAGCATTGCGGCGGGGCCTTTCTCTCTTTTCTGCTTTATTTAAATTGTAGCGAATGGAGTGAAACTCACCTGCAACCTCTATTCGGTTTATTTTGTGTAAGTTAAGCCATTTTGGGGCTTGACAAGCGCTTTTGCTGGGATTTTGAGGTTCTACGCCTCCAGCTTCGCGGTAAAGATACCCCGAAAGGCTGGCCAGTAGGCCCAGATCAGGAACAGCTCCAGCACAGCCGCCACAGCTCCCGGAGCGATGCCCGGCGCAATCGTGAGATGGAACAGCAGGATGTTCACAATAATGGGTCCCAGAATGGTCAGCCCGACGGGAACGTACCATCCGGCCACCAGCAGCGCGCCGGCAAGCACATAGAGCACACCGTGGAAGGTCAGCCAGCCATGCGTGTAGAAGATGCCCATCAATACACCGGCATCGCCCGGCGGCGGCGGCATGGGAAGAAAATGGAAGAAATAGTTGAGGCCGAAGACAAGAAATATCAGGCCAAGCAAAACACGAGCTATCACTACGGCGATCTTCATATTCGGACAGGCTCCGCTGTTGAGAGAATTGGCAACGCGCCGCGCAGGCGATGCGATTGCGTGAGGATGAGATTATCGGATAAGCGGGATCTATGCAGAATATTTTTTGCCCGAACATTCGCCCGCCCGCAGCCGTCCAAAGAAGCGATGGATTCGTTGCCAATGGAGTTTCGATGAAGAAGGTTCTCTGCACCCTGTTTTTCTGCACCCTGTTGTCAGGCATCTTGTCAGCCACGTTCGCCTCGCCCCTGCTCCGGGCACAGGCCAGCGATATTCCCAACGCGACGACCGCCCAGCCCACTCCGCAGACGCAGGAACAGCGCGGGCATCAATTGATGGACGAGATGGTCACCGCGCTGGGCGGAGACGCGTGGCTCCATCGCCGGGACATGCAGTTCCACGGCCACATCGCCACCTTTTTTCAGGGGAGACCCAATGGCATGGTGGTAGAGTTCGACGCGTGGCAACAGTTTCCCGAGGGGGAACAGCCGCAGGCCGAGCGCATCGGCTTCCTCACGGACAAGAGCATGATCTTCCCTGGCAAGAAGATCGACGTCGTGCAGATCTGGACCGGCGGCGAAGGCTACGAGGTCACCTTCAAGGGCAAGACCACCCTGCCCAAAGATCAGGTCGAGGACTACTACCGCAGGCAGGCCCACTCCATCGAAGACGTGGTTCGCACCTGGCTCAAGGCCCCCGGCGTCATGGTGCTCTACGACGGCACCAGCATGGTCGAGCGCCGCATGGCAGATCAGGTCACCATCCTCAGCGCGAACAACGATGGCGTCACCATCGACCTCGATGCCACCACCCACCTTCCCCTGCGCCGTACTTTTGAGTGGCGCAACACCACCTTCAAAGACCACGACGAGGATGTCGAGGAGTACGACGACTATCACACCATGCAGGGCCTGCCCACACCCCTCACCATTACCCGTTATCACAACGGCGACATGAGCAATCAGCGCTTCCTGACCAACGTGCAGTACAACACCGGCCTGCCGCACGAACTCTTCAACCCCGACCATCTGCTGAAAAAGAAGTAACCCGGCGGTTTATACTCAGGGCTGCCATGACTGAATCTGAGCGTGAACAGCAAACCAATTCGCCCGAGGCCCCTGAGGCCGCCAAGCAGACGATGGACATCGTCGAGATCATGTCCATCCTGCCGCATCGCTACCCCTTCCTGCTGATCGACCGCGTCGTCGAGATTGAACGCAAGCAGCGCATCGTCGCCATCAAGAACGTCACCTTCAACGAGCCGCACTTTCAGGGTCACTTTCCCGACTACCCCATCATGCCCGGCGTCCTGATGGTCGAAGCCATCGCCCAGGCTGGCGGAGCGCTGCTGCTGACCGAGATTCCCGACCGCGCCGACAAGCTGATGGTCTTCACCGGAATCGACAACGCCAAGTTTCGCCGCCCCGTCGTTCCCGGTGATCAACTGCGCATCGAGGTCACCGTGCTGCAATGGCGCAGCCGCGCCGTCAAGATGCTCGGCATCGCGACCGTCGACGGCAAGGTAGCCTGCGAGGCGACCGTGATGTGCCAGCTCGTGCCCCGCGCGGCGAAGAAGCCTGCCTCCGAGGTACCGGCCGAGTGAGTATCCACCCGACCGCAATCGTCGCCGCTGGAGCCGTCATTCCGGAGTCCTGCACGGTCGGTCCTTACTGCACGATTGGAGCGAACGTCGTGCTCGGCGAAGAGTGCGAGCTGGTCTCGCACGTCGTGCTTGACGGGCACCTGACCCTCGGCAGCCGGAACCGCATCTACTCCTTCGCCTGCGTGGGTATCTCTCCGCAGGACCTGAAGTACGCTGGCGAGCCGACGAGGGTGACGATCGGCGACGACAACAGCATCCGCGAGTACGTCACCATCTCGCGTGGGACGATGGGCGGGGGCGGAGTGACGACGGTGGGAAGCGGCTGTCTGATCATGGCCTACACCCACATCGGCCACGACTCGCACATCGGCAACGGATGCATCCTGGCCAACTCCGCTACGCTGGCCGGACACGTCATCGTCGAGGACTACGCCGTAGTCGGCGCACTGTGCCCCGTGCATCAGTTCTGCCGCATCGGCAAATACTCCTACATCGGCGGGGGCACCACCATCACGCAGAATGTGCTGCCCTACTCGCTCACCAGCATTGAGCGCAACAACCACGCCTACGGATTGAACAAAGTCGGCCTCGAACGGCGCGGCTTCACGCCGGAGCAGTTGAAGGAGTTGCGCGCTGCCTACCGTCTGCTGCAAGCCTCGAAGCTGAATACGACCCAGGCGCTCGAAGCCATCCGCGAGACGGTTGCCAAAGGCGCAGGTGAACACGTCGCCTATCTCGCAGAGTTCATCGCCAACAGCGACCGCGGGGTCATCAAATAGCCAGTATCTGAGATAAAATCGGCGGGCATGTTCTACCGCATCTTTCTCCGTTCGCTCGCAGCGCTGATGCTCACCACTCTGAGTTACGCGCAAACAATTACCGGTCCAGCCTCGTGGACAACCTCGGACGTTAGCTTTCGTCCGATTAACATTACTTCTACAAAATCTTCCTTTTGGATCTGCGGGGTCGGCGAAGGTATTGCTACCTCTGTAGATGGTAAACATTGGGAGGTTAAGCACCATATTGAGAATGGTGGCGCTGTTCTTTTGGGTATTGGGTTTGCTTCCGAAACATTCGGCTATGCTTTCGGGACCTCTGGGGCACTCCTCATTACTGAAGACGGTGGAACCACATGGCTCAGGCGCAATGTAAGCGACCAGACTATCCTTCAAGCTTCTCTGGCAGATTCGTCTCATGGCATTTTTCGGACAGGATCAGCATTGCTTTATCTGGATGGCAGCGACATTCCACACGCCATCACGGAACCTTCTGAGGTTTTACGGAAATTTCCATACACCTATTCATTGGTCACCTTAAGCTCTGAAAAAATGGGCATACTCCTTTCAGAGGGACCTTTCTCCGAAGCAGGATTCTTAACAACGGCAAATGGTGGTAAAAACTGGACTTTCTATGATCCTCCAAGCACAGGTATTGCAAGCTTTCTCGCTGTAGATGGGCATTATTGGATGTCCGGATTCAAAGTTGTCGATAAAGACAAACCTGGGGGAGGCCACAGCGTTCCTGTTGCCTTAACTTCTGAAAATGGGACTGATTGGCAGACTGCTTCTCATGAGGTCCAAGCCTGTCATTGGCAGGAATGCGGGCTATGCACAACCACCGGGTGCTTTGCTTCTAATTCTTTGCTCATCAATTTCTTTCATTCGCCGACGACATATTTCAGCATCCCACCGGGACCATTGACGGCAAAATGGGCTAGTGTCCGAGACCAAATTTGTACTATACATAGCGGCGTCACCTGCAATACGCTTGCGATCGCGACAGATGTACTGGCCGTAGGTGATCCTAAGCCAGCTGAACAGGTAGTAAAACCGTTAAGCGCGAAGATCTCCTCAAATAGCTCACTTCAATGCTTGGCATGTGGGCTGGATCCTGTCTATGTGGATACCAAAGCTCAAGGTTCCTTTGTTGTCCATGTTTCCTTATTAATTCGATCCGATGGTACGGTCGAGTCAGCAGAAGTTAAAGGCGCACCCTCAGAATCGCTCCAGCATAAAATTCAAGCGCAGATGTTCGAATGGCTCTTTGAACCGCCCACGCAGAATGGAAAACCCATACGAATCTCAACGCAATCAACAATTAGCATCAATGTCGTGCGATCCAAATAATTGGCTATTGAAGCGCTATTTGTCACAGAAAGGTAGACTGGTCTGCACCTATGACCTCCTCTCTTCGTTACACGTTTAAATCGCTTCTCGCCCTCTGCGTCTTCAGCGTGCTCAGCCTCTCTTCCGCTTCAGCGCAGAATCCTGCTCACATCCGCGTCGCCGTCGTCGGTCTGAACCACGACCACATCATGGGCTTCCTGCACGAGCTGCCTTCGCACCCCGATGTCGAGCTCGTCGGCATCTCCGAACCCGACGCCGCTCTGCGCCAGAAGTATGCCACACGCTTCCATCTCCCTGAGAATCTCTTCTACTCGTCCGAAGCAACGATGCTCGCCAAGACGCACCCGCAGGCGATCCTCGTCTATACCGCTGTCGCCGGACACCGCGCCGCCATCGAGCAGGCCGCACCGCTCCACATCCCGGCCATGGTCGAGAAGCCACTCGCCACCACTGTCGAAGACGCTCTGGCCATCCAGAAGCTCTCGCAGAAGTACAACGTGCCCGTGCTCACCAACTATGAGACCACCTGGTACGCCTCCAACACCGCGGCGAACAACATGCTTGAGGCAGGCCAGATCGGCGAGCTGCGCAAGCTCGTCTTTCACGACGGACACCGCGGCCCCAAGGAGATCGGCGTCAGCCCTGACTTCTTCAAGTGGCTCACCGACCCGAAGCAGAACGGTGCCGGATCACTCTTCGACTTCGGCTGCTACGGCGTCGATCTCACCACATGGATGATGCACGGCGAACTGCCGCTGACCGTCACCGCTGTCACCCTGCACATCAAGCCGGAGATCTATCCCAACGTCGATGACGACAGCACCATCGTCCTGACCTATCCGCACGCGCAGGCCATCATTCAAGGCTCGTGGAACTGGCCCTTCGACCGCAAAGACATGGAAGTCTACGGCGTCAAAGGCTACATCGACACGCTTTATGTGGACGGCGCACCCGGCGTGAAGCTTCGCGTCCGTCTCCCCGGCGAGCACACCGAACATGTCGAAGACGCACCCGCGCTTGCGCCGCCCCAGAACAACTCTCTCAACTATCTCAGCGCTGTCCTCGGCGGAACGCTCAAGCCGGAGCACGATATGACCTCGCTCGACACCAACGTTACCGTCGTCCGCATTCTGGACGCCGCGCGCCGCTCTGCTGCGACAGGCCGCACCATTCACCTCAAGGACGAAGTCGAAGGCAAGAAGTAGGCTTCGCTTTGCAATGGCATCATTGAACTATGGATAAACTCGGCCTCATCGCCGGCAACGGTCGCTTCCCTTTTCTCCTTCTTGACGCTGCACGCGCCCACGGCCTTCAGGTCGTCGTCGCAGCGATCAAGGAGGAGGCCGACCCCGAGATCGACGCTCGCGCCGCAGCCGATGCCGATATTCACGTCCACTGGATGTCGCTCGGCGAACTCTCCCACCTCATCGAAACCTTTCAGGCCGAAGGCGTCACCCGCGCCGTCATGGCCGGACAGGTCAAGCACAAGCAGATCTTCTCCAGCATCCGTCCCGACTGGCGTCTGGCAAAACTGCTGCTCAACCTCCGCACCCGCAACACCGACATGCTGCTCGGCGCAATCGCAAAAGTCCTCGGCGACGAGGGCATCGAACTGATCTCCTCAACCGCCTACCTCGAGCCTCTACTCGCAAAGCCCGGCGTTCTCACCAGCCGTGCTCCCAGCGAAGAAGAACTTAAAGACATCGCCTATGGCCGCACCGTGGCCCAGGCCATCGCTGGATATGACCTCGGCCAGACCGTGGTGATCGCTGCGCAGGCCTGCGTTGCGGTTGAGGCCATGGAAGGCACAGACGCCACCATCGAGCGTGCCGGTGCTCTCTTTCGCACCCTCGGCATCGAGATCGGCGACCAAACCACCCTCAGCCGCTCGCTGACCGTTGTAAAAGTTGCTAAGCCCAATCAGGACATGCGCTTCGACGTGCCGGTCGTCGGCGTCGCCACTATCCAGACGATGCAACGTGCAGGCGCGACCTGTCTCGCCGTAGAAGCAGGCAGGACGCTGATGTTCGATCCGGCAGCTATCGTCGCCACCGCAGATGCCGCTGGCATCGCTATCCTTGCTCAATAGTCAATTGTCACAATGTTGTCACGACGTCGTAACCAAAGGGATTGAACAGGCGTCCTATTGAGAAATGGGCTCGTCTATTCATCATGCTTCACAAAGGGGAACGAAGATGCGCAAAGGAATTTTGCTTGCAGCGATCATAGGCTTGGTGGCAACATGCGGCGTTGGTTTGAAAGCCCATGCTGCCGACACAGATACAGACACGGTCAAGGTCGGTATGACCGCACCCAACTTCACGCTTCCCTCACAGGAAGACCGGCCCATCAGCCTCAGCGAGTTCAAGGGGAAGTGGGTCGTCCTCTACTTCTACCCGAAGGACCAGACCACTGGATGCACCATCGAAGCGCATAACTTTCAGCGCGACCAGCCGAAGTATGACAAGCTCCACGCGGTCGTCCTCGGCGTCAGCCTCGATACCGTCGCCAGCCACAAGGCATGGTGCGCGATAGACACCTTCAGCTTCAAGATGCTGGCCGATCCCGATCACAAGGTCGTCGATGCATACGGCGTCCCGGTGATGACGCACGGCGATATGCACTTCGCCAAGCGGCAGACGTTCCTCATCTCTCCCAAGGGCAAGGTCGTGAAGTTCTGGCCCGATGTCAAGGTGGACCACCACAGCGAAGAAGTTCTCGCCGCAATCGAAGAAGCTAAGAAGTAGAGATAGCAACAGACGCAAAAAGGCCCGGGCTCTCAATCGAGTGTCCGGGCCTTTTTGCTTGCCTTAGGTTAGTTGCTTACTTCTTGACGGCCTTCTTTACAGCCTTCTTTACGGCCTTCTTTGCAGGAGCCTTCTTCGCTGCTGCCTTCTTTGCAGGGGCCTTCTTTACAGCCTTCTTAACTGCCTTCTTTGCCGCTGCCTTCTTCGCAGGGGCCTTCTTTGCTGCTGCTTTCTTGGTTGCCAAGGTATTACCTCTCTTCGTTGGTTTTTTGTTACTGGCAGTGCTCTTGTTGCCGGACGCCTTTTTAGGGGCGACCTTACCGCCGCGCAGAGCACTGGACTTCTTCGCGGCAGAACTCAATGTCTTTTTGGCCGGGCTCTTCTTCGCCGCGACCTTTTTCGCTACAACTTTCTTTGCAGGAGCCTTCTTCGCTGCTGCCTTCTTCGTTGGGGCCTTCTTCGCTGGGGCCTTCTTGACAGCTTTCTTAACGGCCTTCTTCGCTGCAACCTTCTTTACCGGTGCAGCCTTCTTGGCGGGCACTGCTTTCTTTGCAGGAGCTTTCTTCGCCGCTGCCTTCTTGGCGGCGGGCTTTGCAGCCTGCACCGGAGCGCTGACGGGAAGAGTCGCCTCTCTGGTTGAGGGCGTATAGCCTCTCACCGGCGACGGCGGCAGGCTGAACAGGCTCGCCTCTTCGGCATGAGCATCGGGCCGCGTCCGCACGTCGTCATCGTCCTCGTCGATATCATCCTCATCGTCGTCGGAGCTAAGGGTGACCTCTTCTTCTTCATCGTCCTCGTCGAAGCGGTGGCGCAGATCGTCGTCTTCTGCTTCATCGGCAAAGTCGTGATCGTTGTTATCTGCGGCTGCTGCGTGGTACCGAATCGTGTCGTCGAACGCCATTGTCATTTCCCCTCAACACTGCTCTGACTTCTTCGCTACAAGTACGATGCAACCAAATCCATCTTTACTACCTGCGACGAGATTCTAGCAACAGGATGCATCCAAGCGCTACCGAAGGCAAGTAATCTTTTTCGCGGGGTAACTTATCGGGCAGCTTTCCGTTTCGTTTTGGAGACGCCGTGCTTCGAGTTTGTACTCGATTTTTTCGAATCCGCTCGTCCGGATGAAGACGATTTTGTGTGTGATGACGCTGCATGCGGTCCCTTCGAACGCGAATGCGAAGACACTGAAGACCTGTGCCCACGCGACGATTTGCCACGCGAGCGCATTCGCGGCGCGAGCTTCACAGGCTCGGAGACCCGCAACGAATGCCCCGTCGCGACAGCGTTCGATCGCAGATGGTTCCAGCTCCGCAGTTGCTCCACCGTTACGCCGAAGCGGTCGGCAACCGTAACCAGCGTATCGCCGCGCCGCACCTTATATGTCTGCGGATGGGCCACCGCTCTTGGTGCCGCGATCGGAATCACCAGCTCATCGCCGCCATCGACACCATCGTTCCCGGTGACGCCATTCTCTTCCGCGATATCGCTCGCATGAGTATGAAATGTCGTTGCGACGGCATCGAGCGTCTCGCCCTCGTGCACCACATGGAACCGCCAGGTGTCCCTCTTGTCCTCGGGAATCTGTTTGATCCGCGAAGCAAAAAGGTCGCCGGTGCCAACCGGAATGTGCAGATCGAAGGGCATCTCCCGCGGCGTCGTCATGCGCAGCAGACTCGGATTCAGTCCAACAATCTCGGGCAGCGTTGCGTTGGTCACATCTGCCACCAGCCGCAGGTCCACCGCGTAGCTCACCGTCACCGTGTCGTAGACAACCGCCGGCTCGGGAACCATCTTGTCCAGTCCATACTGCGTCGGATTCTTCGCCATGATGATTGCCGCGATGATCCCCGGCACATAGTTCTTCGTCGCCTCCGGAAGCACGTTGCGCCGATACAGTTCCCAGAAGTCAGCGTAGCCAGTGTGCATGACCGAGCGCTGCACATTGCCCGGGCCCCAGTTATACGCGGCCATTGCGAGATACCAGTCGCCAAACTGGTTGTAGAGTGCCTTCATATACTTCGCATAGGCGATGGAGGACTTCTCCGGATCGAACCGCTCATCGAACCATCCATTGTGCGTCAGACCATACGCCCCCTGAAACGGCATAAACTGCCACATGCCGCCAGCTCCCGAATGCGCATTCACTACTTGGGGTTGAAAGCCCGACTCGGCCACTGCAAGATAGATCAGATCCTGAGGAAGCCCTTCATCCCGCAGATCCTTCGAGATCATGGTCTTGTATTTTCCCGCACGCTCCAGTGACCGCAGCAGGTGTGCGTGTCCCGTGGGTGAGTTGGAAAAATAGCTGATAAACCCGGCGACGTATTGATTGATCACCAGCGGAAAGTCCGACTGCGTCGTCTTCAACTCCGCCTCCACCTTCGCAGTCAAAGCAGGGTTCGCGGGAAAGGTGACCTGATTGGCAGCGTCGAGCGGTGCCTCTTCAACGGCGGGCGAAAATCCGTTGCCCTGCTTCAGTGCCGCCATCTCCAGCGAGTTCACCGCACTCACCAGGTGGTCCAACTCGTCGGCGAGGTCGGGGTCGCCCTTCAGGTCCATCCCGCTCATCAGCATCGCATCCACGGCAGAGTCGAAATCCGCGCGCGCAGCATCCAGATGACCAGCGCTGTAGTTGTCGACGCCGCTGCGATAGAGCTGCTCGGCATGGTTGATCAACTGCTGCTCTTTGTAAGCCTCCGCCGGATCGACCGGTTCAGCCTTCGCCGCAACAATCTTCCCTGCCGGTTGCGCTTTGTCTGCGGGGCCATTTGCAATGGCCGGAGCCGTCGCCTGCGCAGGCACCTTGGCCGTCGCTGCGCCCTGGTTCTGCGGACAGCCCGCAAGCATCACCAGCGGCACACACGCTGCCACTAGTGCCCATCGCCGCACGTCTTTGAATAGTAGAGTTGTTCGAGCCATCTTCCCTGCTCATTGTAAGACGGATTGCACGCTCAAACCTGCGCATCTCACACTCGCTCCATTCGAGATACCTCACGTTCACTCCACGCCGCCCGAGTGATAGCATCGAAAGTTGAGGCAGTTCGCACCCCGTATGGATCCAAGTCACATCCGCAACTTCGCGATCATCGCGCATATCGACCATGGCAAGTCCACCCTCTCCGACCGTCTGCTCGAGCTGACCGGCTCGGTGACCGCGCGCGAGATGCAGATGCAGGTGCTCGACACCATGGACCTCGAGCGCGAGCGCGGCATCACCATCAAGGCCCACACCGTCCGCATGATGTACAAGGCGCACGACGGCGAGACCTATCAGCTCAACCTCATCGACACGCCCGGCCACGTCGATTTCAGCTACGAGGTCTCACGCTCGCTGGCATCGTGCGAAGGCGCACTGCTGGTTGTCGACGCCTCGCAGGGCGTCGAGGCACAGACGCTCGCCAATGCTTACCTCGCCATCGCCGGTGGCCTTGAGATCATTCCCATCATCAACAAGATTGATCTCCCCAGCGCCGACATCGAGCGCACCAAGGAGATGATCGAAAAATCCGTCGGGCTACCTGCTGATGACGCAATTGCGGTCTCGGCCAAGACCGGCCTCAACGTCGCTGACATTCTAGAAGCGGTCGTGACACTGCTACCGCCGCCAAAGGGCGATCCAGAGGCACCGCTGCAAGCGCTCATCTTCGATAGCTGGTTCGATCCCTACAGAGGCGTCATCGTGCTCGCCCGTATCGTCAACGGCAAGCTGCGCAAGGGCATGAAGATCAAGGTCATGTCGAACGGCAAGACCTTCGATGTCGAAAGCATGGGCGTCATGACTCCCAAGCCAGTCGAGATGGTCGAGCTTTCCGCCGGCGAAGTCGGCTTCTTCGTGGCCACCATCAAAAACGTAGCCGACACCAAGGTCGGCGACACCATCACTTCGGTCGAGAACCCCTGCGCCGAAGCGCTACCCGGCTTCGAAGACATCAAGAGCATGGTCTTCGCCGGTCTTTACACCGTCGACTCGCACGAGCACGCCATGCTGCGCGACGCGCTCGAAAAGCTCCGCCTCAATGACGCCAGCTTCTCCTTCGAGCCAGAAAGCTCCGTCGCGCTCGGCTTCGGCTTCCGCTGCGGCTTCCTCGGCCTGCTCCATCTTGAGATCATTCAGGAGCGCCTGGAGCGCGAGTACGACCTCGACCTCATCACCACCGCGCCCGGCGTCCGCTACAAGATCACCCTGACCGACGGCAGCGTCATCGAGGTTGACAATCCTTCGCGCTGGCCCGATCCCTCGAACATCGAGCAGATCGAAGAGCCGGTCATCATCGCCAAGATTTTGACCAACGAAGAGTACGTCGGCGGAATCCTGAAGCTCGTCGAAGAGAAGCGCGGCCGTCAGCAGAACATGGAGTACGTCTCCGACACCCGCGTCATGATCACCTACGAGCTTCCACTCAACGAGATCGTGCTCGACTTCTACGACCGCCTCAAGACCGTCTCCCGCGGCTACGCCTCGCTCGACTACGTCCTCGCCGGGAGCTGGGTCTCGCCCATGGTCAAGATGGACATCCTCATCGGCGGCGATCCCGTCGATGCGCTCTCCATCATCATCCACAAGGACTTCGCCCAGAATCGTGGTCGCGCTCTCGTCTCCAAGATGCGCGAGCTGATCCCGCGCCAGATGTTCGAGGTCGCCATTCAGGCCGCCATCGGATCGAAGGTCATCGCCCGCGAGACCGTCACCGCCATCCGCAAGAACGTCATCGCCAAGTGCTACGGCGGCGACATCAGCCGCAAGCGCAAGCTCCTCGATAAGCAGAAAGAGGGCAAAAAGCGCATGAAGCGCATCGGCAAGGTAGATATTCCGCAGGAGGCATTTTTAGCCGTGCTCAAAGTCGGGGAAGATTAGGGCACTTTGATTAAGTTTTGGGTTTATCGGTCGATGCAGCTCTTAGAAGTAACCAGATATATCGCATCCGGCAGCGGCTGTACTCTTCAAAATAGATGAACTCTTTGAGCTTACGAGCAGCGCTGAAATCTGAGGCTGTAACTCATCAGTAACACTGATCTGTGGAAACCCTTGAAATCGTTATACTTGCTCGAAGAATGCAAAAACAACTGCAAACTATTGCACTGTCCATCGTAAGGTCATAACCCATATCGAGTTAGATAGCACTCACGAGATACCCACCCAGGGTAATATCCTTTCCAAGGCGCTGTGTTTGGCGGCGGCGCACTGAAAATCCACAGAATTTTCCACAGGCAGGCAAAAGGGAGGCCTCCTGAGAGGTCTCCCTTTTGTCAAAAATTTGCTGCCTGTTACTTGGTGGTTGAGGGATGCGTCGTGGTCGAACGCGGACGCGCAGCCGGGGTCGGCGCAGAAGGAGCAGGAGCTCCGACTCCAGAAGAAGCGTTGTAAGCCTCGATGATCGCCTGCGAGATGTCGGTTCCAGGGGTCGCCCACATGACCGAGACGCCTCCCTGGGCCTGCTGTCCGCTGAGGTCCAGAAGAAGCGTATAGCCATTCGCCTGAACGTACTTCACCACCGTAGGCCCAAGCTTCTGCGCAACTTTGCCGAGAGCATCCTGTAGGTCGGCGTTATAGGCCTGCGTGGCATCCTGAGCATCGCGCTGGAGCTGCTTTTCCTTGGTGTCGATCGTGCGCAGCTTGCTGGCGCGCTCTTCGTCAGAGAGGGTCGCAGGCGCACTCTGCAGTTGCTTCTTCAGGGAATCCACTTCCGCAGACTGAGAGTCGATCTGAGTCTTCTTCGGTGCATACTTGGCCTGAACCTCTTGAATCGCGCGCTGTCCTTCATTCGTAGCGGCTGCAACCTGCTCATACTCGATCAGGGCAATCTTTGCTGGTACAGCTTGTGGCGCCACAGCAGCAGAAGCGGCGGGTTGGGTGGTGGGCGTCGTTGTTTGGGCCATCCCGGCAACGGTCAACAATCCCGCGCCAAGGGCGGAGACTAGCGTAAGGGTACGATTCATGCGGTGTGTGATACTCCTTCGGGGATCATTCCAAAATCATCCGGCCGTAGGCGCACCAATCGCGACCTTCCGAGCCATTCCTGCATCCTCTTGATGGTGACGCTCGAAAAGCGTAACTACCTTTTACCTCGAGCACCGCGGCCAGCATAACAAAGAAACCGTCGGCCAGCGAGAGGGTTGGCGGAACATCTTGGATTATAGGACTGCCTCGGTAGTCGGTCAAACTCCAAATCTTTGCTGAATATCCTAAAAAGCATAGCGCCATCAATCCAGGACTTCCGTTTTCTGGTATCTCCACTTTTATACGGCCCATAAGTCCTATGAATCCGTCACCCTGGTTTGGCCGACCGATTGCTATCTATCTCAGCATTACTCCTCCGAGTCGAAGTTGAAGCGCGGTTGTAATGCCCCGGATCGAAAGAAGCTAAACCCCGATGAGGGTTTTGCCATCGACCGAGAGGCTCACTTCCCTTACCGGAAGTCTTTCAGGAGGCCAGTGACTGGCCATTCGTTATGCAAAAGCCGCTCGTCGAGCGGCTTTTGCTTCTTTTATCCGCCGATGTCTCTCGTATCCCTGCCCAAGCTTCATCTATATAAGTCGGCCATTCACCGATAAATTTAGCCGGTTCTTCCGCAAAGAGAGTTCTTGCCAATCGCTACCTTTGCGCGTACTCTAAGTCTTACTTCGTGAACCGGCTGTGGGTGCCGCTCATTGTGTAGCCGTCAATTGATAAAATAGAGATTGGCAGCAAGCAGCCAGGCACAGTGAATTTGTGGGACTCTGTCGCAAACAGGTAGAGGGTGAGGGTTCGCCAAAGTAAGGCGTTCCAGGTTGTGTTTCGCTGGCAGATCATCGCTGGTCACAGCCAACAGGCAATATCAAGACGTCCGTTCGAGTGTAATTTGAGACCGTTTCCTCCGACGCTGCAATCCCGGTTTGGCTGGCTCCGCAAAATCTGCGCGGAGACGACGAGGCCCGTGGCGTGAGAGTGAACCGCTAATTGTGATCTAGTGCAATAGGAAGTGGAAGCATGACTTCAGAGCAGAATGTACCCGAGGTGCAATCGCCCCAGGGTTCGTCAATGTCAGCCGGTCAGCAGGACGGCGACGAGCAATTCTCCGGGGCGAACGTCCCCCACGGAATGGGACAGTCCAAAAGCAGCCGCCGCCGTCGCCGCAAGCGCAAGACCAAGGGGCCGGACTCCCCCCAGGACGCAGCCCAGGCCGGGACCTCCGGGGAGCAGTCAGCAGACCAACCTATCGGCTCCATTCAGGCTGCCAGCGTGCAGACCTCCCAGCCTCAAAGTTTTCAGGCCAACTCCGGCCAGCAGCAGAACGGAGCCAACGGATCGGCCCCAGCCAAGCGCTGGAAGAAGAAGTTCCGCGACCGTGACCGCCAGCGCTCCCCGGAAAACCCCGGCAACGTCGCCAGCAGCGGCAGCAGCAATGGCGGAGGCTTCCGCGACAGCAACAGCCATCAGCCGGGCAATAACGGCTTCAAGCGCAAGAGCGGTGGAGGCGGTGGAGGCAGACAGCAGCAGCGCGGACCGCGCAGCTTCGTCGGCCCCATGGACCACAGCTACCGCGTGGCCAACGGCAACTTCGCCGATACGCCGCCATCGACCATCGAGACCCACGGCAACTTTCAAGGCCGCGGTGGCGGAGGCGGGCGCGGATATCAGAGCGATTCACAGCCCATCGACTATTCGCAGGGCAAAACCATTCCAATTCCTGAGGACGCGCCAACTAAAATCTTCTTTTTTATTGAGGATCTTTTCTTTATCGCGAAGATTCAGGAGACGGCGCGCAAACTCGGGGTAAAGATCGCCTTCATCAAGAACGACAAGGAGTCGATTGCGACGTTGACCGGCCTCGAAGAAGAGGAGCGTCCCGGCCTGATCGTCTTCGACCTCAACAACGCAAACGCCAAACCGTTGACGTTGATTCCGAAGTTGAAGACCAAGCTCAAGCGCAGCACTTCGATTGTCGGCTTCCTCTCGCATCTGCAGGGAGACCTGAAGGCGAAGGCCGTTGAAGCTGGCTGCGACACGGTCATGCCCCGCGCGGCGTTCTCGCAGAACCTGCCCAATCTGCTGCGCCGTTACGGCCTGGTAGAAGAGGACGAGCCGAACTTCAACCAATAACCGGAATCGAAGCAAAACTGAAAAGCCCTGCGAAATCACTCGCAGGGCTTTTTGCAATAGATCGTTCCATTGTCAATCGTTTCGAGCGGTTCTCCTCCAGATGTCGTTTTGGTGATTCGAGCAAAACGCAGATTCCCTTCGGGAATGACAAACGAAGGAAGCTGCACCTGAGAGGAAATAACTTTTGCATGGCCGAATCTCACAGGCAAACGCACACTAGCCCGGAGGCCAGTCCATATGCCGCCCGCCCAGCAGATGCAGGTGCAGATGGTTCACCGTCTGGCCGCCGTCATCGCCGGTGTTGACGACCACGCGATAGCCGCCATTCAACTTACGGCTGCGCGCAATCTCAGCAGCCGTGGCGAGCAGATGGCCCAGCAGAGGCGTATGTTCGGCGGCAGCCTTCGCCTGCGAGGCGATGTGCTGCTTGGGGATGATGAGCAGATGCGTAGGGGCTTGGGGATTGATATCAGGAAAGCCGATGCAGAGTTCGTCTTCGTAAACGCGGCTCGCCGGGATCTTTCCTTCAACGATTTTGCAGAACAGGCAGTCAATAGGCATCGGTAGGTTCAGGGCCGTCTTCTTTTAAAAAATCGCATTGCGATCCTTTGGAAAGAATTTTGGATGCTCGCCGATAACCCATGGGTTGTATGTGGCGGCAAAGGCTGCACGGCTCTCGATCGAAGGATGGCTGTAAGTCCAAAATTCAATAAAAGGGTGCGCTACAGGATCTTCAAGCGATGCCTCGCCGAGCCGTTGAAACGCTTGCTGCGTCACCGCCTGAGGATCGGCCACGATGCCATGAACCGCCTCCTGCCCATAGACGTCTGCGGCATGTTCGATCGACCGGCTGAAGGCATTCTCAATCGGCGCTAAGAAAAACGACAACGTATTCAGCGCCAGCAACAGCACCACCAGAAACGCCCAGTCGTTCTGCGACCCAATCCCCCACCGCGCGCCATAACGCCGCAGCAGCCATTCCGTCAGCTTCTGCCCGACAAAGAACGCCACCAGCAACAGCAATCCGGTGAACACCAGCCCCAGCGCGATATGGTGCAGCGCATAGTGGCCCAGCTCGTGGCCAAATACCGAGGACAGCTCATCCGGCGTGGCATCTTTGATCGTGGTGTCCCACAGCACCAGCCGCTTCGATGGGCCAAAGCCGGTGACGTAGGCATTCAACCCGGTGACCTTGCTGCTGGCACGCATATAGAACATCCGGTCCGGCGGCAGGCTGATGCCGCTGCGCGCAACGACCTTCTCCAGTTGCGCGACCAGCGCGGGGTTCGACTGCTGCAATGGCTCGAACTTGTTGAAGAGCGGATCGACCAACACCGGCGCTAAAAAGACCCCAAACAGGACTGCCACCATCGCCGGCATCCAGAACCACAGCCACCATCGCCCGGGCGAGCGGCGAATCACCCAGAACAGCACCATCACCAGCATTCCGCCCACAATCCACACCATCACAAAGCTCTTGACCTGGTCCCACAGCCAGCTCGGCCAGTGCTGCACCGAGAGCCCATACGCCAGCCCCAGATGATGCCCGTACACATACAGCGGCGCATCCAGCACCGCGATCGCGCCAAACAGCAGCAGCGTAAATAAGAAGCACTGCGCCAGCCGATTCTCCGCAGCCCTCACCGCAATATCGCGCAGCCGTGGTGGAACACCCAGCGCCAGCAGTAGAAGCAGTTGCAGAATGCTCCACACGCTGCCAACAAAGTACAGGATCGTCCGCACACGGAAGAGCCCCTCGGCCTGCTTCAACTTCGCAGGCGGAAGCGTATAGGCAGTTTGATCCTGCGCGGCAACGTGTAACGCCTGCGCTTCGGTAACCGTGGTGCTCTTCACCCACTGCGGCGCCGTCAGCAGAGCGGCCAGCGCAACCAGCAGGAGCAAAATTGTTCGAAGACGCATCGCTTAGTAGGACTCCCGCCAGCAGAGTTTTGTGTACAACCCTGCTCCGGTATTTTTACCTCTTCCCTCGCTGCTGCTTCGCCAGCTCCGCCTTAAACGCACTCTCCCTGTCGGCGATATAAGCCTTATATCCCGCAGGATCGACGAATGCATTTACGCCGTCTTGCTTCAGCCGCGCATACTTCTCCAGCATGTCGTAGTAGCTGCCATGCGCTCCCAGAAAGATGTCGCAGGGCAGCGACTTCAGCACTCGAAACCCTTTCTCATAGTCCGCGGCCATCTGCGGATACGCCGGATCGCCCACCAGCTTATAACCGGGGTTCATATTCGGGCTGCCCACAATCACGACGTTGTACGTCTTCCCGCCGTCGGTCACCTTCATCGTCCAGGTCGTGCAGCCCTTGGTATGCCCCGGCGTCAGGTGTGCGACCAGCACCATGCTGCCAAGCCGAACCTCGCTGCCATCATGCAGCACACGGTCAACCTTGGCAGGAGGGTACCAGTCATCCGGCGACTTGCCATAATGAAAGTCCTTCCTTCCGCCCGACTCCACCACCGGAACGTCCGCGTCCATCACCATGTATTGTGCGCCGGTCAGCTTCTTCACCTCGGCGCTGCCCGCCGCATGGTCCCAGTGCGCGTGGCTGATCAGCAGAATCTTTACATCGCTGAACTTGAACCCCAACTGCTCGACGCTCTTCTTAATCAGCTGGGGTGAGCTGGTCAGGCTGCTGTTGATGAGGATGTCTCCCTGCGGCGTGACGATCAGGTACGACGCCAGGTCCTTGCTGCCGACGTAGTACAGGTTCCCGGCAATCCGGTACGGCGGAAACGGTGTCGTCCACGCCGGGTCCTGCATACTGGTTGCTGCCACCGCCATCATCGATCCCGTCAACATTAGCCAACAGGCCACAAGCCTCCACAGCTTTCCGCTACGACGCATTCCATACCTCCCTTGTTGAAAACTCAGCTCCGCCACAACCTCCTTAAAACTTACGCAAAACGGCTGTGGACTGAAGATATCGACACAGGTTCTCCTCTCCATCCTGTATGCTTCCCTTCGGCAGGCCGCACCACCTCCTCGCCTGCAAGCCACAGTCCCCATCCCAAAGGAAGCACCCATGAAGCTCATCACGAGAACCCTCCTCGCCCTTCTCCTCATCACTCCGCTCTTCGCCCACGCCGACGAAGCCTCCAAGAAGGCAAAGGTGGAAGAGTTGATGCAGCTCACCAACATGAACCAGCTGATGACGCAGATGCTGGGCCAGATGAGCGAGCGAATGAAGGCATCTGCGGCCGAGCAGTCAGCCAACCTGAAGCTGACGCCCGCGCAGCAGACCGTCTATGACGATTACCAGCAGAGGATCGGCAATCTCATCACCGGTTCCGTGAACTGGGACAAGATGAAGCCCATCATGGTTCAGGTCTACGACGAGACCTACACCGAAGAAGAGCTCGACGGCATCCTGAGCTTCTACCGCTCACCCGCCGGAAAGGCAATGGTCGCCAAAGCGCCCCAACTGATGTCAAAGAGCATGGCGCTGATGGTGCAGCAGATGCGCACGCTCCAACCCCAGATCGAGCAGCTCACCAAAGATTTCGCCGAGCAGATGCAAAAGTCAGGCCCACCACCCGGGACACCTACAAAATAACTTTTCTCAAAAGCGTTTCCTCTTTGAGTCCGGAAGAACATGCCGCGACAAAAGCGAAATACAGGGGTCTCTCCACTCCGCTTCGCTCCGGTCGAGATGACGTGCCTCATTGTTGAGTTCGATCGGTTGAGATGACGTGGTGCACGCGTTTCGATAAAACTCTCGGTCAGCCAGCCAGGTTAGCTCAATATGCTGTTGATTCTAAATTCCTTAGCTGACCAGATCGCAGAGAAAAGGAAGCAGGGGTGAAACGGCTCAACTTATCGGGCCATCGTCATATATACTCAAAGGGTTGTACAAAAGCAGCACTTCGTTAGGAACACAATGCCAAAGCTGAAGACACACAGCGGCGCCGCAAAGCGCTTCAAGAAGACCGGTACGGGCAAATTCAAGCGCGGCCAGTCCAAGATGCGCCACATCCTCACCTCGAAGGCAACCAAGACCAAGCGCAAGCTTGGTGGCCAGGTTCTCGTCTCCGATGCGGATCACGCCAAAGTAGCACGGATGCTTCCTTACGCCTGAGCTTCAGGCAGGGAACCATCGGTTTTTCAGATCGAGCCGCCTCACCAGGCAAAGGGTCAGCAAAGCGTAAAGGCCCCTGGACAAGCGCAAGCGAGTCCACTGAGATCTGAAGTTGCATAGCGAGTGAAGAGGCCACCTTACCTCCAGCCGCTCAAACGATGTACGCAAAAGGAGAAACACCATGCCCCGTGTAAAACGGAGTACAAAACGCAATGACCGGCGCAAAAAGATCCTCAAGCGCGCCAGTGGTTACTTCCTCACCAAATCCAAGCTCTATCAGGCAGCGCAGGAAGCCGTCGAGCGCGGACTCATGTTCGCCTATACCGGCCGCAAACAGAAGAAGCGGCAGTATCGCGCGCTCTGGATCGTGCGCATCAACGCAGCCTGCCGCATCAACGGCATGAGCTACTCGACCTTCATCAACGGCCTCAAGCTGGCAGGCAACGGCCTCGATCGCAAGATCCTCGCCGACATCGCCGTCAACGACGCCGCTGGCTTCGCGACCCTCGCCGAACAGGCCAAGGGTGCTTTGAAGTCCGCGAAGGACGCACGCGCCACAGCCGCAGCATAAATTAATCGTATACAACTCGAGAGGCACGGCTCAGCCGTGCCTCTCGCTTTTGCAATCGGCTATTCTTACCCTATGCCCACAGCTTCAGGAACAACGCCAGAATTGAACTTCCGCACCCCGGACGAGCAGTTCGAAGGTCAGGCGCCCTTTGAGTCCTGGGGCCGGTATCCGAACTACGACGCCAACGTGGTCCCTCTGCACTGGCAGAGCGACTACCCAGCCGTCGCCAGCGGGATGCACAACGGCGTGCTGCCCGTAGGCATGGGCCGAAGCTACGGCGACGTATGCCTGCTCAACGGCGGCAACCTGCTGGTCACCACCGGTCTGAACCGCCTGATCGCCTTCGATCCCGAGACCGGCCTGCTCACCGCCGAGGCCGGAATCACGCTGGCGCAGATCCTCGACTTCGCCGTTCCTCGTGGATTCTTTCTTCCCGTCTCGCCCGGCACGAAGTATGTGACTCTCGGCGGAGCCATCGCCAACGATATTCACGGCAAAAACCACCACGTCGCCGGAACCTTCGGCCGCCACGTTACGCAATTTGAACTAGTCCGCTCCGACGGCACGCGCAAGCTCTGCTCGCCAACCGAGAACTCTGACTTCTACGCTGCCACCATCGGCGGTCTCGGCCTCACCGGTCTTATTTCTTGGGCGCAACTGCGGCTCAAGCCCATCGTGTCGCGCCTCATCGACTACGAAGGCATTCAGTTCCACGGCATCGACGAGTTTCTCGACCTCACTCGTCGGAGCCAGGACATCGAATACACCGTAAGCTGGATCGACTGCGCCTCCACCGGCAAGAACTTTGCCCGCGGCGTCTTCATGCAGGGCGACCACTCGACCAAGCGCGATATGCTCACGCCCTCACCTAAACCGAAGCTGGTCTTCCCCTTCGACGCTCCCGGCTTCGCGCTGAACCATCTCTCCGTCAGCCTCTTCAACACTGCCTTCTTCCACAAGCAGATCCACAACCGCGTCGTCGCATTGCAGGACTACGAGCCTTTTTTCTATCCGCTCGACAAGGTGCTGCACTGGAACCGCATGTACGGCAAGCGCGGCCTGCTCCAGTTCCAGTACGTCATTCCGTGGGAGAGCGCACGCGAAGGCACCATCACCATCCTCAAAGAGGTCGCCAAGTCCGGCCTCGCCAGCTTCCTCGCCGTGCTCAAGGTCTTTGGCGATGTGCCCTCGCCCGGCATGATGAGCTTTCCCAAGCCCGGCATCACACTGGCGCTCGACTTCCCCATTAAGCCCGATAAGAGCTTCCCTCTCTTCGAGCGCCTCGCCGACATGACCCGCGAGTTCGGTGGCCGTCTCTACCCTGCCAAAGATGCAGCCATGACCGCGGCGCAGTTCCAGGCCTTCTATCCGCAGTGGCAGCAGTTCGCCCGCTACCGCGACCCGCAACTTACCTCCAGCTTCTGGGAGCGCGTCACAGGAGATCGACCAGGTTTATGAGTCAGATTGATAGCACCACTCCCCGCAAGATCCTCGTCCTTGGAGCCACCTCCGGCATCGCCGAAGCTACCTGCCGTATCTGGGCCGCACAAGGCGCGCGCCTGTTTCTCGTAGCCCGCAACGCAGAGAAGCTTGCCGCCGTCGCCACCGATCTACGCACTCGCGGCGCAAGCTACGTCGATACCGCCGTCGCCGACCTCGACAACACCGACCAGCATCCAACTTTGCTCGCTCATGCCGTCAACTCGCTGACCGGCCTCGATGTGGCGTACCTTACCTACGGCATCCTCGGCGATCAGGCCAAGGCCGAGCAGGATTTCAACACCGCCGCGCAGATCATCTACACCAACTACATGGCTCCGGTCTCGCTGCTGACGTGGCTGGCCAACTTCTGCGTCCAGCGCCATGCGGGAACGCTGGCCGTCATCTCGTCGGTCGCAGGAGACCGAGGGCGCAAGTCGAACTACCTCTACGGATCTTCCAAGGCTGGCCTGTCGGCGTTTCTAGGCGGGCTACGCAACCGCGTCGACCGCGAAGGCGTCACCGTGCTCGCCATCAAGCCCGGTCCGGTTAAGACAGCGATGACCTCCGGCATGAAGGGCAGCGAGAAGTTTGCCGATGTCGATGCCGTGGCTAAATCCATCGTCAACGCGATCGATAAGCGGCAGGACACTCTCTACGTGCCGTTCCAGTGGCAGCCGATCATGTTCATCATCCGCAATATCCCGGAGCGCATCTTCAAGAAGCTCAATCTCTGAGCACTGCAGCCTAAAAATCTGCCCCAACTCACGTCATCTCGACCGAAGGCGGCGCTTTTGCCGCCGCAGTGGAGAGACCCCTGTATTTTCGCTTTTGCTGTTGCTTGTTTTTGTTCTGCTGGAACCGCCGTTGGTTCATCATCGAAAATCAGCAACCGCAAAAAACAAGGACGAAATACAGGGGTCTCTCCACTCCGCTCCGCTTCGGTCGAGATGACGTACCGCTGGAGTGACGACAGGCTTCACTCCAGTCAAGAGGACGTACAGATGGGGCGGCGACAGGCTTCGATCCGATGCCGGAATCGGCTACCTATCTACCCTGAATGCCCCGACCATTGGGGTAAGCCGGAAAACGGTAGCGGTTGCGCCGCACCATGTACACGATCAGCCAGATGATGCCTATAAGAATAAGGAACGGCGCGAACGGCACAAGCAGCCAGCCCTTGCCCGGCATCACCGTGCGGTCTCCGCGGATCGTGGCCTCGGGAGCCATGTTCGCATTGCCCGCCATGATGGCAACGTCGCCGCCTACCTCTGTCTCCGGAGCCAGGTTCAGATCGCCGCCCAGGATCGCTATGTCGCCCGAGATGTTGCGGGTCGGATCGACCGTGACGCTGCCGAAGAGAACCGCGACATCCCCTTTGACATCGCCGTGAACGTGGACCGAGCAGAAGGCGCAGACAAGATCACCGGCAGTTTCGCCCTCGGCGACGGTAATGTCGCCACCGAAGCTGACGCGGTCCTGATCGGCGCGGGCAAAGGGAGTGGACGCTGCGAGAAGGAGAGCGACGGCGAGAAGCAGCTTTGTCATGAAAATTCCTCGTTGGAGGTAGTTTACGGTGGCTTTAGGATGTGTGCCGCAGGAAAAGCACAGGACAGGCATTTGCGGCCTCTGCAAAGGTTGATGCGGTGCGGTGCGACCTGCGGTCGATGCTAGGCTTAAAGAACATGAGCCACGAACTGCCGAAAGCATACGATCCGTCCATTATTGAAGAGCGCTGGGCCGAGTACTGGGTGCGCGAGCGCCTCTTCGACGTCGCCACCTCTGAGGGTACGCAGGAGGGCGTCAAGAAGTTCACCATGCTGCTGCCTCCGCCCAACGTCACCGGACGGCTGCACATGGGCCACATGCTCAACCAGACGGAGATGGACATCCTCACCCGCTGGCACCGCATGTCCGGCGAAGTGGCCATGTGGGTTCCCGGTACCGACCACGCCGGAATCGCCACCCAGATGATGGTGGAAAGGCAGCTCGCCTCTGAAGGAAAGAAGCGGCAGGAGCTTGGGCGCGAGGCTTTTGTCCAACGCGTATGGGAGTGGAAGTGCGTTTATGGCGGAGCCATCCTCGACCAGATGAAGCGCCTCGGCGCCAGCGTGGACTGGAGCCGCGAGTACTTCACCATGGACGACCGCCTCAGCGTCGCCGTCAAGGAAGCATTCGTTCGGCTGCATGAGCAGGGGCTGATCTATCGCGGGGCCTACATCGTCAACTGGGACCCGGCGATTCAGACTGCGGTCAGCGATCTTGAGGTAGAGCACGAAGAGCGGCTCGGCAAGATCTATCACATCCGCTATCCACTGGCGGATGGGTCGGGGTCAATTGTGGTGGCCACCACGCGACCGGAGACCATGCTGGGCGACACCGCGGTTGCGGTGAACCCCACCGACGAGCGCTACCTCGCACTGCAAGGCAAGATGGTTCGCCTGCCGTTGAGCGGCGTGAATGGCGGCGCGAACCGCGAGATTCCGATTCTGGCAGACGACTGGGCCAAGCCGGAGTTTGGCACTGGCGCGGTCAAGGTAACTCCCGCACATGATCCCAACGACTTCGCCATCGGCCAGCGCCACGGCCTGCCGAACCTCACCATCCTCGATGAGACGGCGCATGTACTGCTGCCGGGTTCGGCGTATCACGGGCTGGACCGCTATGCTGCGCGGACGAAGATTGTTGAAGACTTGAAGGAGATGGGTCTTCTGGTTGACGTAAAAGACCATACCCTCTCCATCGGCCTCAGTCAGCGCACCGGCGTCGTCATCGAGCCGCGGCTTTCGCAGCAGTGGTTCGTCAAGATTCAGCCACTGGCCGACAAAGCGATTGAGGCCGTCGACAAGGGTTACATCAAGTTCACGCCCGACCAGTACCGCAAGACCTACGACGAGTGGATGAAGAACATCCATGACTGGTGCATCTCGCGCCAGTTGTGGTGGGGCCACCGCATTCCGGCATGGCACTGCGCCGCCTGCGGCGAGACCACCGTTGCGCGCGATACGCCGCTGAAGTGCCAGCACTGTAACTCCGCCGAGATCGTGCAGGAGACCGACGTTCTCGACACATGGTTCTCGAGCGGGCTGCTTCCCTTCACCGTCTTCGGCTGGCCGGAGAAGACGCCTGATCTGGCAGCGTTTTATCCGACGCAGTTGCTGGTGACTGGCTTCGATATTCTCTTCTTCTGGGTGGCTCGCATGATTATGTTGAGCTGCCACTTCATGCTGGATGTGCCTATGCCTGACGGGTCGGCACGGACGCTGGAGAATGCCGTGCCCTTCCGCGAGGTCTACATCCACGCGCTGGTGCGCGATGCCGAGCGGCAGAAGATGTCGAAGACCAAGGGCAACGTCATCGACCCCATCGAGGTCGTAAAAAAATACGGCACGGATGCGGTGCGGTTCACGCTTGCCAGCATGGCCAGCCCCGGCACCGACATCGCCTTCAGCGAAGAGCGCACCGACGGCTATCGCGCCTTCGCCAACAAGATTTGGAATGCGGCGCGCTTCCTCTTTATGCAGGTAGAACGAGCGAAGGAAGCCGGGTACAGCATGTCCATGCTCCCCGCTGGCGGCGCGGTGACGGAGTTGCCCGAGGAGACGCCGCTCGAGACGCGCTGGATCTTCGGACGCCTCAGCGCAGTCAGCGCGGAGGTAGACCGTGCTCTGGCCGACTACCGCTTCGACGAGGCGGCGGCGGCTGTCTATCAGTTCTTCTGGGGAGAGTTCTGCGACTGGTATCTGGAACTGGTCAAGCTGCGGCTGGAGTTTGGCGAGGGCACGGAGAAGAACGCGGCGACGGCGGTTTCGCTGGCCTCGCTGGTCGGCGTGTTTGAAGCGGCGCTGCGATTGCTGAGTCCGTTCATGCCCTTCCTCACTGAAGAGCTTTGGCACGCGCTCTATGAAGGCAAGGCTCCGGCAAAGTCGATTGCACTAACGCGCTATCCGAAGGCGAGTGACTTCCCTGCAGATGAGGCTTCGGTTACTACGATGAATACGCTGCAGGAGCTGATCGTCACGGTGCGCGGCCTGCGCAGGGAGCTTGGCGTCCCTGAGAAAGAAGCAGCGCCGATTGTCCTTCATGCGGATAACCGCATTCTGGCGCTGGCCGACGCGAATGCCGATATGCTGGCGCGGCTGGCTCGTGTGGCTTCAGTCGAGTTTGCCGATGGGCCGCTGACGGGCGGGAATACACGTTCGACTGCCAGCTTCGATGTAGCTGTCGTCTACGAGCGGCAGATCGATGTGGCTGCCGAGCGCGAGCGCCTGACCAAAGACCTCGCCAAGTTCGAGAAGGGGTTGACGGCAGCCGAGCGGCAGTTGGGCAACGAGGCATTTATGGCCAAGGCTCCGGCACATATCGTCGATGGGTTGCGAAAGCAGGCGGCAGAGACGAAGATGCTGCATGACAAGGCGAAGTCTGCGCTGGAGGCTTTGCCGAACTGATTCGGTGAAGCGGGAATAGGATTAGAGAATGGACTGGAAGAGCAAGCGGATTCGCACAATTCTCGAAGCGGCACTGGCAGAAGACAAGGTCGCCAACGATGTCACCACGGCACTGACCATCGACAAAGGCCTGCGCGCCTCCGGCACCATCATCGCTCGCGAGGACTGCATCGTCTCGGGGCTGGGCTGCATTCCGGTGATCCTCGATATCTTCTCCAAGATGTCGACCACGCCGTTGGGACGCTTCGAGGTGATAAGCCATCCCGAGATCTTCGACGGCGTGAAGGTGAAGAAGGGTCAGTCGCTGGCGGTGATTCGCCACAACGCTTCGGCGATTCTCTCCTGCGAACGCGTCACCCTGAACCTGATGCAGCGCATGAGCGGCATCGCCACGCTGACCAACCAGTTCGTGAAGTCCATCGCAGGGACAAAGGCCAAGATCCTGGACACGAGAAAGACCATCCCCGGTCTGCGCGCGCTCGACAAATACGCCGTCTGCTGCGGCGGCGGCGTGAACCACCGACTGGATTTGCAGGATGGCATTCTCATCAAGAACAATCACATCTCGCTGGGCGGCGGCCTTCCCATTGTGCTGGAGCGCGCTCTGAAAGGCCGGAAGGCTGGACAGATTGTGCAGGTCGAGGTGCGCAGCCAGCTTGAATTGGAACAGGCCATCGCGGGGGGAGCCGAATCGATTCTGCTGGATAATATGAAGCCAGCGATTGTGAAGAAGGCAGTCAAACAGATTCGAAAATCTCTACCAAACGCTCCAATCGAAGCCTCCGGCAATATGAATCTGAAGACGGTCCGCGATTACGCTTTGGCTGGCGTGGATTTTATTTCGGTAGGAGCGCTGACCCACTCGGCGGTCGCGGTCGATCTGAGCATGAAGATTACAGCAGATGTCTACTGAGGGCAGCGTGTTCGATTTAGCCGCGCTGGACACGGAGATTGCAGGAACAGCATTCGCTGGACGGGTGCAGCACTTCGCGTCAGTCGGCTCGACCAATGCATTGGCGTTGGAGGCCGCGCAGGCCGGGGCACGAGTGGGCGTATGGGTCGCCGAGGAGCAGACCGCTGGCCGCGGTCGCGGTGGACATGGCTGGCATTCCGCAGCGGGAGAGGGACTTTACGTCAGCGCTCTGGTCGCGCCAACGCTTCCAATGACCATGGCGCTATGGCTCTCATTGGCTACAGGGCTGGCTGCTCGGGCAGCGATTCGCGAAGTAACTGGACAAGTAGTGGATATCAGGTGGCCAAATGATCTGCTGCTGCATCGGCGGAAGTGCGGGGGCATCCTGGTTGAGACAGCGGTCGATGGAGCCATGCTGCGGTATGCAGTGATTGGCATCGGCATCAATGTAAACCACGCTGGCTTTCCAGCCGAGTTGGAGGCACTGGCAACTTCCCTGCGGATGGAGAGTCGCGGCAAAGTTTCGCGCGAGGTTCTTTTAGGCGCCTTGCTGCGGGCACTGGATCAAGAGATTTCGCTGCTGGTGCAGGAGCATCGTGGTGAGATTGCCGGAGCTGGCCTGCTGGAGCGGTTTACCGAAGCTTCGAGCTGGGTGCGCGGCAAGCGGGTTAAGGTAGAAGAAGGCGGCGGCTATACTGGCGTGACGAATGGGCTGGATCCGCGCGGATTTTTGCTCGTAGACGGGGACGACGGCACGATGCACACCGTGCTCTCGGGCGGGGTTCGGGAAGGGTAACGAGGCGAGATTGCGATGCTATTAGTGATGGATGTCGGCAATACGAATACGGTGCTGGGGCTGTACCGGCTGGCGGATGGGAGCGCTCCTGACGCTGTGGCGACGGAGCTGGTTGCGAACTGGAGAATCACCACTTCCACCAAGCTGACGGTGGATGAGTTCGCCATGCTGCTGCGGAATTTGTTTGGGCTGAAAGACCTGGAGATTGGAGTAGTAGATGGGATTGTCATCTCGTCGGTCGTGCCTCCGCTGGACTCGACGCTGCGGCAGACCTGCGAGACGTACTTTCAGGTGAAGCCGGTCTTCATTGAGCCGGGAGTGAAGACCGGGCTGCCGGTGCTGACGGACAATCCGACCGAGGTGGGAGCGGACCGCATCGTGAATTGCGTTGCGGCCTTCGAGCGGTTTGGTGGCCCGACGATCGTGGTCGACATGGGCACAGCAACCACGTTCGATGTGATCTCGAAGAAGGGCGAGTTTATGGGAGGCGCAATTGCACCGGGCCTCGGCATCTCTGCAGACGCGCTGTTTTCGCGAGCGGCGCGGCTTCCCCGCATCAGCGTCAAGAAGCCCGCAAAGATCATCGGCACCGGGACGGTCGATAACATTCAGATCGGCTTGTACTACGGCTATATCGGGCTGGTGGATGGCATTCTGGAACGGATGATTGCAGAACTGGGGCCGGAGACGAAGACCGTCGCCACGGGTGGCTTGGCCACGCTGATCGCCGAGGGATCGAAGTACATCGGCGCAGTGGATGAGATGCTGACACTGACTGGGCTGCGCATCGTCTATGAACGCAATCTCGATCGGCATAAGAAGCGTGGGACGTTGCCGGAGAACAAGCAGCCGCAAGGGTAGATGCAAGGATAGATGCAGAATTACTTCAATTACTTTACGGAGATCGAGCAGCGGTTTCAGCAGCGGCGCGGATCGCTGCTGATGCTGTCTACGCTCGACTGGGCGCTGATTGAGACGTGGCGCGAGGCGGGCATTCCTCTGGAGGCAGTGCTGCGCGGCATCGATAACGCGTTTGATAAACATGACGCCAAAGCACTGCGAGCCACTGGCAGAGCGCGCAAGGTGAATGGCTTGGCGTGGTGTGCGCAGAGTGTGATGGAGGCCGTCGAGCAGGCGCGCGAGGCTGCGATTGGAACTGCATCCACCGCAAGCGCAGAGACGACGGAGAGCGGCTTTGAGACAGAGCGGGTGGGGCGGTATCTGGAGGCGAATGCGGCTGTTGTAGAGGCCGCCGCGCTGAGTGCTCCGGCGGATGCAGTGGCAGCGGAGGTTGCAGGCCGGTTGCGGGCGCTGGCCCTGGGGTTAGTTGCTGAACCTGTGATGTCGCTCGAGGAGCTTGACCGGACCTTGACCGTGCTCGAAGAGAAGCTGTTTGCGGCTCTGTTGACCGCTGCCCCTGAAGAGGAGCTGGTAGCGTTGAGGGAGCAGGCTGCACGCGAGCTTTCGCCGTACAAGGGAAAGATGCAGGCGGTGCAGATCAAGCAGGTGCAGCAGCAGTTCTTGCAGAAGCGAATGCTAGAGGCACGGAAGCTGCCGAGGTTGAGCCTCTTTTATATGAGCCATGGATGAAGGTGGGAAAGCTTAACACCGATCTGCACCGATGACACCGATCAGGAACAGACAACGGCAGTGTAGTTTGTCCATGCTGCAATGGCCAAAGCGGCGTTCTTATTGGAGTAACGATTTATATAGAAGAAAAATGAAAGTAACGAATGATGTTACGAATTGAAAAAGCGGTATATGGTGGGGCCGGGTTGGCTCATCAGGCTGAAGGTGAGGGTACGGGGAGGGCTGTGTTTGTTCCGTTTACGCTGCCGGGAGAGCTGGTGGAGGCCAGTGCAACCGAGAGCAAGGCTGGAATCATAAATGCCGAACTGGTGCAGGTTATTGAGGCTTCGAGCGACCGGGTGAAGCCGAAGTGCGCGCACTTTGGGGAGTGCGGTGGGTGCCACTATCAACATGCAAACTACAAAGCTCAACTTGAGATCAAGATGGAGATTTTGCGGGAGACGCTGGAGCGCGCCGGTCTGGTGAAGTTGCCCGAGGTCGAGGTTCATGCGGGCGAGCCGTGGCACTATCGCAACCGCATACGGCTACGCGTTGCGAAGGTAGACGGTGTGCTGCGTGTGGGATATCTGCGGCGCGGATCGAATGATTTTTTGCCAATAGAAATGTGCCCGATTGCCGCGCCAATATTGTGGCGAGCGGCAGAGGCATTGTTGGAGTTGGCCGAGACCTCCGATGCGGCGCGGTGGATGGAGAAGATCACAGAGGTTGAATTTTTTACCACGCAAGACGAGAGCGCCTTGCAGATGACCGTGTTCACGCAGCATCGCGTTGCGGGATTCGATGCCTTCTGCGAGCGGCTGCAAGAGCTGCTGCCGGAGTTGGTGGGAGCAGGAGCGTCGATGCTGCATGCAGAAGGCTCGCGGAGAGCCGAACGTCCGCGAGTCATTGCGTCCTGGGGAGCCGAAGGACTGAGTTATGCGGTGGCTGGAGAAAAGTATTGGGTAAGCCGCGGCGGCTTCTTTCAGGTGAACCGCTTCCTGGTAGATGATCTGGTGCGGATGGTTACGTCAGGCCGTCAAGGGGCGCTGGCATGGGATCTATACGCCGGAGTGGGATTGTTTTCGCGAGCGCTGAAGACGAGTTTCGGGGAGGTTGTTGCGGTAGAGGCTGCGGCGGACGATCTCATAAAGACCTTCAAAGGCGATGGCAGACGCGCCGTTGCGGCTACGACGGTGGAGTTTCTGCGCGGCGCGGTGGTGCAGCGGGAAAGACCCGAGCTGGTGGTGATGGACCCTCCGAGAGCCGGGGTGGGAGCGGAAGTTTGCACGCTGTTGGGACGTGTCGCCGCGAAGGAGATCGTCTATGTCTCGTGCGATCCGGTAACTTTGGCGCGGGATTTGAAGGCTCTGGTAGACTTCGGCTACCAAATTAAAGAGTTACATATGGTCGATATGTTTCCGCAAACGTTTCATCAGGAGACAGTGGTGGTACTCGACTGTCCGTAACGCAGTAGAGACGCGGCAAAAGGAACGGTAGATACGGTCAGTGAACAGAGCATTAAAAGCTGACAAATCGAGCTGCCGGCCTAATCCGAAGCTTTGGAGAGAGGCAGGGACGGAGCGGCTGCGGTTTGGGCGCGCTCCTCTGCTGGCTGCGGCGGCCTGGTTTGCCGTGGGCGAGATGATGGCCCACAACCGGCAGCCTGCGATCGTGCTGCTGATCGCTTTGGTGGTCTTGGCCGGATTAGTTCTCGTCGGACTTCGGTGGTCGCTTCGAACTGCAATTCTGCCTTTGGCCGCGGTTTGGATGGTGGTGGGGATGTGGTGTGCCGAGGTGCAGCCGTCGCCAGTGCCGCAGACGATCTTGCAGAGTTATGCGGATGGATTAAGCAGACAGGTTCGGGGGCGCGTGATCAGGGTGCGAGAACTGCCGCCGCGTCAGAAGGCCGTCGATCAGGACAACGATCCTGCGTGGTGGCTGGAGAAAGAGCCGGATGCCGCCGATGCTGTCTCCGTCGACCTGCAAGTGGAGGATGTGGAATACCTGACCCCGGATATATCGCGGATGGTTCCGGTGCCGGGCGGGGTCCGAGTTACGGTGCTGATGGATAGGGCCACGATTGGATCGATGCAAACCCACGTCCGAGAATCCGGACGTGGGGCACCCGATGTTTTGCGGTGTGGGGACGTGATCGAAGGGCCGATGCGGCTGAAGATACCGGAGCGGTATCGCGATCCGGGCGCGTGGCAGTATGCGGACTATCTGCTGGCGCAGGGGCTGGGCTTTCACGCAACGGTCAAGGCCAGCAAGGTGACGATGCTGGGCGAAGGCGCGCGCGACCTGCAGTGCAGAGTGTACGCGGCGCAGAGCTGGGCATCGGACCGAATCTCGGGATATGTAAGGTCGGGAGCGAACCGTGGAATGCCACAGGCGCTGCGGTTGGGCGCAGACGATGCGGGAATGTTGAATGCTATGCTCTTCGGCGACCGCACGGGGTTGAATCGTGCGCTGCGACTGGGGTTTGAGCGGACGGGATCGTTCCATCTGTTCGTGGTCTCGGGAATGCATGTGGCGTTGCTGGCAGGGCTGGTGTTCTGGGTAACGCGGCGGCTTAGGCTGAGCGAGTGGCTGGCTACGCTGCTGACGATTGCGTTGACGGCAGGGTATGCGCTGCTAACCGGGTTTGGGGTTCCAGTGCAGCGAGCCTTGTGGATGGTGGCAATCTTTCTGGTGGCTCGCTTGTTGTCACGGGACAGAAATGTGCTGAATGCACTGGGCGCGGCGGCGCTGGGGGTGCTGGTATGGTCGCCCGGGAGTCTGTTTGAGGCCAGCTTTCAGATGACGTTTCTTGCCATTATGGCGATTGGAGGAATCGCCGTTCCGCTGTGGGAGCGAGGCCCTGCGGAATATGCGCGAGCGGCGCGACATATCCGGGATGAGTGGGAGGATGTGCGGCTGCGGCCCGAGGTGGCGCAGTTTCGGGTCATGTTGCGAGTTTGGGGCGAGGCGTTTGCGGAGCTGCTGGGACGGTGGGCGCGAGGCGTTCCGGCAATGGCAGGGCGGTGCGGATTCTGGGCTCTGGAGCTGGTGTTGATTGGGGTGGTCGTAGAGCTGGTGATGGCGCTGCCGATGGCGGTTTACTTTCATCGGGCCACCGTGTTTGCGCTGCCTGCGAATATGTTAAGCGTGCCGCTGGTAACGGTGCTGGCTCCCATGGCGGTGGTGACATTTTGCGCGATGCTGGTAAGCCCGGTGCTGGCGATGTTGCCCGGAGCGGCGACGGCGTTGTTGCTGCACGGGATCACGAATGGGATTGGGCGCGTGAGTCAGATTCGAGCAGCGGATATGCGAGTTCCTGGGCCAGTCTGGTGGGTAGTCTTGCTTGCAGTAGTGGGATGGGGATTCTGCTGCTGGGCGGTGAGGCGATCGCGGGCGTGGAGCTGGGTGGCCGTAGCTGTACTACCGCTGATTGCGGTGATGGTGTTGTGGCCGGAGCGGCCGGTGACCTCACCGGGAACGCTGGAGGTAACGGCGATCGATGTAGGCCAGGGAGATTCGCTGCTTGTGGTAAGCCCAGAGGGCAAGGCGATGCTCGTCGATGCGGGTGGGCCGGTAGGTGGGCCCTCCGAGGCTGCGGCGGCGAGCAGTGGGTTTGATATCGGAGAGGAGGTAGTCGCTCCGTACCTGTGGTCGCGGCGGATTCGGCGGCTGGATGTGGTGGCTCTGAGCCATGCGCATAGCGACCACATGGGCGGGATGCCCGCGGTGTTGCGGGACTTCAGGCCGAGGGAGCTGTGGGTGGGGATCGATCCGGATTCAGAGGCTTACCGTGAGTTGCTGGCGGAGGCCAAAGCGTTGGGGGTGGTGGTGAAGCACTTTCATGCAGGAGAGGATCTGGCGTGGGGTGGAACGGAGATTTCGATGCTGGCACCCGAGCCTGGGTACAGGAACGAAGGCTCTCCGGTGAACGATGACTCACTGGTGATGCGGATGCAGTATGGCAAGGCTTCGGTACTGCTGGAGGGAGACGCCGAGGCTCCGAGCGAGCAGGCGATGATGGCGGATAGAAAGATGCGGCCAGTGACGCTGCTGAAGGTGGGGCACCATGGCAGCAATAGCTCGACGACGCCGGAGTTTTTTGCGCAGGCTGCTCCAAAGGATGCGGTGATCTCAGTGGGCAAGGGGAATACCTTCGGGCATCCTCGCGTCGAGGTCATCGACCGAATTGCGGCGGCGCATACGCGGCTTTACCGGACGGACGAGTTTGGACTGACTACATTTTTTCTGGGGCGCGACGGTGGAATTCGCGAGGTATTAGGTGCGGGAGATGAATGACTGTGCCTTGAAAAAAGAAGCAATCCCTATTGATATCGTTTACATGATTTCAATAACAGACAGGAACAAAAGCAAATAAGGGAACCCTTCCTTTCAAGCAAAATAAGCACATACTGGAATGCGTTTGATCTAAGCGTCAATTCTGTGCAGCGGGTCTATCCTATCGTTGCTTCCATATGATAAAAAGACACCTTGGCAGGACCACTTTCCGCGACGATATGGGCCGACAAAGACAGATACACATTTAGCGATGCGTATGACGGATCGCTTTGGATGCGGACCAGTTTCCACGACGATAATGGGCCGACAAAAATAAACGCACATTGAGCGGTGCGCTGAGACGCATCGCATTGGAGAAGGAAAAGGAAATGGCAGAAGCAACTTGTGATATTGGATTGATTGGTCTGGCTGTTATGGGCCAGAACCTTGTACTGAACATGAACGACCACGGATACAAGGTCGCCGTGTTCAATCGGACGGTCTCTAAAGTCGATGAGTTCATCAACCACGAGGCGAAGGGTACCGAGGTGGTTGGAGCGCACTCGGTAGAAGAGATGTGCAAGCTGCTGAAGACGCCGCGCCGCGTCATGATTATGGTGAAGGCGGGCGACGTCGTCGACCAGACGATCGAGCAGGTGCTGCCGCACCTCGAAAAGGGCGACATCATTATTGACGGCGGCAACTCGCTGTTCACCGACTCCAACCGCCGCACCAAGGACCTTGCAGCCAAGGGAATTCTGTTTATCGGCACCGGAGTAAGCGGCGGCGAAGAGGGTGCGCGGTTCGGCCCGTCGATTATGCCGGGCGGCAACAAGGAAGCATGGCCCCATGTGAAGGAGATCTTTCAGGCCATCGCGGCAAAGGTGGAAGACGGCACTCCCTGCTGCGACTGGGTGGGCGAAGACGGTGCGGGCCACTACGTCAAGATGGTCCACAACGGCATTGAGTATGGCGATATGCAGTTGATCTGCGAGGCCTATCAGTTGCTGAAGGACGGGCTCGGCCTGACCGCCGATGAATTTGCCGAGGTCTTCAACGAATGGAACAAGGGCGAGCTGGACAGCTTCCTGATTGAGATTTCGGCGACGATCTTTGCCAAGAAGGACGACGATGGCCAGCCGATGGTCGACAAGATTCTGGATACGGCGGGACAGAAGGGCACGGGTAAGTGGACCGCCATCTCTGCGCTGGACCTCGGCATGCCGGTGACGTTGATCGGCGAGAGCGTATTTGCACGTTGTCTCTCGGCGCTCAAAGACGAGCGCGTTGCGGCTTCGAAGGTGCTGACCGGACCGAAAAAGGCCCTGACGGTTTCGGAGAAGGCGCAGTTCATCGAAGACGTTCGCCGGGCGCTTTACTGCTCGAAGATGATCAGCTACGCGCAGGGCTACATGCTGTTGCGTGCTGCTGAAAAAGAGATGAACTGGAACCTCAATATGGGCGGTATCGCGCTGATGTGGCGCGGCGGCTGCATCATTCGCAGCGCCTTCCTGGGAGACATCAAGGCGGCGTTCGACAAGAATCCGAAGCTGCAGAATCTGCTGATGGACGACTTCTTCTCGGCGGCGCTGAACAAGTACGGCGCATCGTGGCGGAAGGCTGTCATTCACGCAATCGAGATCGGCGTGCCCATGCCTGCGTTCTCGACGGCGCTTGCGTTCTACGATGGCTACAGAACGGAGCGGCTGCCAGCGAACCTGCTGCAGGCGCAGCGCGACTTCTTCGGCGCTCACACCTACGAGCGCGTCGATAAGCCTCGCGGCGAGTTCTTCCACACCAACTGGACCGGACGCGGCGGCCGGGTTGCCTCTTCGACCTATAACGCTTAGTCATTTTGCAGGATGGATAAAGGCCAGAGGCAATTGCCTCTGGCCTTTATCTTTTTGGTGCGCGTTGTAGAAGAAGTGAGGCAGGAATCCGCGGGAGGGTTTTGGATATCTAACTATAGGTTGGTGTTTGGCGGAGGTTACTCGATGGAGCTGAACGAGACGGGTGAGGTGGCTGCGAGAATCAGCGCTGCGGAACGAGCCGAGGAACAGAAGCTGCTCCGCCGCTTGCAGATGATGATGAACATGACCATGCAGGTCATCGCGCAGGATGCGTCACTGACGGTAGATGAGGCCGCACAGATGATCGGCGACAGCAGGAAGGCCGCGTTGGCCATGTTTCCGGGAAAAGAGCTGGCATACGACCTGATCTGGAAGCCGCGATTTCAGCGGTTAATGCGGGAACGCTTTCGTATTATGTAACTTTAACTGATACCTATCGATCGGATGCTCCAGAACATGCGAATACGGTTGGCTGAGCAGGAGGATGTTGCAGCGGTCATCGAGTTGTTGCGACGCATAGTGCCATCGATGCGGGCGACAGGAAATCTGCAGTGGGATGAAAATTATCCGACTGCCGCAGTGTTTGAGCATGATGTTGAGCAGGGACAGCTTTGGGTGGCCGAGATCGACGGCATCTTTGCAGGGATGGTTTCGCTAACGACGGGCCACGAACCGGACTATGGGCACGCCGGTTGGAATATCGAAGAAGCCGGAGTGATGGTGCATCGCCTTGCTGTCGATCCACAGTTTCGCGGTGCGGGGGTGGCACTGGCCCTGATGCAGAAGGCTGAAGAAGTTGCAGCAGAGCGTGGCATCCCGGCCGTGCGTACAGACACGAGCGCGGAGAATGAGGCAGCGCAAAGACTATTCCTCAAGCTGGGATATGAAAAGACCGGGGAGATCAGTTTGTCGTTTCGGCCGGGGCTGCGCGTGATCTGCTTTGAAAAGCGGCTGAATTAGGCGCAGCTCCACAGGATGTAAATGGTTACATTACAATTAGCGCGACGGTTCAGGAAATCTCTGGCCGTTCCGTTCTCCTGCTCTTTTGCGCATTTGCGAGTAGGGAGGGACAACTTCGCAAAATTGAAAAGGAGACATGATGAAAACACTGCGTTGGGTTTGGATATGTTCGCTACTGATGCTTGTACTGCTGGTACCAGCGGCTGGGAACGCGCTGGAAAACGGTTTGGCGCGAACGCCGCCGATGGGTTGGAATAGCTGGAACAAGTATGCGTGCAAGGGCATCAACGAAGGCGTCGTTCGCGAGACCGCCGATGCGATGGCCAGCAATGGGATGAAAGATGCCGGATATCAGTACGTGATCATCGACGACTGCTGGCAGACGGGCCGCGACGCCGAGGGCAACATCGTCGTGGACAAGGAGAAGTTTCCCAACGGCATCAAGGCCGTCGCAGACTATGTCCACTCCAAGGGCTTGAAGTTCGGAATCTACACGGATGCAGGTATGAAGACTTGCGGAGGCCGTCCCGGCAGCCTTGGCCATGAGTATCAGGATGCGCGTCAGTATGCGGAGTGGGGCGTGGACTACTTGAAGGAAGATTGGTGCAATACCGTGCCGGGGCAGAACAGCGAAGCGTCGTATACGGTGATGCGCGATGCGCTGAAGGCTTCAGGAAGACCGATCCTCTTCAGCATCTGCGAGTGGGGATCGACGAAGCCGTGGCTCTGGGCTGGGTCTATTGGAAATATGTGGCGGTCTACGGGCGACATTCAGGATTGCTGGGACTGCAAGAAGACCTGGGGCGGCAATGGCGTGGTCCAGATTCTGGACCTGATGGATGGGATCGAGAGCTACGCAGGCCCCGGCCACTGGAACGATCCGGACATGCTGGAGGTAGGCAACAACGGCCTGACGACGACGGAAAATCGTGCGCACTTCAGCATGTGGGCAATGTTTTCGGCTCCGCTGCTGGCGGGCAATGACATCGAACACATGTCCGCCGACACGAAGGAGATTCTGCTGAACAAAGAGGTCATCGCGATCGATCAGGACACTCTGGGACAGCAGGGACGCAGGGTGAAGAAGGACGGCGATCTGGAGATCTGGTCGAAGCAACTGGCCGATGGCGGGCGTGCAGTCGCGCTGCTGAATCGCAGTGCTGCCTCGGCCAAGATCTCGGTGAAGTGGACAGACATCGGCTATCCCGATACGCTGAGCGCTTCGGTACGCGACCTCTGGGCGAAGAAGGATGTAGGACAGAAGACCGGTGGCTATTCGGCCGAAGTTCCCAGCCACGGAGTCGTGATGATCAAGGTAATGCCGTAGCAGCTTGCGGCGTTTTTAGAGCAAAGAAAAAGGGTTGCCGTCTGCTTCATCGCAGGCGGCAACCCTTCTTACATTTGATAAGTTGTGAGCTTGCCGATCTCGAAGATGGCAGGCTGTGTTTTAGAACTCGATGCGCGCCGTCAATTGAGCATCGCGTGAAGTATTGGCCTGGGTGCTGACCGTACCGAAGGTGGAGCTGCCAAACTGGGTTCCGATACCGCCGAACTGAGTGTGGTTGGTGACGTTGTACAGATCTGCTTCCAACATCAGGTGTGCTCCCTCGAAGCCGAGACCGAAGGTGCGGCGGAGGCTGATGTCCACGTTGTAGTTGCCGGGACCGTAGAGGTTATACGGAGCGGTGCGAGGCGAGTTGCTGAATACAGGATTGGCTGCCGTGGAAGGAGTCGTGATGAAAGCAGCCGGATTGATGAACTGCAGTTTCGCGAGCGTCGTCGTGTTTCCGCCATGTCCCCAGTTGCCATTCGGCATCACCGAGCCGGAGAAGCCGGGAGCCAGGCTCGGCAGGCAGGTTCCGTTGGCAGCGTTGGTGCCGCAGGAAGATGCTGTGAGCGTCAAAGGCGAACCGGAGTACATCTGGACGATGCTGGAGAATTTGAAGTTGCTGAGCAAAGCGCGCGTCACAGCGTATTGACCACCGAAGCCGTTCTTGCCAAAGGGAAGATCGTAGACGCCGGTGAGAACGAAGTGTTGCGGTTGGTTAGAGGTGGACACGTTGCGTTCGATCGAATCGACTTTGTGGAACTTGCCGTCGCCGGAGAACTGCGCCGGGATATCGTAACCGGAGCGGAAGACGCCGCCGTCGTCGATCGCTCTCGACCAGGTGTAGTTGGCCATGAAGGTAAGGCCGTGGGAGACGCGCTTGTTGAGCGAGATCTGCAGACCGTTGTAGTTGGAGTTTCCGATGTTGCCATACGTGTCGGAGACGCTGTACTGGGGAAACGGCTTGAGCAAGGTCGAAAGCGACTGCTTCGGATCGAAGGAGGTGTAACCGTTTTGCGGCGTGACGCCCTCAGCTTCCATCGCCGCAATGTTTGCCGGGGTGGCCTTGTTGCTCAAGATGGCTCCGAGACCGAGGTACTTGGGATCGAGCTGGTTGATCCAGTAGCCGCGGCCGTTATTGCCATCGGTGACTTCAAAGTGTCCCTGCGAGCCGACGTAGCTCATGGTCAGCGTCAGGGTGTCAGTGAACGACCGCTGGAAGCCGAAGCTCCAGTTGATGTACTGAGGCGCACGGGCTCCGAGGTAAGGATCGCCGTAGCCGACAGACTGCGGAGCCGTTGAAGGATTGCTCAAGGCGGTGCTGTAGCCGGTGCCGAAGCTGGACGAATAGTTAGGCAGAACGGGCGGTGGCGTCAGACCCTGGAAACCAGCATCGAGCTGCTGGGAAGGATCGTAGTTGGTTGCGTTGACGTAAGCCGTCTTGGGGCTGGCGGAGAAGCCAAGAGTTCCGCTGCCAGACCTGGAGGTCGCAGAGCCGCCAACGCCGTTGCCGTGGGTGTACATCACGCCCCAGCTTCCGCGCCAGACCATCTTAGGATCGCTCTGGAAGGCGAAGCCGAGACGTGGCCCGAGGTTCTTGAAGTAGTTGTTGACACCCGTGTGGCAGTGGCAGCTTGCGGCGCCAGCGGCTGAGCCGGCGAATTCCAAAGCGCCATTGTTGCCGGTGAGCGGATTGGTCTCCGTTGGGTTGAAGAAGGAGAGCTTGTCGTTCGCTTCGCGATAGGTCGGATAGAAGTCATACCGCAGGCCGATGTTCACAGTCAGCCTGGAGTTTACTTTCCAGTCATCCTGCACATAGGGCGAGATGGGGCGGAAGCGCGCTCCGGTCTCAACGATAGCGAGGTTGTCGGTCAGGGACTGGCTATCGACCGCCCCGGAAAGGAAGCTGGCGTACGAGTAGCCGCCCGTCGTATCGAGCGTGGTCGTGGAATGGGCGAGAGAACAGGGATTCTCGTTTTTGACGGTGCAGGTGAAGCCCTGCGTCTCAGATGCCGTGTTGGCCAGCGTCAAGGGGCTGGTACCGGTGGCGTTGGTCAGATACTGATACTGCAGCCATGCGATCTGAGCGCCGATGGTGAGGGTGTGCTTGCCGAGCATCCACTGAAGGTTGTCGGTTGCGATATAGGCATTGGAGATGGCGGTGTTGGCCACACTGCCTGCCCAGCCGGTGGGGTTGCTGCCATTGCCTGAAAAGGTGACGAGCGGAAAGGCATTGGACGCCTGACCGGTAGGAAGACCGGTGATGCCAGCCGCCGTCGCGGCAAAGTCTCCGCCGCTGTTGGGATTGAAGGTAGGGCCGTTATAACGGGCGAAGCCATAGTTGAACTGGTTCACCATCTTGGGGGTAATCGTGTAGTTGTCCTGTAACACCCAGACCGTGGTCTTGGGGGCGTATTCCTGTCCGTAGTTGTAGGGAGCAAAGGGAAGAACGCTGCGGCCGGAGGTCGTCTGAACGGCTGGGCCAGTCGTCGCCTGGCGGCCCTTGCCGAAGGTGAGCGAAACGGTGTTCTTCGAGTTGACGACCCAGTCCACGCGGTCAGTGGTCATCCAGTTATAGAGACCGTATTTGTAGCCGCCGACAAAGTTGTTGCCGGTCGTGGTGGGCAGGGTGATGTTCTTGGGGAAGAAGCTTTGCAGATGCTGTGCGACCTGCGACTGCTTCGCCAGAGGAATGGTGTTGTTGGCGTATTGCGTACGGGTGCAGGAAGTACCGGCAGAGTTGCAGACCGTGGAAGTCGGGTCGTAGACCTTCAGGCCTTGATCGCTGAAATCTCCGTTGTATTCCGCCTGGGTCGGTACCGTCTGGTATGCCGCCAGAGGGCCGTGGGCAAAACGGTAGGCATCATAGTTGAGGAAGAAGAAGAGCTTGTCCTTCTTGATCGCGCCGCTCAGCACAGCGCCGTACTCGTTCATGTTCTCGCGAGGCTTTACTGCGTAGCCCTTCGTGGGATCGATCTGCGCCGGAGCGAAGAAGCCCCAACTGTCGAGAGCGGTGTTGCGGAAGTAGTCGTAGACCGATCCGTGGAGCTTGTTGCCGCCGGACTTGGTGGAGTAGTTCTGAACGCCCATGCCTTCATACATGGCCGAGTAGCCTGAGGTCTGGACCTGAAACTGGTCGATAGCATCCACTGAAATCGCAGTCCAGACGAACCGGGTATCGCCTTGACCGGCGACTGACGTAAATGGAATGCCGTTGATGTACACCGATGACGCTGCGCCACGGCTGCCGGAGCCATTGACGACGCCGGTGTTGGTGGTGGCATTGCCATTGGTCTCATTGCCTTGAACACCGGGCATCAGGACAGCAAAGTCCGTCGCTCGGCGCTGGTCGGGGCTGCCGCCTGCGCCCATCTGAATGGGCAGCGCGGCATACATCGACTGCTCCATGGTGGCGCCCAGAGTGGCGTTGCTGGTTTCAAGAGCAGGAGGCGCGGCGGAGATGGTGACGCTCTGCGCCTCGGAGCCGACGGACAACGCAATATTCACGTTCGAGATCTCGAGCGCATTGACGTTGACATGCTCCTGCGTGGTCGTCTGAAAGCCCGCCGCCGTGACGGCAATCGTGTAGATATCAGGATCGAGCGGGGAGATATCGTAGTCTCCCGAAGAGGTCGACGTGCGTGTCACCCTGGTGCCCTTGGTGGTCGAGGTGACCACGACGGAAGCCCCGGGAACAACAGCGCCGGAAGGATCGGTAACAACACCTTTTATCTCTCCTTTGCCGGAGAGTTGGGCGCGGAGCGGCAGGGTGCAGAACAGGGCGACTGCGGCGATGAGAGCAAGCAGGAAGACAGAGTGCTTGCCCGAAGACGCCGGTGGGCGCTGGAAACGGATGTTACTGTACGTCATCTTTACCTCACAAAGTTTAAAAGAGAAAACGTTATCGTGCGCAACGTCTTGAATTGCGCTTCGATTGATTTATAGACCTAACAGGTCAGACCACATTGAGACGAAAGCTAGCTTCTACTTTCTAAGCATCCCCTGTCAAGAACTATTTTTGTTGCTTTTGTACTTGAATGTCCTAAATGGAACGCACGAAAAACTGGCAATAACGCGCCTCTATGGCCGCTTTACCCACAAAGCGGCTACAGTAGGCGCAAATTGAATAGAATTCTCCACTGGTTGTACCTTGCACGGCGCATTTTCTGGAAAAACGCGGCGTGCAGCGCGTAAACGCTATTGCGCAGGCTGACCTTCGAGCCACTGGTGGAGACTAGGTTCCTGCGTCGCGCGGAACTGGATGCAGGCGTTGATGCTGTCGATGGATTTGGCCAGGGTGCGTGCCGAGGCATCGACCGGGTGGGTGGCAAAGAAACCGGTCACCTGATCGCGGCCTTCAGCGGTGCAGAACGAGCCAGCGGCAGCGACGACACGCACTCCCGAGTTGGTCGTGAACTGAGCGTGGACCTTGTCCCAATGCTTCTGGATGTAGTCCCACGCTTGCGTCCGGGTAGCACGCTGCTGCAGCAGAATGGATAAGATTCGCCAACTATCCTGGTTGCGAACCTCGCCTGAGGAGGCATAGTCGAGCGTACGGGTGACAAGCGCAGGGTCGAGAAAGCGCGCCAGCGTCTGGAGCGCATCGGACTGGAGCCCGGGATCGCTCGAGTCTTTGCTGGCAGCAAAAACCTTATCGTAGAAGGCCGCGTCCCCATTGCTGGCGGCGATCATAACCGCCGCGTCGCTGAGGGCGGGATCGAGATTCTTGTCCCTCTTGTGGCCGAAGCTACGGTCTGCGATCTCGCGGGACTGAGCGACGATGGCGGGATCGTTGGCAACTCCAAGAAGCTCGAAGAGAAGGGCGCGAAGCTGGCTTTGATCGAAGGAGTCATGCTTCGAAGGCTTACCAAGAGCAGCATAAACGGGGTCGAACTGATTGCGCAGGGCCGTGTTGAGCCGGTCCAGATCCTTGCCGGTAGCGACCTTCGACTTGATGGTGTAGATCTTGCCCAGCGCGGTTTCGAGGACAGCAGCGTTGGGGTCCTGCTTGAGAGCGAGGACTAAGTTGAGGTAGTCGGAGATAGAGGACCGTCCCGAAGGAACAAGCGCCCAGCGGTCGCCGATAAAGTTGATGCGCTCAGTCGAAGTGAGGGCCGTCTCTGCCTTCGCCTCGATCGCCTTGTACTGCGCCGCCGTATAAGCCGTGCGGAAGTAGCCTTTGGCTAAGCCATTGGCGTAAAAGAATGGGCTGCCTTCAGCAGCAGAAAGAGTAAGTTCGCCGGGGGCGAGCAGATGACAGGCTGGCTTTCCGCTGGTCTTGAGGCAGACAGGCAGCGTCCATTGCTGGCTGGTCTGATCCGCAGCGGTCGGCGTAAGAAAGAAGCGGCTTTGGGCAACGGGTATTCCCGAGGCAGAGGTGTCGGAGAAGGTCAGCAGAGGCACACCGGGCTGCGCGACGAAGCTGGACATAATCTTGTCGACAGGCAGATGGCTGGTCGCAGTCTGTGCGTTCCAGAAGTCCTCGGCAGTCGCGTTGGCATAGAGATGTGCGGCGAGGTAGTTGTGGACGCCCTGACGAAAGGTCTCTTCGCCGACATAGTTCTCGACCATGTTGAGAACTGCGCCTGCTTTGCCATAGGCGATGCCGTCGAACATCTCGTTGATCTGGGCAGGGGTATCGGCAGTCGCCCGAATGGTGCGGGTGGTAGCCTGCGAATCGTAGTTCAGCGTGGTATCCAGCTCCTGCGCCTCGTCCTGCGGGATGTTCCATTCGGGATGCCATGCAGCGACCGGCTTGTGCTCCATCCAGGTGGCAAAGCCCTCGTTGAGCCAGATGTTGTCCCACCACTGCATGGTGACCATATCGCCGAACCATTGATGTGCCATCTCATGCGCTACCACGGCAGCTACATTCTTCTTTTCGGGGATGCCGGCGGTCTTGCTGTCGATCAGAAGGTCAGTCTCGCGATAGGTGATGCAGCCAAAATTCTCCATGGCTCCAGCCTCAAAGTCGGGCAGGGCTACCATGTCGAGCTTGGGCATGGGGTACTTGATGCCGAAGTAGGTGTCGTAATAATGCAGGATGTACTCAGCCGACTTGACGGCGAACTGCGTGAGCTTGACCTTGTCGGGCGTGGAGCATGCGCGGATGGGAACACCGTCGCTGCTGCCTTTCGTGCACTGGAAGTCGCCTACGAGAAACGCCACCAGATAGGTAGACATGCGCGGCGTAGTGGCGAACTTGATGGTGTGCTTCTCATCCGGTACCGGGGTGTCGGAGACGATATTGGTGTTGGAGATAACAGTGTCACCACGATCAACGGTCAGAGCGATGTCGAAGGTGGCCTTGAGCGCAGGCTCATCGAAGCTGGGAAAGGCACGGCGGGCGTCCGTCGGCTCGAACTGGGTGACCGCGTAGTTGCGCCGTGCGGTCTTCGAGAGATAGAAGCCGCGCAGCTTGTCATTAAGGATGCCGTCGTAACGAATGTCGAGAGTGACCTTGCCCAAGAGAGGCTGAGCAAAGGTGAAGGTCGCTTGCTCCTTGTCAGGGTCGAGCGAGACCTGCGCGGTCTGTGAGCCCACGGTGACGGAGAGAAATTTGATCTCGGCCGCGTTGAGCGTGATGGTCGTGCTGGGCTGATCGAGGTTGAGGTCGATGCTCTCAGTGCCGGTGAACGTCGCGGCCTTGAGGTCAGGAGTGAGCGCCAGAGTGTAGTGCTCGGGATGGACGCCGGAGGGAAGGCGCTGGGCCGAAGCCGCGAGGGGAGCGATGCAGGAGGCGATGACGAGGAGGGCCGAAGGGAGGAGGTTCTTTGTGGTCAGCATGTGTTCTGCTTAAACGTTACATGCTGAAGCTCATTGAGACAAACGCTCTACCTACACCAGAGCGTCTGAATTCGCATGTTTTGTGATCCTATTCATGCGTTGTGTGATCGGACGCCCACAGGGAGCCCGTTAGTGCTTGATGGAGGCAGCCCGTTCCGAGTGGTTGGAGAGATCCGCGGCGCGGGCTTCGGCGTAGGCAGCGGCTCCGAGCAAAGCGCAGGTGTCGTCAAGGATGATGCGCACGGGGATGGACTGAAGCAGCGGTGAGAGACGCCCCTTGTCGAGAAAAGCCTGAATGAAGTCGCCGTTCTGAAGTGTCTGGATGATCTTGGGAGCAATGCCTCCGCCAAGATAGATGCCACCCATGGCGAGTACCTTGAGGGCAATATTGCCCGCCTCTGCGCCATAAATCGCGCTGAAGGTTCTCATCGTCTCGAAGCAGATCGAGCTGGAGCCGTCCTGCGCGCACTCACCGATGACGGCATTGGGATCTTCGGCGGCGAGACGGTCGCGGAGCCACTGCGGCTCCTGCAATTTCTCAACATCGCGAAGGTAAGAGTAGATGTTGTGAACGCCGGGGCCGGAGAGGACACGCTCATAACTCACATGACCTTTGAGTGTGCTGCGGAGATATTGCAGAAGAGCTACTTCACGGTCGGTGCGTGGGGCGAAGTCGCAGTGGCCGCCCTCGCTGGCGATGGGGCGATGGTGCTTGCCGTCCCAGATCAGAAGCGCCTCGCCCAGTCCGGTACCCGCAGAGATGAGTCCACGATGGCCGACGGCAGCGGTATTGGCGGCGTGCAGCGTGTAGATCTTGTCCGGCGTGAGTTCGAGGATGCCGTAGCCATTGGCTTCAAGATCATTGATGAGGAAGATGTGCTCGATGTCGAGCGACTTCTGAAGCTCGTGAACATCGAGCACCCAGGGAAGGTTAGTGAGCTTGAGGCGTCCTCCGCGAACGGGACCGGGGCAGCCGAAGCAGGCAGCGGCAATCTGGCTGCGAGCGCCTTGATCCGTGCCGAGAAACTGTTCGACGACGGCGTCGAGCGACGTGAACTCGTGGGCGGGAAACTTCTGATCGCGGATGGAGTGCAGCTTGCCATCCTGAAAGTCGTAAAGCGCAAGATGAATCTTGGTGCCGCCTACGTCGCCCGCGAGGATCATTTATTTAAGCTCCAACGTACCTGTCGCCCCTGAGTTTTCTGGTACAGGAAGCTTAGATGCCGCAGCCGGGTCGAGCAAGAAGGTAAGACGCCCACTCGCAGGACGAATAATCTGCGAAGGATAAGTCTCGGGCTGATACGGTCCGAGCAGAACATCGTGAAGGACCTGCGCCTTGGCCGCGCCTTCGATCAGGAACGCCACTTCCCTACCCTGATTAATGACGGGCCACGTGAGGGTAATGCGCCAGGTGTCCTTCTGCGGGACATGATTGGCCGTAACGATATCGGTGAGATCGTTGAGCGCTTCGGTATGAGGGAAGAGCGAGGCGGTATGGCCGTCGTCGCCCATGCCGAGCAGGACGAGATCGAAGGTTGGTGTCTCAGCACCTTCGAGCTTGAAGGAGTTGCGAATGGTGGACTCGTAACGAGCGGCTGCGACAGCAGGATCCAGCTCGCCTTCCATGCGATGAATGTGCTCGGGCGCGAGAGGAACCTTTGAGAGCAGCGCCTCATTCGTCATGCGGTAGTTGGAGTCGGCATCCGTGGGAGGAACCGAGCGCTCGTCGACCCAGTAGAGATCGAGCTTGTCCCACGGAACCTGCTTGAGAAAAGGCTGAGCAGGATCGGCGAGCAGAGCAAACATCGCCTTGGGAGTGGTGCCGCCGGAGATGGCAATGCGGGCGAGGCCTCGGGCTTGAACGGCTGCAACGGCAGTATCGGCGAAAAGTTGGGCAGCGGCCTGAGCTACAGCAGCAGGAGTAGGTGAGATGCGGTAGGTAATGGTGACTGGTCGCGGCATCCGGTTTGCGCCTCTTGTCAAAATATTCGGACGGCTTTAGACGATAAAAAACATCAACCCAAAGCCGCCCTACTTGATATTAAGTTGATGGCGGAACCAAAGTCCCGCCATCAAAGAACAAAGTTCAGCTTGTAAAAGCCGAGTTTACAGTTTGCGCCACTTGCGGCCCTCTACTTCGAGCAGAGCATCAGCAGCCGTGGGGCCCCAGCTTCCGGCAGCGTAGTTGGGGAAGTCCTTGACCGGCTTCTCCGCCCATGCCTTGAGGATCGGCGTGATAAGCGCCCAGGTGGCTTCGACTCCGTCGCGATGGGCGAAGAGCGTACCATCGCCCAGCATGGCATCGAGCAGCAGACGCTCGTAGCCATTGGCAGAGGACTTGCCGAACGACTCGGCGTAGCTGAAGTCCATGTTGACGGGGCTGATGTTCATGCCCTGCCCAGGGACCTTCGCGCCGAAGCGGAGGGTGATGCCCTCGTCAGGCTGAATCCGCATGGAGATGATGTTCGGCTCCACGTTGCCCTTGCTGCCGTCCTTGCCCTTGAAGAGCAGCAGCGGCGGCTGCTTGAACTGGACAGTGATCTCCGTGACGCGCTTGGCAAGACGCTTGCCGGCACGAATGTAGAAGGGAACACCAGCCCAACGCCAGTTCTCGATCTCCAGCCGAAGAGCCGCATAGGTCTCCGTCTGCGAGCGAGGATGAACGCGATCTTCCTGACGGTAGCCGACGACAGGCTTGCCATCGACAGTGCCCGGGCCATACTGACCACGGACGGTATCCGCCGGATGGATCGGCTGAATGGCGCGCCACACCTTCACCTTCTCGGCACGAACAGCGGATGCCTCGAAGGAGACAGGCGGCTCCATGGTGACGAAGCTGAGCAGCTCCATGACGTGATTCTGCACCACGTCGCGAAGTGCACCGGCTGTCTCATAGAAAGGCCCACGGCCTTCGATGCCAATGGACTCGGCAGCGGTGATCTCGACGTGATCGATGTAGTTACGGTTCCAAACGTTCTCGAAGATGCCGTTGGCGAAACGGAAGACGAGGATGTTCTGAACCGTCTCTTTACCGAGATAGTGATCGATACGGAAGATCTGATCTTCGTGGAAGACCTTGTTCACTTCGTCGTTCAGCGCCCTGGCGGATTCTAGATCGTGGCCGAACGGCTTCTCGATGATGGTGCGGACCCAGTTCTGCTTGCCGTTCGCTCCCCCACCTTTACAAGGCTTGGACATGCCGTGTTGACCGAGGAAGTTGATGATGTCCGAGAAGTACTCCGGCGCCGTGGCGAGATAGAAGAGGCGATTGCCGCAGGTGCCGAACTTCTTGTCGATCTTGCCCAGCAGCTTGTCGAGAGCCTCGTAACCGGAAGCATCATCGAAGTTCATCGCATGGTATTGGATCTTCTCGACGAAGGGAGCCAGCTTGGGATCGGACTCTTCGACACCGCCGCCAGCGATGATGCCTTCCTTCATGTCCGCAGCGAAAGAATCCTCGAGCGGCCGACGAGCAACGCCAACCACCGCGAAGTCCTTGGGAAGCAGGTTGGCCTGCTCAAGGTGATAGAGCGCAGGCAGCAGCTTACGCTTGGTAAGGTCACCCGATGCGCCGAAGATCACGACGACGCAGGGGTCCGGCGTACTCTCAGGCTGCGGGCTGACGTTAGTGACCGCTGGAGTGACGTGGGGTTCAGTTGACATATCAATTACCTCTCGTGCTTGGTTAGGGCTTGTTGATGGCTTCGATTTCTCTGGTGGCTTAGCTCTTTTTGACATCGTGGCCACCAAAGGCGCCGCGCATGATCGAGATCATTCGATCGGTGAAGTTGTTCTCTTCGCGCGAGCGGAGACGGCGAATCAGCGACTCGGTGATGACCGGCGCAGAGATGTTCAGGTCGATCGCTTCCGTAACAGTCCAGCGGCCTTCGCCGGAGTCAGGCACCCATGCTTCGAGGCCGTCGAGGGTGGGGTTCTTGTCGAGCGCCGCAGCGGTGAGGTCGAGCAGCCACGAGCGGACAACCGAGCCCTTCTGCCAGATGTGCGCGATCTGGGTAAGGTCGAGATTGAGGGGCTCCTTGGCCTTCATAATCGAGAACCCTTCGGCAAAAGCCTGCATGAGGCCGTACTCGATGCCGTTGTGGACCATCTTGACGAAGTGGCCCGCACCGGAGGGCCCAACGTGTCCCCAACCTTCTGTGGGCGAAGGCGCGAGCGCCTGGAAGATGGGGGTAAGGCGTTCGACGGGAGCCTTGTCGCCACCGATCATGAGGCTGTAGCCCTCTTTCAGTCCCCATACGCCGCCCGAGGTTCCACAGTCGACGAACTCGAAACCCTTGGCAGTCACTTCGTCATGACGGCGCTGCGTGTTCTTGTAGTTCGAATTACCGCCGTCGATAATGGTGTCGCCCTTTTCCATCAGAGGCTCGAGCTGGGCGATGGTCTGGTCAACGGGGTCGCCCGCGGGAACCATGATCCAGATGGCACGAGGCGCGGAGAGGTTCTTGACCAGCTCTTCAACCGAGTTGACGCCGAGATTGCCCGTGGCGGTCAGCTTGGCAGTGGCTTCTTTGCTGAAGTCAAAGCCGACGACCTTGTGACCGGCGAGGCGGAGACGCTCCGCCATGTTGAAGCCCATCTTGCCGAGTCCGATAATTCCCAGTTCCATGATGTAGTTCCTTTCGTTGCTAAACGGCGATGCCGTGTTGAGTAAGTGAAGCGCGAAGTTGCGCGGGTAATTCAAAGTGAATGGCATTCATGCCAAAGCTACGGGCGGCGATGCAGTTCTCCTGCTTGTCGTCGATAAACAGCGACGTCTCAGGAGGAAGGCCGGAGATATCGATGGCCGCGCGGTAGATATCGGGGAGAGGCTTCATCTCGTGGACGTAGCCCGAGCAGATGAAGTAGTCGAAATAGGGGCGAAGTTGGAAGGTGTCGAGGCGGTAGGCGTTCAGCTCTTTCGACTCATTGTTAATAGTGGCGAGACGATATTGGCCGGAGTTCTTGAGAGCGGCGAGGATGTCAAAACACTCATGATGGAGAACTTTGCTCTCACTACACACAAGAGGCCAAAGCTGCTCGAAGGTGAGATTAAGATCGGGGTTGGTTTCAAGGACAGTCTGCGCGAAGAAGTCCTCGGCGCTGATGAGGCCGCGCTCCCAGTAGTAGTTCACTTCGTCGTGAACCGCTTCATAGGCCGCGAGATCGACACCGAGTGCAGCGAGAACGCGACCACGCTGCCTGCTGTCCCAGCCGTTGGCAAGCAGAACTCCGCCGATGTCCCAGAAGATCGTCTTAATGGGAGTGAGACTCACTCGCCCTCCGGGAAATCTGCGCCGAGAGAAGTGGATTGCCAGGCATCAAGCTCACTCTTCCACTGATCGAGCTTGCCCCTCATGCGTTGGAGAGCCAGCGCGCCGAGGACAAGGTGCAGAGGCGGCTGAGGAGACTCGGCTGCCTGAATGATGGCGTGGACAGCACGGAGCGGATCGCCCGGCTGCTTCCCTGCCTGGTCGTGAAAATACTGGCGGGTCTTTCCGGCGGTAGCGTCGTAGTCGGCGATGCGCTCTTTGGCTTCGACACCGGAACGCCCAAGAAAGTCGGTGCGGAAAGGGCCGGGCTCGACGATGGTGACATGAACGCCCAGAGGAGCAAGCTCAGCAGCAAGCGCTTCAGAGAATCCTTCGACCGCAAACTTGCTTGCGTTGTAATAGCCCCAACCGGCTGACCCGATCAGACCGCCAATCGAAGAGAGGTTCACGATGTTGCCGCTACGCTGGGTGCGAAAGTGCGGAAGGAAGGCGCGAGTCACGCGTATCAGGCCGAAGACATTGGTCTCGAAGACCGGCGTGAACTCTTCTTCGGTGGCCTCTTCGATGCCGCCAGCGAGACCGTAGCCCGCATTGTTGACAAGCACATCGACAGGACCGAAAGTGGTGAGCGTCTGAGCAACGATGGAAAGGATCTGTGCAGGGTCGGTAACGTCGAGAGCAAAGACTTTGGCCTTGCCGGGATGCTTCTCTTCAAGGTCGGCTATCGAATCCAGCTTGCGGGCGGTAGCAACAACCTTGCCTCCAGCCTTCAGAACTTCTTCAGCAAGAAGGCGACCGAAGCCGGTAGAAGCTCCGGTGATGAACCATGTGCGGGATGTAGTAACGTTTGCCATGTATTTCAGATGCGTTTGCGCGGCCTTTCGGCTCGACGCTCCGCGCAGTTTGCGTCAGGCCAATATGAAAATCCGCCTCGATTATGAAGCGAGCGTGGTTCCCGCGGCCTCGGGCATGTAGGTCTTTTCAATCGCTTTAACCTTGTTGAGGCGACGCACAAAGCGAGGCTCCGAAGCGATGAAATTCGCTTTGAGATAAGCATCGACGCACTCGTAAGCAAGCGCCGAGCCGATGATGCGCGCGCCCAGCACAAGCACATTCATCTCGTCATGTTCGACACCCTGATGCGCAGAGTAGGTGTCGTGGCACATACCGGCACGAACGCCCGGCATCTTGTTGGCGGCGACGCAGACGCCAACGCCCGAGCCGCAGATGAGGATGCCGCGCTCCACCGTACCGGCCATCAGCGCTTTGCCGACGAGCAGGGCAAAGTCAGGATAGTCGGAAGGCTCAGTGTTATACGCGCCGAGGTCCTCGACCTCATGGCCGAGCTTGCGAACGTGGTCGCGGACTTCTTCTTTCAGAGGAAAGCCGGCGTGATCGGAGGCGATAGCGATTTTCATGATTTGAACTACCTCAGGTTTCCGTAATGTGGTGTGGATCGAGGCCAAACAGGCGGACAAAAGCTGGTCATACGACAACAGAATGGAACCGCTAGGAGTAATCCTGTTCCAGCTCCCAGTCCTCTTCCGGGGGGACGCTGTCTTCGTAGGTCGGCTGCAAAGAAGTAAAACGCTCTTCCTTAGGCGACTCGTCGTTTCGACGCACCATCTCGCGTTCGCTGCTGACCATAACTCTCTCCGAAGAAGCCTTGTGCTGCCGCAAGAAAAGGCGGAGCCCGATGGCCCCGCCCCTGATTCCCTGCTTACTTCTTGACCAGCTTCTTTGCCTGCGCAACAACGTTTGCAACGCTGAAGCCGAACTTCTCCATCACAATCGGCCCGGGAGCGGATGCTCCGAAGTGGTCAATTCCGATGACCGCTCCATTGTGGCCGACATACTTGTACCAGCCCATGGTAGCTCCGGCTTCGACTGCCAGCTTGGGAGTGTTCTCCGGCAGCAGGCTGGCCTTGTAGGCGTCCGTCTGCTCGTCGTAGACCTTGAAGCTGGGCATGGAGACGACCGAGGCGTTGATGCCCGCGGCCTTCAGTTCTTCCGCAGCCTTAAGGATCAGCGAAACCTCCGACCCGGTGGCGATCAGGATGATGTCCTTGCCGCTGTTATCGAGCGCGTAGGCACCCTTCTTCACGCCTTCATGCACCTTGTACTTCTCGTTGTCGAGGACGGGAAGGTCCTGACGCGAGAGAGCCATGAAGCTGGCGCTCTTGCGTTCGAGGGCAAGCTGCCAGCAGGCAGCAGTCTCGTTCGCGTCCGCTGGGCGGAAGTCGGTGAACTGCGGAATGGCGCGGAGGGCCATCAGGTGCTCGACCGGCTGGTGGGTGGGGCCGTCTTCGCCAAGACCGACAGAGTCATGAGTGAAGACAAAAAGCGAATGCACGGACATCAGCGCAGCCAGGCGAAGTGCTGGGCGAGCGTAGTCCGAGAACACGAAGAAGGTGGAGCCGAAAGGAATAAGACCGCCGTGGGCAGCCATACCGTTGACCATGGCGCACATGCCAAACTCGCGTACGCCGAAGAAGACGTTGCGGCCCTTGGGATCGACGTGGAAGCTGGGCGAGTCCTTGAAGATGGTCTTGGTGGAAGCGGTAAGGTCAGCCGCACCGCCAAAGAGCTCGGGGACGACACTCTCGATGGCATTCATAACGATCTGGCCAGCGTTACGCGTGGCAACCGGCTTGTCGGTCGGGAAGACCGGGATCTTCTTCGACAGGTCCTTCGACAGCTCGCCCTTGACGACGCGCTCGAACTCGCCTGCTGGCTCTGGATACGCCTTCTTGTACTCCGCAAAGTCGGCGCTCCAGGCTTCGTGGGCCTTCTTGCCGCGAGCCTTCGCCTTGTCCCAGTTGTCACGGGCCTCTGCGGGAACATAGAAGGTCTTGTCTTCGGGCCAGCCGAGGTTCTTCTTGGTCTCCTTAACTGCTTCTACGCCGAGCGCTTCGCCGTGAACCTTGCTGGTACCGGCCTTGGGGCTGCCATAGCCGATGACGGTGCGAACGCGAATGAGCGAGGGGCGGGTGGTCTCGGCCTTGGCTGCGGCGATGGCGGCTTCAAGGGCGACGAGGTCGTTGCCGTCGTGGACCATCTGAACATGCCAGTGATAGGCCTCGAAACGCAGCGTAACGTCTTCGGTGTAGCTAAGTTCGGTGGGTCCGTCGAGCGAGATGAGGTTGTCATCATAGAGGACGATCAGCTTGCCCAGGTTCAGCGTTCCGGCCAGCGACGCCGTCTCGTGCGAGATGCCTTCCATCAGGTCGCCGTCGCCGCAGAGGACATAGGTGTGATGGTCGATGACCTTGCGCTCGTCGCGGTTATAGACGGCTGCGAGATGCTTCTCAGCCGTGGCCATGCCGATCGCCATGCCAAAACCCTGACCAAGCGGGCCCGTGGTCACTTCAACGCCCGGCGCCTCGCCGTACTCCGGATGGCCGGGGGTGTGCGAACCCCACTGGCGGAACTGCTCGAGCTGCGAGATAGGCAGGTCATATCCAGCGAGGTGGAGCGCACCATAAAGCAGGGCCGAGGCATGGCCGTTGGAGAGGACGAAGCGGTCGCGGTCGATCCACTTGGGGTCCGCGGGATCGTGCTTCATGATCTTGTGGTAGAGCAGATAGGCGATGGGCGCGCAGCCGAGAGGAGCGCCGGGGTGGCCGGAGTTCGCTTTTTGAACGGCATCGACGGCGAGGAAGCGGAGGGCGTTGATGGAGAGCTGATCTAACGCATGTTGCTTATCGGACTGCTGCTGGTCGCTCATTCTTTTCCTTTTTCTTATGTGAAGAGTCGCGGCGCGGGGCGGCGAATCTGCTGTTCAATGATTTTGGTCGTTCAATAACAGTGTAGCAAGCTGTACTGGGGCCTTGCACCTCTTCGAGATTTACTGGCTCGAAGAGGGCGGAATGATCGTGACTTCGATGTTTTTGCCGAGCCAGCGGTCGGGCTGGCTTGAATCCTGGCTCTGGTTGGGCCAGCAAAGCGTGAAAATGATCTTTCCATCCTGTTTCGAGGTTGTCGGAATATCGGCAAAATAGCCGATCCGGCCCATGCTATGGGCATCGATGTGATTGACAGTGATCCAGTTATCGAAGGTATAGACGATCCGGAACCGGCCCCGGTCGACCACCCGAAGGCTAAACCCGGCGGGGAGAAACGAGATGGGCCGTGCGATCTGGAAGATCTCGACCTTGTTCGTGAAGGAACGCTTCGCGGCAGGAACAGCATAGCGCTCTTCGACAACCGAGATGCGGTCGAAGACTTTTTTGTCCGTCACGGAACGGAGCAGCTTGATGTACTCCGAATGCGCCCAGACCAGCGGCTGGGCGGAGCCAGCGGACTTGCCGAAGTACATCCCTTCCGAGGGCAGGTCGGCATAGTCCCATACCTGTTCGGGCAACATGCCTCCAATGGAGCTGAACTTCTCAAAAGCTGAGATCAGGGGAGTAACCGAGCCACCGGCGGCAAGCTCGTAGTGGGCACGCTCCCCGGTCAGCAGAGGCCACGCACGGCCCTGTCCCCAACCATCGTAAGGGCCGCCGTCTTTCTTCTGGCCGTAGCCATCGTGGTTGTAGCGTCGCCAGCAGACGCCGGAGGGCGTGTCGCGCTTCAAGATGGCATCGACTACCTTGAGCGAATCGACGATCAGCGGATCGTCGGCGCGGCGAATGCCATAACGAACGAGTTCGAGAAATCCGCCGTCGATGATCTCGCGGGCCTCGAAGTCCTGCTTCTCATCCGGCGCGCGGTTGGCGATATGGATGTGGCCGGGAGCCACTTGATCGTTGTAGAAGGGCTCGCCGGGAGCAGGCGGATTGATCCGCATGTAGTGATACTTGATCTCCGGGCAGAGGACGCCTTCCGTGGTCGTCGTCCACTCATCCAGATGGGCTTCAATCCAGTCGGCGTAGTTCTCAAGAAAGACGGCAAGCTCTTCTGAGTCCTTGGCACGGGCGATATCAGCGGCGCAGATAAGGCCGGAGATCACCGCCGCCAAAGTCGAGGGAGAGTACCCGGCGGTCTCTTCCCAGCGCTCCTGCTGCGTCACCGGGGCATAGCAGACGAGGAAGGCAGCGGCGCGCTCAACCAGAGGAAAGATGTCGAAGTTGCCGAGGCCCTTCTCCTTCCACAGACGCCACGCCAGAATGATGGGAAAGGCGACCTCGTCGAGCTGGATGCCGGACCAGTAGGGAACGCCGTCAACCCAGAAGTTTTGGGCGAAGCTGCCGTCGGTGCGCTGCGTACAGGCAAGATAGACCAGCGCTCGCAGCGCAGCCTCTGTATCTCCGCAGGCGAGCAGAGCAGTAGCGGACTGCACCATATCGCGGGTCCAGACCAGATGGTAGCCGCCGAGGTCGGAGTCGCCCTTGGACGCTCCCCAAGGAATCGAGGCCGAGGCGATAAAGGCGCCGGAGTAGGTCTTGTCCTCGTGGGTGAGGATGACATTGTGGCTGATATTGGCCAGCCTTCCGCCGTCGGTCGACGAGGCGGCGATCAGCTTCGGCGAATCGACACGGAGCCATTGCTCGATAAAGCGCTCACAGTGGGCGCGGTACGGCGTGGCAAGGGTCTGCATCATGCAGGCCAGAGCAGCGTGGTGCCCATCGCCAAGCCCGATCACAACGGTGAACTCACGATTGTGGGCAAGATCGATCTCGCCCATGATGGCGATATTGCCGTCGAGCGCCTGGCCGAACTGCCAGCTCATCGTCATATCGGTGGCGAGGTCCTGAAAGCCATCGCTGGAGCCGACATACCCGCAGGAAGAGCGGGTGAACCCGCAACTGACTCCCAGGGCCAGTGAGATATTGTTCTTCCACGCCAGCAGGCAGCGCTGGCCCGCGACCTCGATGGAGCGAGCGGAGTTTCCCGCGCCGCCGCCGTCGAGATGGGGCGCCAGCAGAACATAGCACTTAACGCGCGAGAGCAACTCCTCATCGCCGGTGACTCGCACATGCATCAGGACTGAGGAACGATGCGGGTCGCTGATGAACTGCTTGGTAACGGTGTAGCGCTCCTTGGGGTCCGTAGCGACGACGCGGACGGCGGGAGCATTGGGGTGGATGTAATGCAGATCGTAGTGAATGTCGCGCTTCTCTTCGTGCAGGAAGGTCTCGCCATCGGTGAAGATCAGCTCCATGTCGCGAGTCTGCGGACGATCGATCGTAGGATAGTAAATCTCGTTGAGGATGCCGTGCGAAAGGGTGAACCAGACGCGGCTCGACGCGGAATACGCAGTGGAAACTGCATCTTTCTGGCTGGAAGTCCAGCGGGGTTCGAGACCGGGAGCGCCGAACGCTGGCCCCTGATCGTCGAGCCAGCGGTAGGCGGCTGCGAGATCGCTCATTGCACTATTAGACTCTAAAAATCCGCTAAACGGTTCTGATCCAACGGTGAATAAGAGATGAATGCCAGAGGTGCGCTATGATTCGAGGGTCGAGCGGATTTGCCGATGGCATCGAAAGATGTCTGCGCGGCATCCAACCAGAATGAACCGCCAGTGTGTGACCGAGCCTGGCCCAAACAAAAAGCGACAGGAGAATGACCGTGGCCTACGAACTACCCCCTTTGCCCTATGACTATGCGGCGCTTGAGCCCACCATCGACGAAGCGACGATGAAGCTGCACCATGACAAGCACCATCAGGCGTATGTGACCAACCTGAACGGCGCTGTCGAAAAGCACCCCGAGCTTGGCACGAAATCCCCCGAAGATCTATTGAAGGACCTTGCCAGCGTGCCCGACGATGTACGCAAGGTAGTGCAGAACAACGGCGGCGGCCACGTCAACCACACCATGTTCTGGCAGATCATGCAGCCCAAGGGCGGCGGCGAGCCCACCGGCGAGATTGCAGCCCAGATCAAGGCCGACTTCGGCTCGTTCGAAGACTTTAAGAAGCAGTTCAACGAGGCGACCGCCAAGCAGTTCGGCTCCGGCTGGGGCTGGCTGATCTTCGAAGGCGGCAAGCTGAAGGTCGTCACCACCGCTAATCAGGACAACCCCATTTCGCAGGGCCACTACCCGATTCTGGGCAACGATGTCTGGGAGCACGCCTACTATCTGAAGTATCAGAACAAGCGCCCCGACTACCTCGCCGCATGGTGGAACACCGTGAACTGGGACGAGATCAATAAGCGTTTCGCAACGGCGAAGAAGTAAACTCGCCTCAGCAAGAGTAAAAGGGCTGCCTTCGGGCGGCCCTTTTGCGTCTTCCGGTGCACGCTGTCCGTATCGTCATACAGATCCTTAAACCAAACAGGAGACAGTGTGGACAAGAAGCAGGTGACGCGGCGCGAGCTTTTACAGGGTTCGGCTTTGATTGTGACGGGATCAGCGATAGCACCGAATGCGATGTGGGGACAGACACGCTCTCCGGTAGCCACGACAACGTCAGGCAAGGTTCGCGGATTCGTTCAGGATGGCGTGAACGTCTTCAAGGGAATCCCGTACGGAGACGACACCGCGAAGCGACGGTTTATGCCTGCGGTAGAGCCCATAGCGTGGACCGGGGTGCGCGATGCGCTCGCCTTTGGCCCGCAGGCTCCGCAGCCGATTCACGCGCGCAGCGGACGTTCGGCCTTTTCTCCGCTCGATGAGGCCAACCCGCTGAACAGCGAAGACTGCCTGCACCTGAATGTATGGACCGCAGGGTTGCGCGATGGGCGCAAGCGCCCGGTGATGGTCTACATCCACGGCGGAGCCTATAGCAGCAGCTCCAGCAACGGCCCAGTCTACGACGGCATTCGTCTGGTCAAGCGCGGCGATGTCGTCGTCGTGACCATGAACCATCGTCTGAACCTGTTCGGCTATATGTACCTCGCAAAGCTGGGCGGTGCGGAATTTGCCGACAGCGGTAACGCAGGCCAGCTTGACCTGGTGCTGATGCTGGAGTGGGTGCGCGACAACATCGCCGAGTTTGGCGGCGATCCGTCGCGGGTGATGATTTTCGGACAAAGCGGCGGCGGAGCCAAGTGCGCGACCCTGATGGCGATGCCCGTGGCAAAGGGCCTCTTCCATCGCATCGTGACCATGAGCGGCCAGCAGTTGACTGCGAGAACTCAGGAGCACGCTACAGAATCGGCCGAGGCTGTGCTCGCAGCCATCGGCCTGTCGCGTGCAAATCTCCAAGACATTCGCGATCCCGAGAAAGTACCGATGGAAAAGCTCGTCTCTGCCATGCGTGCAGGCAAATACTTTGGCCCTGTTCTCGACGGTCGAGCCTTGCCAAGAGACCCGTTCTCGCCGGATGCGCCTGCAATCTCTGCAAACGTTCCGATGATTCTCGGCAATGTCCACGATGAGACGCGCTTCCTCATCGGGAGCGGCGACCCCTCGCTGTTTTCTCTCAGTTGGGAAGAACTGCCGGTTCGATTAGAAAAATACCGCTCCTTTCTCGGAGACCTGAAGACAGCGGACATTGTGGCGGACTATCGCAAGTGGTATCCGGAGTACTCACCGAGCGATGTCTTCTTTGCTGTAACGACGGCCTTTCGTAGTTGGCACGGCATGGTGATCGAAAGCGACCGCCGCGCCGCACAGCACGGCGCTGGATTCCAAGCGGGCCAAGGCCCGACATGGGCCTACAACTTTGCGTGGAAGTCGCCCGTGGACGGAGGCAAGTGGGGCGCGCCGCACACGATGGACATCCCATTCGCCTTCGACAATATAGAGATCGCAGCCTCCATGACCGGCGGAGAAGCCGATGCCCAGAAGGTAGCCGACCAGGTAAGCAATACGTTCATTGCCTTTGCCCGAACAGGCGATCCCAACAATAAGGCGATCCCCCACTGGTCTCGCTATGAGTTGGAACACAGGCCGACGATGGTCTGGGATTCCGTCTCACGCGTTGAAGATGATCCTCGCGGCGAGGAAAGAAAGCTGATCCATCAGGCTCCGTATCTTCAACCGGGAACTTAAGCATTTCCTGTTTCGATAAAGAAAAAGTCATCTCAGCCGAAGCTCGCTTTTGCTTCCTCAACCGCACGTCATCTCGACCGAAGGCGGTGCTTCTTGCCGCCGCAGTGGAGAGACCCCTGTATTTAGTCGTTGCTTGTTTTAGTCTGTGGCTGCTTCAGAACATATCCAGAAACAGCACCGACCGAGAGAGTAGATCAGGTAAGAGCAAAACAAAATACAGGGGTCTCTCCACTACGCCACGCGATAAAACTGCGCAGCTCCGGTCGAGATGACGTTCCAGGTTTTCCGGACAGCTTTTAAATGAAACCGGCTGGACGCTGCTTATCGCAACATCCAGCCGGTTTGAATTAGCTGCAATTACTCGCTCGAACCCTTGCGGGGGCGGCGATTGGCCTGCAATACCTTCTTGCGCATACGAAGCGACTTCGGTGTGACTTCGACAAGTTCGTCGTCGGCGATGAACTCGATGCACTGCTCGAGCGTCAGGTTCTTGAACGGCACGAGGCGGACAGCATCGTCTGAACCCGAGGCACGCATGTTCGACAGCTTCTTCTCGCGTACAGCGTTGACGTCGAGGTCATTGTCGCGGCTATGTTCGCCGACGATCATGCCCTCGTAGAGTTCTACGCCGTCGCTGACGAAGAGCACGCCGCGATCCTGCAGGCCTTCGAGCGCGTATGCGGTCGTGGTGCCCTGGCGGTCGGAGATGAGGGCGCCGCTGACGCGCTGCGGAATTTCACCCTGATAGGCGATGTAGCCGTCGAGGATTGAGTTCATGATGATCGTGCCGCGCGTCTCGGTCAACATTTCAGACCGGAGACCGATAAGCCCGCGCGAGGGGATGCGGAACTCCATGCGGACGCGGCCTGAACCGTGGTTGATCATCTTCGTCATCTCGCCTTTTCTGGGTCCGAGACGCTCGATGACGGTGCCGACAAAGTTTTCGGGAACGTCGATCGAGAGATGTTCGACCGGCTCCATGACTTCGTCGTTGATACGTTTGGTGACGATCTCGGGACGGCTGACCATCATCTCAAAACCTTCGCGGCGCATCATCTCAATGAGGATGCCCAACTGAAGTTCGCCGCGGCCAAGCACCTTGAAGGAGTCCGGCGAACCGGTGTCCTGCATCTTGAGCGAGACGTTGGTCAGCAGTTCCTTGTCGAGACGGTCGCGCAGGTTGCGCGAGGTCACGAACTTGCCTTCGCGTCCGGCAAAGGGGGAGTTGTTGACGTTGAACTGGATGGCGATGGTGGGATCGTCGATGACGATCTGCGGAAGCGGCTGGGGATTTTCCACGTCGCAGAAACTTTCGCCGATGGTGATGCCGGGGATACCGGCGATGGCAACGATATCACCCACCTGCGTCTCTTCGATATCGGTGCGCTTCAGGCCGGAGAAGCTGAAGAGCTTGGTGATCTTGTGCTTGGTGAAGGTACCGTCGAGCTTGGCGACGCTGTACTCCTGGCCGGTGCGCATCGTGCCGTTGAAGACACGGCCGACGGCGAGACGACCGAGATAGTCGGAGTAGTCGAGATTGGTAACGAGGATCTGAACAGCTCCCTCGGGGTCGCCGTGAGCAACCGGGATCGTGGTGATGATCTGCTCGAAGAGAGGCTGAAGATCGGTGCCGGGGATCGCAGGATCGGTAGTCGCGGTACCCAGCTTGCCGTTGGTGTAGAGGACGGGAAAGTCGAGCACGGACTCGTCGGCGTCGAGGTCGATGAAGAGGTCATAGACCTCATTCAAAACTTCCTGCGGACGGGCGTCGGGGCGATCGATCTTGTTGATGACGACCATTGGGGTCAGCCCGGCTTCGAGAGCCTTCGAGAGCACATAGCGCGTCTGCGGCAGGGGGCCTTCCGAGGCATCAACCAGCAGAACGACGCCATCGACCATCTTGAGGGCGCGCTCAACTTCGCCGCCGAAGTCGGCGTGACCCGGGGTGTCAACGATGTTGATCTTGTTGTCGTGATAGTAGAGAGCGGTATTTTTGGCAAGAATGGTGATGCCGCGCTCTCTTTCGAGGTCGTTCGAGTCCATGACGCGGTCGGTGACGGCTTCATTGGAGCGGAAGGTGCCGGACTGGCGAAGCATGGCGTCGACGAGGGTGGTCTTGCCATGGTCGACGTGGGCGATGATGGCGATATTGAAGATGGGCTTAACGGCAACTGCGGTAGAAGAGCTCACTGCGATGTATGTCCTGTCTGTGCGCTGGAGGATGGGACGAAGATGGAAATGCGCGTCAATATAAGTCTACCGCAGGCGGACGATAAGCGGATAGATATCCGATGAATCGCGATTCGGCAAGAGGTATCCCAAAGAGAGAGCCTGAAGCCGGATGTAACCGGTAAATGTAGGTTTATCTGGTTACATGTAACCCCTAAAACCGTACTAGTCCGGTTACATCACTCATCAGTCCAGCTTTTCGAGTAGCGGCTGGTAGTAGCGCGTCTCAGGAGAAGCGCAGCCCTGGCAGAGAATTCGACCGTCGATCTCGATCTGGCGGTCGTAATTGATGCCTTCGCCACAGAGAGCGCAAGCAATGCGAAGAGATTTATAGCCGGGCAGCTCGCGGGCGTGCATTGGAACGTGAACCCATTGCTCGCTGAAGAGGTCTTCGTCGGGCAGCTCGCGGTAGGCAAGCATCTGCTGCTGGTTCTTGTTTTCGATGTGGGGATAGAGGTCGCGGGCGCGCTGCTTGGACGACTCTAAGGCAGAGATACGAATGGCTTTATCGGTCCTTAGATCGAGAAACGTCGCCGCCATCTTGCCCCAGTCGCGAAACTTGAGTGCGCGCTTGCCCAGGCGGCAGCCCGTGACCACCGCAATCGCATCCGTGGCGCAGCGGTCGATCTCAACGAAGGTGACGAGGCGCTTGCGATCGGCTCCCTTGGGGTCGTCGATGCCGAGACGCCGGCAGCCGAGCATGGCCATGCGGACGCCGAGGATCTGCCCGGCGCAGAGATGGCCGTGGGCGATCTCGGCTTCGCGGAGGAGCTCGTCAAAGGTCTGCATGGGGTGATGATAGGCGGGATGCGCTCCATCGACAAAGCTCGGCAAGCAGCAACGTCTTGCACACGGCAGCGCGGCGGGGGTATTATCCGAGGCCCGAGGGCTGCCTATGAGTGAATTGACCACAACAGTCGGCACAGTGCTGCGGCAAAAGGCGGGAGAGATCTGGTCGACGACGCCGGATGCTTCCGTGTATGAGGCCATCGTGATGATGGCCGAGAAGCAAGTGGGCGCTCTGTTCGTGATGGAACATGGGGCGCTGGCCGGCATCATCTCGGAGCGCGATTATGCGCGCAAGGTGATCCTGCAGGAGAGATCGTCGAAGGAAACCAGGGTGCGGGAGATTATGACCTCTCCCGTAATCTCCGTCTCGTTGCAGCACACGGTAGGCGAGTGCATGCGCATGGTGACCAACCATCGCATACGACATCTTCCGGTCGAGGACCGCGGCAAGGTGGTGGGAATGGTCTCGATCGGCGACCTGGTGAACTCCGCGATCTCCGAGCAGGAGGCGAGAATCCGCCATCTTGAGGCTTATATCTCGCAGTAGCGAGGCCCGAAACAGACAAGAGCGCGGGATCGCCCACAGGGGCCACCGCGCTCTTTTGCATTCTGGACGGCCTAGAACTGCTCGTCGGCCGATGGCCCGTAGATGGCCGGAACGCTGGCTTCGTTGAGGCGGAGGTAGACGGTGAGCTGTCCGCGATGGTGGGCGAGATGGCTGAAGACGGAGTCCGTAATTATGACGTGGCGGGGCGCCTCGCTGATGGTTTTGCCACCCATCTTGAAGCTCCAGGACTTGAGGAGATGTTCTTCGGTGGTGGCTTCGAGCGATTTGCGGGCCTTGGCGACGCCTTCATCGAGAAGCTTCAACAACTCGGCCGTGGTAGCAACCGGCTTGGTCTTGAGATCTTCATTGCGAGGGTCGTCGAGATTGAGCTCGTCCGTCTCGATCATCATCGATACCCACCCGTGCATGGTGGCGACGAGCGCGGCCAGTAGACCGAGTTTCATGGACTTCTCGTGCGGCTGCCAATCGTTGCGGCCTTCAGGGGTACGCTCGATTGCTTTGCGGGAGGATGCTGCTTCGCGATCGAGCTGGGCGAGAAAAAACTCTTTCAGTTCCATGTAGATCTCCTTGAGATTGGTTCTGCGTTGCTTACATGTTGAAGACTAAAAGTGCATATATGACACCTACTGTCATAATTAGATCCGCATAATAAAAAAGTTCGTTTAGCCCGCCAAGGAGGATTGCAGCGTGAAGGCCAGTCGTCTTATGTCTGCGCTGATGCTGTTGCAGGCGCACGGGCAACTTAGCACGCGGGAGTTGTCGGAGCGGCTTGAGGTCTCGCAGCGAACGATGCATCGCGATATGGAAGCCTTATGCATAGCGGGAGTGCCGCTGACAGCGTTGCGCGGAGCACAGGGCGGCTGGCGGCTGGAGAAGGGCTGGCGCACACAGGTTCCCGGGCTGGACGAGCCGGAGTTGCGCGCCCTGCTGATGGCACAGCCACGTGCGCTGGGCGATCCACTGCTGGCTGCAGCGGCGGAGCGTGCGTTCGGCAAACTGATGGCTGCCCTGCCCGTCTCTATGCGCCGTCAGGCCGAGGCGATGCGCGAGCGGCTGCATGTAGACCATACCGGATGGCACCCTTCGTCCGAAGACCTGTCGATGTTGCCCGTAGTACAGGATGCAGTCGCGAGGGATTGCAGGGTGACGTTCGACTACACACGTGCCGATGGCGAAACAGCGGCGCGAACAGTCGATCCTCTGGGACTGGTGGCCAAGGGTTCGACCTGGTATCTGGTGGCACGGACGGCGAAGGGGATGCGTACCTATCGCGTCTCTCGAATGCAGGCAGTGACGGCGCTGGCGACAAGCTTCAAGCGTCCGGCAAGGTTTAGCCTCGGCAGATATTGGAGAGAATCTACCGCTCGATTGGAGCAGGCGCGGCGGACCTATGAAGCCACGCTCCTGATGGCTCCGTCTGCGGCAAGCTCACTAAGCCAGTGGCGCAATCCTGTCTCTGCCGAACAAGCCGTAGCGAAGAGATTAATTCCAGAGGGCTGGCTTGCTCTACGGGTTGGATTCGAAGGCGAAGAGCAGGCGCGGTTCATTATTCTGGGCTTCGGGCCAAGGGTGCAGGTGGTTGAGCCGGAGGCGTTGCGCGAGCGTGTGTTGGCAGATGCTCGCGCAATCGCCGGAGCCGACAGCTAGTATGTTGCCAAGCTGACGCGTAGCACCTGCGGAGCCGAGGTGAAGTTCAGGCCGTAGTCCGTCTGATCGCCGTTCCAGATGCGAGTGAAGTGCCAGTCATTGCCCTGATATTCCCCCTCTTCGACTTTTACGAATTGGCGTTGCTTCGACGAATCGGCTGACTCAAAATCGACTCGGGCATGGACGGCAGTGACGAGAAACTCGTCTGGGCCAAGCTGCGCGACCATCGCGCCTCCATCGGCTGGCGTGTTGCCGGGCGGCACTTTGCCGTTGCCGAACTGAGGCAGGCCATACGACACAACCGCCTTCCATTTACCGAAGTCCAGCGTCTGCGTGTGGACGGCAGGGTCTTCGGAGACCGCCTGTAGCTTTCCTTCGAAGTTCAGCCGAGCAATAACGCTGTCCATGGGGCCGAAGATGCTGTAGTTCAGAGCGAACTGTGCCAGCGCATCGTCATCGACGCGCGTAGCTCCTATGGGAGCGTTGACGTAGCCCGTCGTATCCATGCCGAAGGGCGAAAACCCGATAGCCTGATGCCCCAGCGCCGCGAAGAAGTAGCGGGCATACTCCGGCGAGTTGCCGGTCTCAGGCACGAACATGGGATTGTCGGCACGGTGATAGAGTTCGAGCACCCTGGTATACCGCGCATAGTCGGGCATGTAGATGTCGGGCGCGAGCAGATCGATCGCCGGAGCCGCGGCCTTCCAGATGGGAATGACGTTGTCCGTCGGGCCGCCAGTGTCGTAGGAGCCGGGCTTGCCAGGGTGAAAGGGGTCGCGGAGCGCCGCGTTGACGTACATGGGCAGCGGGTAAACCGCCTTCCCTGCTGCGGCTACCTCGCCGATGTAATGAGCGATGGACCAGGCGTGGAAGAACTCGTCGGCGTTGTCGCCGAAGACCTGTTGCCAGCTTCCGGGCTGCTTCTGCATGGCTTTGAGCAGAGCGGCGGGGACCTGTCCGTCAAAAAACTTCTGGGCCTCGGGCGAGAAGTCGCGCACGCTGCCGTAGGTGCCGGACTCATTTTCTACCTGGACCATGATGACGGTGTGCTCGGGATCGGCGGCCTTGAGGTCGCGCATCAGCTCGGTGAACGCTGCGCGATCGGCATCGAGGCCGACCTGCGAGTGCGGTGACAGCGAATCGACCTTGTGGCCCTCCGCGTTGACGACGTGCGGCACCTGGGCCTCATCGAGCTTGATGAAGGGCGGCGTGTAGTGTCCACTGCCATTCTTCCAGGTGCCAAACCAGAGCAGCACAAGATGGACGTGATGCTGACGGGCCTGGTCGAGAAGCGTGTGCAGTACAGAGGGATCGAAGTGTCCTCGCTGCGGCTCGAACTGCTCCCAGTAGATCGGAACTTCCAGTGTGTTCAGGTACAGCTTCTCAACCGTGGGCCACACCTTCGGCAACATCGCGGGCCATGCGCTGGAGTTGTTGACCTGAGCGCCGAGCATCAGGAATGGCGCGCCATCCACGAACAGGGCGTAGCGCCCATCTTTCTGGACGATGCGAGGCAGAGAATCATTCGGGCGGGACTGTGCGTGGAGTTCGAGAGGGCCGAAAGTAGAGGCGGAAAAGATCAGAAGAAGGGATGCAATGCTGAAAAACCGGCTGCGTTTCATGCAGAGCATTGTCTTCTGTGGTTGACAATAATGTCCAGCTATAAAACGATTCAGTTAGCTTCGCGACCTTTGGCTCCCGCTATCTTCAGAGCTTCGTCGATGGCTTTGCGAGCGCGCTTTTCTCGCGACTCCGGGCTTTGGTAGTAGAAGATTCCGAACAGGTGGCCGCGCCGCTGCACCGGCGTCATCGCCTCCCAGCCTGCACGCGCTTGTGGATAACGCGTGAACTGCATCTGCAGAATAGGCGGAAGCTCGCGCTCGCCTTCCATGGCCAGCATCATGCGCTCGGCAGTCTGTTCGGCGCGGCGAAGACGGGCTTCAGGGCTTTTAGGACCGTTAATGTTGCGAGCGATGTTATCGCGGGCGGAGACGCTCAGTTGCTCGTACCACTTTTTGAGTGAGCCATGCTGCTTGAGGAGCTTTGTCAGTTCGGGTGGGATGGATGCCCTGCGCTCTTCGAGGTCAGGCTCGATGGCAACCTCGACCATGCTGCCCACCGCAGCGCCTGCGCCCTTCTGCATCTGCCGGTTGACCAGCAGAAAGTGGCCGTCCTGGGCAGATCCGAAGAGCGAGGTGCGAAAAGCAAAGCCGTTGACCGTGCCTTTGACATGAAGCCGGTTACGCGTCTTCCACGTCTTAGCGACGTCGAAGGGCAGCTTGACGATGACCCAGTTGAGCTTGCTGTACGGTTCGAGCAGACCACGAAACTTCTTGCTTGTGCTCATGGGACGGTGCCGACTCCGCTAGGGAATTTAATATTGACGGCTGAGTGCGCGGTGGATCTTCTGGTCGGTCTTGTACTGGCTCAGGGCGTAGACCGCCCAGATGGTCGCGGGAATCCAACCAAGCACGGTGATCTGCAACACCAGGCAGATGACGCCGGCGAAGGGGCGGCCGATGGTGAAGAAGGTCAGCCAGGGAAAGAAGAATGCGATAACAAGTCTCACTTGCGGACCTTTCGTCTGAATTTCGTCCGCTTGCGGCGGACTGCGCTACAGCGATGTTACCGCTGATGGAGTGAGATACGCATCTGGGTGGCGATTAGTTCTCGTCGGAGTTGTCGCCCTCTTCGACCAGCGAACTGGAGCCGAGCACATCGTAGGTAGTGGCCTCGCCGCTGGTCGGCTGGAGGGTAACGCGCATGGGCAGGCGCTGCCATTTGGCTGGTTGGCAGACGGGGATGAAGTGGTTCGCCTGGGGCCATTCGCCGATCTTCTTCTGAACAACGGCTTTACGCGCTCCAAGCTGGGCAACGACGGCGAAAAGACCGCCCCTCGCCGTAGTGGCGATGCCGCAGTAGGCGGCGTAGTCGCGGAACCAGACGGCGTTGGAGACGGTGGAGTCGAAGTCGGGCAAATGCAGAGCGGTAACGTGGCCGCTGACGCGGTCGACCATCAGCCAGGGGCCGGGCTCCCACACCCAGCGCGGGGCGGAGTCGGTGGGCAGCGCGTCGTTGAGGCGCAGGGCGCGGCGGACGGTAAAGGTGCGGTCGGTGACATCGTGGATCTCGCCGGTGGTCCATTCCTTTTGACGGTCATCCACATAGAGGGCGCGGACATGCAGGGTGGAAGACTCGTCGGACTTAGTCTCGGGCGTGGCGTCGGTGGGGACGTAGGGAACGTGGCGGCTGGGGCCAAGCGTGACGGTGTGAACCTTGGGCGCAGCCAGAAGTTGTGCGGATGGAAGCGCGAAGACGAACAGCAGAGATGCGGGCAGATATTTGCGAAGCGCAGAGAGATTCAAGGTCGGGCCTGTGTTTTGAGATTGCTGCAATATAGAACTTTCAAAGTGCTGCCATGCTAATTCGTGGGATGCTCTGTGCCGTTTTAACCTGCCTAACACTTTTGGGGAGTGGAATAAATGGGACGATATCCGGAAGAAAGGAACGGAAGGCCGGGAAGAACCTTCCGAGTCAACGGAAGGCGCGTAAAATCTGTGGATTTCGTTGCCGTTGGCGACGTTATGCAGGCGAAATCCAGAGTAGTATCGTGGAATGAATGCGTGCTGCCGTCGTGGTGGCGCGTTCGATAGCTCGCGGCGGGAATATTTAAGCAGTACGAAAGGACAGAGACAGATATGTGGAAACCGAATCAGCCCGGAAGCAATAGCCCTTCAACTCCCGAACCAGTGCGTCCGACTCCGGCAGCAAGCCCGAACTACGAGGCCAGCCCGACGCGGCAGGCGAGTGTAGGCAGCGCGACGCCAGCCTCGGCGGTGCCCACGGGCGAGCAGGCGACGATCGGCAAATCCCTCATCGTCAAGGGAGAGTTGTCGGGTTCTGAATCGCTGTACATCGACGGCAAGGTAGAAGGCGCCATCAATCTGCCCGGCAATCGCGTCACTGTAGGCCGCAATGGCCAGGTCGCGGCCAACATCGTTGCCCGCGAAGTAGTCGTTCTGGGCAAGGTGCGCGGCAACTGCCAGGCGAGCGATCGCGTGGACATTCGCAGCGAAGGCTCACTGACCGGCGACGTCATTGCAGCCCGCATCTCCATCGAGGATGGCGCGTTCTTCAAGGGCGGCATCGACATCCGCAAGCCGGGCGGCACGGACCTCAAGGGCGGCACGGCGACCAGCGCTGCTCCTGCTTCCGAGCCCGTAACAACTCAGGCTTAAGCTACAACCGTACGTTTTCAGAATGGCCTCGGCTTGCGCCGGGGCCATTTTGCGTACAGTTCTCTTATCTTTCGACTCGCACCATTTTTACCGACAACACCCTGCCCGCCCTAGACTGACTTCTCGTCGCCGTGGAGATCTACCTGGAAGCCATTTCAGAATAAAGAGCAGCAATCGCGGCCCTGGCAAGTCTGTATCCGCTTACAGAATGAGATGGCTATCCACCATTCGTATGTCATCCGATTGAAGGAAGACACCCGCTTCAAATCTCATGATAATCAGGTCGTTAGTCTCATTGACTCCGTCAGGATTAAAGAAAGTCAGGGTATGTTCATCGAAACTTTGCCTAAGGGCTTGGCATGTGCGCTCGTTGCTTTAATGGTGGGAATGCCATCTGCAGGAATGGCTCAGGCAACCGAACAGACCATTCAGACGCCATTACAGGATGGAGGAATTCCTCGGGCGCATCAGGGGGGATCTGCCACTGGCGGACAGTTCGCTCCCATACTCGACTCCGAAAAACGGCCGATCACAGAGGGCGGCTTCGTGAAGACGGGGCCGATTGTCTTTGAAGACATCTCGAAAAAAGCAGGCCTTACTGTCTGGACCCACAAGATGGGGACTTCACAGAAGCCCTTCATCCTGGAGACCATCGGTTCCGGTGTGGCGTTGCTCGATTATGACAATGATGGCTGGCTCGATATCTATCTTGTGAATGGCTCGACTTACGATGCGGAGGATGGAAAAGCCGAACCTCCCCATGCTGCGCTGTTTCACAATAATCATGACGGCACGTTTACCGATGTTGCCGCCAAAGCAGGCGTGACCAACGATCGCTGGGGCTTTGGTGTCGCCATCGGCGACTACGACAACGATGGCTGGCCTGACATCTATGTTTCAAACTATGGGGAAAACCGCCTTTACCATAACAACCACGATGGCACCTTCACGGATGTAGGACAGAAGGCCGGTGTAACTCTCGGCAACTGGTCTACAGGAGCGAGCTTCGGCGACTATGACGGCGACGGGCATCTCGACCTCTTTGTTCCCGGGTATGTCCACTGGGACGCAAAGCATCCCATCGGCGCTGGCTCAGACAATGTTAACAATGGGTTCTGCGAGTTCCGCGGCGTGCATGTCATGTGCGGCCCGCGCGGTCTTCCCGGTGAACCGGACCACCTGTTTCATAACAATGGAGACGGGACTTTCACCGATGTAAGCGAGAAGGCCGGAGTCAGCGATAAGAACAAAAATTATGGATTTTCTTCTACCTTCGTTGACGTCAATAACGATGGGAAAGTAGATCTTATCGTTGCGAATGATTCGACACCAAACTACCTCTATATCAATAAGGGCGATGGGACCTTCGACGATGCAAGTTTCTATTCCGGCTTTGCGCTCAATCAGGAAGCCCGCGAAACAGCATCCATGGGACTTGCCGTCGGGGACTATCGCAACAATGGATTAGTCGATATCTATACCACTACATTTTCCGATGACTACAACACACTCTTTCGTAATGAAGGCGATGGGAATTTCTCGGAGATTACTGCAGGCGCAGGTATAGCCAGGCTCACTTATCCATTTTTGGATTGGGGTACAGAATTCATCGATTACGACAACGATGGATGGAAAGACATTATGATGGTCGGCGGCCATGTCTATCCTCAGGCCGATCATCATGACTGGGGAACGTCTTTCGCGCAGCGGCCTTTGCTCTTTCACAATGTGGACCTGGGTAAGAAGTTCGAAGTCGTTCCTGCAGTAGAGGGGACTGGTCTTGCCGATGTCATTCCCGGCCGAGGAGCAGCCTTCGGCGATATCTTCAATGATGGAAAGATTGATGTCGTCATTAACTGCATCGACCACACGCCTGTCCTGCTTCGCAACGTCAATGCCGACACCCACGCATGGGTAGGCATTAAGTTGATCGGGGGACCGAAAAGCCCGCGTGACGCCGTTGGAACTACCGTATATCTCACTGCGGGAGGCATTCGACAGCGTGGCGACGTGATGAGTGGTGGAAGCTTTGAATCGTCGAATGACCAGCGCCTTCACTTCGGCTTAGGTCAGGCAACCACGGTGGACTCTGTCGAGGTCCACTGGTCAAGTGGAGCAGTGGAACACATCAAGCTTCCGGCAGTGGATCGCTACTTTGTGATTGAAGAAGGCAAAGGCCTCGTGCCAAGCGTCTATGACGCGATCGCAAAAGGTGCAACAGCAGTACAGACCACCTCTCACGCGGCCAACTAATGCTGACCTATTCTGAACGGAACGATGACCTATGAAAACGGCGAGGAGATTAGGCGTATCGATTGCGAGTTCAGCCGCAGTTGCCCTGTGTTTCTTTTCAGTATTTGCTAAGAGCGGTTTGACCCAGGAAAGTCCGCGAAAAGATTATTCAGATAAAGTCAGCGCCACCTATAACTACCGCTTTGGTAAAGAACTGCCTTTTGCTCCGGGAAATCCTCAGATCGAAGGCAATGAGTTTATCCAGCCGGGAGCTTTTCCAGATGCCACCTACTGCGCTCACTGTCACCAGGAGGCCTATCACCAGTGGCGCCAGGCGCTCCACTCGAACTCTTTCCGCGAGCCGTTTTACAGGACCAGCGTAAATCTCCTGATTAAGACCAAAGGCATTGAATACTCTCGCCATTGCGATAGCTGCCACAATCCTATCGGTGTGTTGAGCGGTGGGCTCACGCAAAATTCGCAGGTCGACCGCAAGTTCGACCAGAACGGTTTGACCTGCACTGTTTGTCACTCCATTCAGGCAGTGCGCTCGACGAGCGGCAATGGCGGCTTCGTCATGGGCGTCCCATCGGTAATGGTGGATGAAAAAGGAAACCGTATTCCGGGTGAAGTTCCGTACAGCGAGATCATGAGTCACACGGATCGCCATGTACGGGCCGTGATGAAGGACCTCTATCGGACCCCAGAGTTTTGCGCCGCATGCCACAAGGCAAACCTTCCGGAGCATCTCAACGACTTCAAGTTTATAAGTGCCTTTACCACTTTTGATGAATGGCAGAACTCCAAATTCTCGCACAGAAACCCGCTGACTTTTTATTCTGGAGATTTCAAAACCTGCCAGGCCTGCCACATGATGCGCGCTCCCAATACTCTTCCAGATTACGGAGCAAAACATGGAACCTTCGCATCGCATAGCTGGACTGCCGGCAATACAGCAGCGCCTTTTTACTATGGCTTTGATGAGCAGTTGGAAAAGACTGTCAGATTTCTTCAGACTGGGAACTATCTGAACGTAGATATCTTTGGATTGAAAAAGGCCAATACCGAAACATTAATTGCGCCGCTCGGTTCTGTTCCTTTCAGTATCGGGCCAAACGATGTTCTAGATGTCTATGTTGTTATTCAAAATAAGAACATAGGGCACTCACTTATTCCAGAAGTTCGTGACCTCTACGAAGCCTGGGTCGAATTCACGGTGAAAGATGCCAGTGGTAAAGATATCTATCACAGCGGCTTCCTTAAACCCGATGGCTCACTGGACGAGCGGGCGCACAGCTTCACCAATCGGCCCGTCGATAAGGATGGCGAGTTTGTCGATAATCACCAGGTCCAACTTATCCATTCGGTCGCTTATGACAACACGATCGCGGCAGGAAGGTCGACGATTGTCAGGTATCAATTTCGTGTGCCTTCCAACATAAGCGGCCCAATCACCATCACTGCAAAGGTCAACTATCGCCATTTGCGGCAAAGCTATTTGAACAATGTATTGGGCAAAGATCATCCGGCATATCCCGTGGTGCAACTTGCTACACGCAGCCGGACGCTGAATATTGGAGAGAACCAGCCGGAGAAACCCGATGCCAATGATAATCCTGACTGGATGCGATGGAATAACCTGGGCATAGGCTACCTTGATGCACTGCAATATTCTTCAGCAGTTCAGGCCTTCGGCGAAGTCGTCAAACTAAGGCCGGATTATGCCGATGCTTATACCAATATTGCGGTCACCGAAATTCCCTGGGAAAAGTACGAATCAGCGTGGGACAACATACAAAAATCCTTATCGCTAAGTCCTAACAATGCGCGTGCGCTCTATTATGCAGCGCTACTGGAACGAAGAGCCTCACACCCGAAGGAGGAGTTGGACGATCTATTGGAAGTAGTAAGACAATATCCTCAATCCCGGGATGCACGACGAGATCTGGGTATTACCTATTATCGTCAGGGCAACTATCACGAAGCGATGACTCAGTTTGAAGCATTACAGGCAATTGATCCCGATGATCTTTCAGCACACTATAACCTGTCTATTCTCTACCACCGGATGGGCATGATAAAGCAGGCCAAAGAGCAACAGGCATTATTTGTAACAGAGAAGATTAACTCGAATGCTCGTACATACTCTCTTGGATATCTCCGCAGTCACCCTGAGATTTCGACTGAAAGCATACCTTGGCACCTTCACACCGACCTTGCCGACGTCACTAACGGTTTCACTCAAACAGCACAGAAATAAAGAGAAGCTCCTCGATGTCACGATATATAAGCTGGCTATTGTTATTAGGCATTGCGATGGTTCCTGTAACAGGCCGTGCGCAGACCTCCTGCCCATGGTTGAATAACGCCACTGCTTCCGGCGTGCTGAATGCCGCTGCGAGTTTGAAGATGCAGAGCACTGCAGACAATGGAAGTGTTTGCCTGTTTCAATACCAGGAAGGCTCCACGGTATATGACCTTCAAATCGTAGTACACGACATAAAATCTGCCCCCGGCGAATCGACGGCTGATGAGTCTCGTTGCCGATCCCATGCAACTCTCCTCAAGGGAATTGGTAACGAAGCGATATTGTGTCCTGTCAATTCTGAAGACCTGTATGGAGAGCAGGTGATTGGCCGTGTCCGCGACAAAAAATTCATTGTCAGCGTTGGATCAAATTTGAGGATGAATCGAGCGGTGACTCTTGAGGCGCTCCAGCTAAAGGCAACAGGTATTGCAGAACAGGTAGCTGGTTCTTTGTTTTAGGCAGAAAAGTTTAGTGTGTGAACATTCATTGGCAATTTTGACGTCGTAAAGAAAAGGCTTGTGTCATGAGATTTATTCAGAGTGCAGTAATAGCTGCAGCACTTGTTGTTTTGAATCCAATGTCCCGGTTTGCTCAGCAGGCGCAAGTCAAATCAACGGTGCCTGTCATTACGATTCATGCCCGGCGCTATGAGTTTAGTCCGGCGAATATTATCTTGAAGCAAGGACAGCAGGTGAAACTGGTTTTCGTTTCCGATGATGTTACTCACAGTTTGGCCGTGGCCGGCCTTGGACTCGAAGTACGCATCAAGAAAAATCACTCCAGCGAAGTGCTTCTCACACCATCTAAAGCTGGTAATTTTGAAGGCGAATGTTCAATATACTGCGGAGCAGGTCACGATAGGATGAAGTTAGGAATTCATGTCGAAAAATAAGTTTTACGGAACTTAATCTTGATGATGGCGAGGGCTTCTATATTTCGCCGGAAGCATCAGAAAAATAATTGCTCCTTATTAGCTCTATAGAATTTTCTATTTTCAGTGGCAATCAATGCTTATGATGAATCTACTCAACTCCGGGACATTGAGATCGCAGGTCCAATTGATATGGATGTCGGGATCTCCACGCGACCCAATGATACGAATACTGCTGGCAGCCAGTGCAGGCAATCGACATGTATATGAAGGCATAGCGCTATGGTCTGCCTATCGAGATTGGCTGGGACATTTCCTGGACTCCCCTGATACAGAGCAGGAGCTGCGCGGCCTTAAGAAGCTGCTGGTGAAAAATAAATATGTACTGCTTCCAGGGTTGAATATCCCTTCCAGCGACTTATCCATTTACGGATTGCAGCGCGTAGATGAATAGCAGCCATAGACTGTTATCCCCAGGGAGTGGGCGTGCTTCTATGCGGGCGAACAAAGATATTCACCTAGTGGGACGTCACTAGAAACATAGTTACCTCTCGAATGATTGCTCGCGAATCATCTTGTACCTGCTGGTCATACTTCAACAGTAGGGCCCTCTCCTTATCGGCCAGTGCGGGCTGATGCATGTGTGCATACGCGCGCGCCAGTCGATAATGGACCGCGGGGAAAGCAGGCCGCAGTTCGACCGCCTTGTTCAGATTGACTACGCTCTCGCTCCATTGCGATCGCTCCTGCTGTAAGGTTCCGAGCTCATAGTAAGCCTCGGCAATCCTGGGATCGACACGAATCGCCTGTGCCAGCAATCGTTCCGCGTGATCAAGCGTATCCTTTGCATCCGGGTCCGCATTGTGCAGGATGTTTGACGCTGCATACACCGCTACTTGTGCGTTCGCAGGATGCTTATCTGCAAAATCGATCATCGTGTCGCACTGCACAGCGCCACTCCATCCCAATGCAGAACAGCTCTTTCCCAATAGATCTCCATAACTTTCATTATCGGGATCGAGAGACAACAACACGCTGAAGGCTGCGGCCGCATCGACATAGTGCTTACTTCCATAAAGCGCAATTGCTTGCGCCAGTTGCAATCTTCTGCTGTCAGGGAAGTTCTTCACGCCATAGGTGGCGATCTCGATTGCCGGTTGCCAGGTCCAGTGGCGCAGCAATTCAAGGGTCAGCGCATAGACATTCTGTTCACTCGGATTCAACTTCACCGCCGCCTGCATGTGATCTGCGGCTTCTTTAAATTGCTCCTGCTTCTCCGCGGTCTCGCCCCATAACGACTCAACAGCCTCATTTCTTTGCCCGGCGGGAATTTGCTGAAGTACCTCTAACGCCGATGCATCCTTTTGGGACTCATGCAAAGCCAATGCCCAGTCGTAGCGAACGTCCATATTGGCAGGATCTATCGCCGATGCTTTTGCAAATGCATTTGCCGCTGCTTGCGGCTGCTTATCTAGAAATAATGCATGGCCCAGATTGGATAAGGTCTGGCCATTCTTCGCATCGAGCATAGCCGCCCGCTTCAGAACCTGCACCGCAGCCTTGACATCGCCCACCTGCAGATACGCTGCGCCCAGGTTAGCCTGCGCTATCGTATTTTCTTTCTTTGCGTTTGCCGCATGTTCCAGATAGGGGAGGGCCTGCGCGAAGTTACCGTCACCGGCATAGATCAGCCCCAGAGCTTCATTTGCCGGAAAATTATCTGGATATTTTGCCGCGAGCCTTTCCAACTCCGGTACCGCGGCTCCTTCATTGCCTCCGTTGTAGGCAGTAAGTGCCTGCGAGAGTGCCGTTGCATCTCCAGCTGACATAACAGCGGTGTTTCGAGCAGCCGTTTGTGCTGCACCAGACACAGTGATGAGACAGCAGAAGATCAAAACGACATGCGCCGGCAAGGAATCATTCATCATGGCAGCAACTCTCTGGAGCTGTTTCTCCCTTACCGGTTGGCATATTGCGACAAGGGATACTCTACTACGTTCCAGGGTTGAATCTGGCTGCGTAATCGCTTTCCCCATACCAGAGAATTAGCAAACTATCCACCTTAAGGAGGATGACATCGCCGTCAATAACAGCCGGCAATTATTTCTTGACAAGACCCATCCGCTCTGCAAAGCTTCGTGTGGCGTTGAATGGATTGTTTAGCGGTTACATAAGGGATTTTTGCCGATTTCATAAACTTTTCAGTGCCAGAAACGCCATAGTATCCGCTGTTCCGCATTATTTCCAGGGCCAGATATCGGAAGCAGAGAATTCCACTCCGATGTGAACCATTTCCTAAAGAAAACGATTTCCCATAAGGATGCAACATGACAATAGTTCAACGATGCAGAAAGTTTGGGGGCGTGAGCGCTTTGCTCTTTGCCCTGGCGTTATTTGGCGCATTGAGTCATCGCGCCTTCGCCCAAGCCGATCAAGGCGCCATCATAGGTCTTGTGCAGGACACAACCGGAGCAGTGATACCCAACGCACAAGTCGTCCTCACCAATGTCGATACCGGATTGACTTTGACCGTTCGGACCGATAACAGCGGCAACTATGTGTTCTCGCCGATCAAAATCGGCAGCTACAAGGTCGCGGTCACTGCTACTGGATTCTCCACAACCACTCAGGAAAATATTCAGCTCCATCTTCAGGACCGCGTCGCCGTCAATATAGAGCTCAAGACGGGCGAAGCCTCCACCTCCATCACGGTTTCGAGCGCCCCTCCCTTGATGCAGACGCAGGAAGGGTCCACTGGACAGGTGATTGAATCGAAGACGATCAACGATACCCCGCTCAATGGCCGTAACTGGGTCTTCATCGCACAACTCACCGCAGGCGTCGCTCCTTCTAACGGTGCTCGCGGCCAGAACGGCGGCGACTTCAACGCCAACGGCCAGCGTGCCGAGCAAAATAACTACATCATGGATGGCGTCGACAACAACGTGAACGTTGTCGACTTCTTTAATGGATCGAGCTACGTTGTGCGGCCTCCACCCGATGCCCTTGCAGAATTCAAGGTCCAGACCGGCGCCTACAGCTCCGAGTTCGGACACTCTGCCGGAGCAGTCATTAACGCCAGCATTAAATCCGGTACAAACAACATCCACGGAAGTGCGTGGGAGTATCTTCGCAACGACGCCTTCGACGTGCGTGAGTTCTTCCAGGGCTCCAGCCCGATCGCCAAGTATCGTCAGAACCAGTTCGGCGCGACCCTCGGCTTTCCCGTCTTCAAAAACAAGCTCTTCTTCTTTGGTGATGCCCAGGCAAACCGCATCGTCTTTGGTGAGACCCATTCCGGCCTTACCGTTCCCACCGCGCTGATGCGTACCGGCAACTTCAGCGAGCTGCTGAGCACAGATACAAATCTCATCAGCAATCCGGTCCATCTCTACGTCCCGAACTCATCCGCTAACGGCACGACGCCGGTCGCGGGTAATCGTCTTGACCTTCAGCCAGGCGTGGCCCTCGATCCGGTCGCCCTGAAGTTACTCAGCCTCTTCCCCTCTCCAAACGTTGGCCCGGTAGGGAAGACTTTCAGCAACTTTACTGACCAGACCAACTCCATCGACAACACCTTCCAATGGGATGTCCGTATGGACTGGAACCTGAGCTCGAAGGATCAGGCATTCGGCCGCTTCAGCTACAACCACGAACCGGCGTCTCACCCCGCTCCATTCGGCAGTACTCTGGATGGCGGTGGCTTTGGCGACACCGGTCAGGTAGCTCAACTGGGCGAAAACTTCGCCGGCAGCGAAACCCACGTATTCTCGCCAACGCTCACCAATGAATTCCGCTTTGGTTACAACTACGGCCACTACACCGGGTTGCACGAGAACGCGAACAATCCCAACGCTGCTTCAGACCTGGGCCTGGGCGGCATTCCTTACTCTAAGAACAACGGCGGTCTGCCAATCTTCAACGTCGCTGGCCTCTCAACCTTTGGATCGCCCGGTTGGTATGCAACGAACGAATACGAGAATGTCTATCAAATTCTCGATAACGTCACCAAGGTCCTCGGCAATCACACCCTCAAGGGCGGCGTAAATATCCAGCGGATTCGGTTCGATACCTCGCAACCACCGGAGGCCCGTGGAACCTATAACTTCACCGGCGTCTATACCGGCCAGTCGGGTGTGGCAAATACCGGTTACGGCATTGCTGACTTTCTCACCAACAACATGAATAGTTCGTCGATCTCCAACGTCTTCAATACCTCCGACGTTCGCTTCAATCGCTCGGGGTATTTGCAGGACGACTGGAAGGCAAGCCAGAAGCTGACAGTGACCTTTGGCGCGCGCTACGACTATTCGACTCCTTACCTCGAACGTCATGACAACCAGGCTGCGTTTATTCCTACCAGCGCGCCAACGGAAGGCCACAGCACGGGGCTCTATCTGCTTCCCAATAGCCAACGTGGGCTCGTCCTGCCGGTAGCCTTTACCCGGCTGCTCGCTCTGGATAACATCACCATTAAATACACGGGTAACCGCTACCTGGTGAACCCTCAGAAAACCAACTTCGGTCCACGCTTGGGCTTTGCCTATCAGGCAACGGATAAGCTGGTGCTGCATGGCGGTTACGGTATCTTCTTCGGTGGCCTCGAAAGTACAGGCTACTATCCAAACCTTGGCATGAACTTCCCCTTCGAGTTCGACTCCGGCTTTGCCGCCGGCGGTTGCAACTTCCAGGGCTCCTGCGTCAACAACGGCTTTACGCTTGAGAATGGTTTCACCAACGCCATCGCCGAGGGACTCATCAACTCCATTCAACAACCGGCGCTTCGTGGCAGCGAGGCAAACGTACGCACGCCATACAGCCAACAGTACAACTTCACCGTAGAGTACGGGATCAGCAACTCCATGGTGGCCTCACTCGGCTACGTGGGCGCTGTCTCCCGCCACCTGCAAACATTCCCCAACCCCAACGGCCCAATGGCCCTTGCCCCCAACAGCTTTAGCGGCTATATCGACACTGCTGGAGACAAGGTCAATCCTCTGCAGCCCTATCCGCACTTCGGAGGACCGGCCTTCACGGCATACGATGCAGTGTCCAGCTACAACTCGTTACAAGGCAAGGTAGAGAAGCGGCTATCGAGAGGACTTAGTTTCCTGGCTACCTATACCTGGTCACATTCGCTCGATGATGCTCCGACACCTCTCGGCAGCACATCGGATCCCGGTTATCGCAGTTGGAATATTCTTGGGCTCGGTGCTGACTATGGCAACTCTGCCTTCGATGTCCGTCAGCGATTTACTCTCAACGGCAACTATGAGCTTCCGTTTGGCAGAGGTCGCGAATTTGTGAATACCTCTGGTCTTCTGAATTACATCGTTGGCGGCTGGTCCGACAGCTTCGTCTTCAGAGCACAGACGGGTGAGCCCATTACCATCGGAACCAATAACCTCACCAGCCCCAGCGGTTCTGGTGTCAACGCAGTCTACCTTGGCAAAAACCCCTACCAGGGAGGCGGCACCGCCGATGCCACCAACCCAGGGATCGCGTGCCCCGCAAAGGTCCGCACCGTGCAGAACTGGTATAACCCCTGCACGTTTGCCAATCCAAAGGCTGACACCATTGGCTACTCAACCGCAACCTACGCCGATTCACCAACCAATCAACCCATTCCAAACACTGTTTCAGGAGCGGCTGCACTTCCCTATGTGGGCAGTCCACGCGGCCAGATCTATGGCCCTGGTTACGTCCGCATCGACATGTCGTTGTTCAAATCGTTCCCCACCTTCCGCGAGCAGTATCTGCAGTTCCGCGCGGATATGTTCAACGCCCTCAACACGCCCGCCTATGGAGACCCCAGCAATGCTGGTATCTCCAGTAATGGTGGGCTTATCACCGGCGCGCGATCCTTCCAGAGCTACACCCCGGATTCGCGCTTCTTCCAGTTCTCTTTGAAATACGCTTTCTAAAGAGAGTTCAGCAGAAAGGGCGTCCGCTTCCAAAGCGGGCGCCCTTTTTTATTGCCCTATATCTGCACCTGCAATGAGCCTCAGCGTCTGAGCAACGAGCGCTCTGTTCAGCAGCAGCCTTAGGGTTGCTGGACGGGAACATCCGATGGCATCGAGAGATTGCGGTTCTTGAGCCATTCGAGAGTGACCTTGCGGTTCCCCTTCTTTTCATCAAATTCGGGCATGAAGATCTCGAGGCCAGCCTGAGGAGTCATGCGGCAAATTCCCTGCACGAGTTGTTCCTGATAGTTCACCAGGTCGAGATCGAACCAGGGAGCTTTCGTGGCATCGATCATGGTGAGGTCCGCGTGATGCATCGTGAGCTTGCCAAAGTCGACGGTGCCGCCTGTGAGGCGCAGGAAGTTATGCCACTGGGCGAGCTTGCTCTCATCGTTGGGCGAGTTGCCGTAGATTACTTCGATGTCCGGAGACTTGATGCGCACAGAAGTAAGCTCGCCACGGATATGAGGTGGAGGCAGCAGCTTTGTCGTGTCGAAGATCAAGTCATTGCCGGAAATCTGCGCCCCCGGAATATCCGGGGAATGGACAAGGTCGGCGACAGTGAGATGAAGCCCTCCGAGCAGGCCTTTCATGGGGACCTTCAGTACGCTGATCTTCGTTGTATGAAAGCGGATGTGTCCATCCGGAGCGGATGAGAGGGACCCAACTGCCTCGATCGGAAGCGGGACGACCTTATGAAGAGTGCCATGAATCTTCAGTTGATCTCCATCGGCGGTGAGGGAGATATTTCTGAGTGGCGCATCCGAGGACGATGCCGCGTTGAGAAAGGCCCCAACATCTCCGATGTTGACATGAATGACCCCCTTCTGGATGTCGAAGACGAAAGACTCCGGATCATCAAAAGAGGGAGGCACACGCGGATTCGTCCGCAGCATCTGTCCGCGAAGCCAGAGAATATAGATGCGAAAGTTCGGGCCCTTGCGAAGCTGAAGATTATGCGCGTAGACCAGAGTTGGAGTGTTGTCCTCTTCGGGCAGCGCGTTCGATGCACTGGGTGGCGCGACTCCAGCTGGGGCGGGCGCAGCCTTGCCATGGTGCGCATGCCAGAGGAGCCAGCCGACACATAGGATCACGATGACCGCAACGGCGATCAGAATAGGGCGCAGGCGTGGCATTGCGGTCAGTGTAGCGATACCAGGTTATCTATCCGTTCGTTCATTTGAGTTCAATGCAGCGGTTCTTTAAGCCGCACGCCTGTAAGATGCCTGACATAAGCTTTGGATGTCACACATCCAACCTTTAGGAGTTCGACCCAACCGCCGAACATCTAAACGCGTCCGAGATTCCGGACGATGGCAAAGAGAACAGCGGCGGCAAGGCTTGAATAGACAGCAGAGCGCGGCAGCCTCGGCAGTTGCAGAAGCTCGCGCCGGAGAAAGCGGCGATAGCAGAGAGCGGCATAGAAGACAGCAACCGGCATCAGCAGCGTCGTAAGAGCGTTGAGCCGCAGTGCCTCCGCGAGGTGGCCATGCAGCAGCGCGGCGAGCGCACGCGTCGCTCCGCAGCCGGGACATTGCACATGGAGATAGCGGTAGATGGGGCACACCGGATAGAACGAGTACCTGTTAGGCGGAAACCGCAGCAACACCGCAGCGGCAAGTGCGACGACGGCAAGCGGCGCAAGCGCTCGCAACACTGTCGCCATGCGGCTGCGGCCAGTGACGATCACCGAACGGCGTTCCGGTAGCGAAGCGTCTCCTTGATCTCGTTAATGCGGTTGAGCTTGTACTGGAAATAAATGCCGCCGAAGAAGAAGGTCATCACCGCGCTGAGGCGCAGGCCAAGCGGCTCCGCACCGTTGTAGTGCTTCTCCAGCGTGTCGCGCAGGGTAAAGCGGGCAATCAGCCGGAGGATCCAGGTAGCCAGCCCGATCAAACCGCCGGAGATGCTCTGGTGCGGGTGTCCATGATGCAGCGCCGTAATCACATTGCCATAGGAGCCGCCAAAATTCAGCACAATAAGCGCGGTAGCAATGATGTAGTACATCAGCGCCTTGCTCGTCGGTTCCACACGTTTAGCCCACGAAGCGATGACCAGGTTCCAGACAACAACAAAGAGGCCGCAGGTAAGAAAACCGAGCAGAAGCTCAAGTCCCCAATTAAGGTTCGGCGCATCCTGATAAGTACCCGCAGCAGGCTGCTCATAAGCGACAGGGGATGGCTGCACGTAAGCGGCCGAAGGGGGATAGCCCGGCGCGGCTCCAGAAGACGATGTCCCTAAGATCTGCGAGACCGGCAGCCACTCCGTCATCTCCTCGTTCTTGGCGAGGTCCGTGTACAGAATGTGGCCGGAAGCGACATAGCGTTGAAGGTCTTCAAGGGTATAGGGACCATACATCTGGCCGTTGCGTGATACCTGATATTGCATTGCTGGCGCTCCTGTCGGTGACTGATGCTGCGCACGAATCCGTAGAGAGATGAAAACACGGAGCGCGCTTCTGCACAATACGATTTCCGCGCAAGGATGGTTCGCGGGGCTTCTCAAAATCTGCGAAAGATAAGTTCCTTGAATGAAATAGTTTCCAAACGCCACCTCAACCCTGTATAAATCTGCTGAACAGTATTTAGCGACGGGAACACTACCGCTGCTACACCTGAAAGACGGGATCGATCTGATGAAGAAGAAGTTTGCGGCAGCACTGGCTGGTTTTGTCACCATGAGCGCACTGGCTCAACAACCGTGGCAGAAGATACAGATGCCGACAGCAGCCAGCGTACAGCAGGCATGGATGATTCCGCCATCGGAGTATGGGCCTGAGCCCTACTACGGGCTGAACGGCGCCGTCAGCCAGCAGGTCATCGAGCGCGATCTCGACACGATGAAGTCGCTGGGCTACCGTGCGGTCACAGTGCAGGCCGGGTTCGGTATGCCCTTCGCGTATCTCTCGCCGGAGTACTTCCAATTCTTCCGCATGTTCGTAGAGGAAGCAAAGAAGCGCGACATGCGCGTGTGGATCGTGGACGACGCCGGGTATCCCAGCGGATTTGCCGGAGGCAAGTTCACGCAGTTGAAGCCCGAACTGCGGATGCAGGCGCTCGAGGTAGCCCAGAGGATTCCCGCCAAGGCTGGCGACACGATAAAAACAGCAGTGGGGCCGGATACGGTCGCGGTAACAGCAGTGAACGCGGCCGACGGCAAAACTATAACCATTTCAGTAACAAATGGAGCAATCGCGTGGACCGCACCCGCGGGCGATTGGACCGTCATGGTGATGGAGCATCAATTCAAAACATCCCCCACGCGGTCGGACACGAATCCCACGCACAAAAAGGACGGCTCGCAGTCGCTCGAAGACTACATGAATCCGGCAGCCACCGAGCAGTATCTCGAGTTCACACACGAGCAGTACAAGAAGGCAGTCGGCGACGAGTTCGGCAAGACCATCCTCGGGTTCCGTGGAGATGAACCCGACTACTCCATCTCCGGGCTGCCGTGGACGCCGAAGTTCTTCGAGCGGTTTCAACAGGTAAAGGGATACGATATCCGTCCCTACGTCGCGACGTTCCTTCTGCCCAAAGGCGTGGAGATGACCGAGACACAGCGGCGGGCGAAGGCCGACTACTACGATGTCTTCTCGCAGATGTTCCGCGACGGCTTCTTCAAGCCGCAGGGAGAATGGTGCGCGGCGAACCACCTGGAGTATCAGGTGCACCTGAATCACGAAGAGATGGAGATGGAGTTGACGCACAGCGAAGGTGACTTCCTGCGCGACATGAAGTACGTCGAGGTCCCCGGCATCGATACGATCTGGCATCAGATCTGGACCAATACGGTCTCGGATTTCCCCCGGCTGGCCTCATCGGCGGCGCATGTCTATGGGCATCCGCGTGCGTTCACGGAGAGCTTCGCGGCGTACCGTCCAGCCCCCGATGTCACCATGGCCCGCTACATCCTCAACGAGCAGTTTGTGCGTGGCGTCAACCTGATCGAGACGATGTACTTCCCTGCCACCACCGGCACGCGCGGCGGCCCGGCGGCCTATATGAAAGATCCGACTTACCCTGCGCTGCTTAACTATGTGCGGCGCATGAGCTATCTGCTCTCGATGGGCGAGCCAGCAGCCTCGGTGGCGCTGTTGATCCCGTCCAGTTCGATGTGGCTGGGCGATGCCGCCTCTGACGCAACGTTCGTCTCCACCGAGCGCCTGCTCTCCGAGCATCAGATCGACTTCGACATCGTGAATGAGGACGCGCTCGCAACCGACTTGAAGGCTGGCCACGGAACACTCGAAACAATGAGCGGCAATCAGTACCGCACCGTGATCGTTCCGGGCGCCGCAGTACTCTCGCAGGCAGTGTTAGACCGCTTGCACACCTTCGCGACCGGTGGCGGCAAGGTGCTGTTCCTTGGCCGCACACCATCGCTGATCGCAGGACAAACAATCCTCGATGCACGAGCAGCGACGGCTGCGGACTTCGCATGGGCCACCGTAGAAACCTCGGTGCAGTTGCCCGAGACGCCAACGCCGCCAGCTTATCCCCCGACAACACCTCGGGCCTCGCAGGTGGTGGCTCCGGCGATTCTTGATGCAGTGAAAGAAGCAGTTATCGACCCAGACGTATGGCTCAGTGCGCCGGACACCTCGCTGCGCTGCATGACGCGGCGGCTGAAGGACTCATCCGTCTATCTTTTCTTCAACGAGAGTTCCGCGCCTATCTCCGACACGGTGAACTTCCGCAACGAGGGAGAAAACTCCCGGCAACTGGTCGAAGCGTGGGACTCGGCAACTGGAGCAGTTTCGTCCGTCGTCTCCACCCGCGCCCAGGGAACGATGTCCGTGCAGTTGCAGCTCAAGCCATACGAGACGCGAGTGCTGATGGTGCGATAGCTTCAGGAAAGACACCGAGCCACGGCAGCAAGGTCACTTCTCCGCGCGAAACGTCTTTCCCAGCTCGCTTTCACCCAACCTGAAGTAATGGCGAAAGTTGTAAATCAGAGGAGACCACTTGCTGGGATCGACATAGTGATCGTCGATGACGAAGTCGCTGGCGACGTGCACCTTTATGATCTCGACCTCCGCCGCCACTGCTCCGCCAAGCTGCGCCAGCCTCTCTCCTCCAAGCTTATGCAGCTTCCTCACCCGCGCCTCCATGTGGACCGGGCACTCCTGCGCCCGCATCGGTTGTACCGCCTCGCTCGCCAGCGGCGTCAACCCGGCAACTTCAAACTTGTGCGGCTCATAGCGAAACTGCTTCTGCTTGATCTCAGGCACCGGGTTCTTGCCCGTCAGCGGAGCCAGCTTCTCCACCTCGCGCCACATCTCCGGCGAAGGCAGGTTCACCACACACTCAGGATGCCGCTCGAAGTTCTCCGCTGTCTTCGTCTCATCGAGCAGGCCGAGCATCAGCGTCCAACCCAGCGCCCAGAACGACGACATCGGAGCGAGATTTGTACTCCCGTCCTCATTCAACGAGCTGATCAACGCAACGGGTGTTCCAAAGTAAAGGATCTTGGGTTCAATCGTTCGAAATTCCATACCTGCTAAGATGCAGCTCTGCCTCGAACATAGACAAACATCTGTTCCGCCCACCTCAAGTCAGAAATAACCTACTTCAGCAAGATTTGGATATGGTGCTCGAAGTCGGCTTTGTCGACAACTCCGGTGTGCGAGACAGCGATTCTTCCCTGCTTGTCGATCAGCAAAGTCATGGGCATCGAAGTAAGGCCAAACCGCGTTGCCATCGAATCGCTGCCGATCACGATGGGATATTGCATCGCAATCATTCCTCCGGTCTCATCATCTATTTTCTTCGCCAGAAAAGGTTTGACCGTCTTCCAACCGTCCTCATCCATCGACACGCCGATGACCGCCAACCCCTGCTTCCGGTATTTCTTGTCGAACTCGATGTACCAGGGAATCTCCCGCTTGCAGCCGCCGCACCATGTCGCCCAGAAGTCCAGCAACACAACCTTGCCTTTGTAACTCGATAAGGTAATCGCCTTCCCCTGCTCGTCGGTCAGCGTGAAGTTCGGCGCAGGTTTTCTGCTTGCGACAGGCGCCAGCACATCGGAAGCTTCCGCCGGACTGGAGAGTAACGCTGGCGCAGCCTGCACCGCAGACGGAGGGAGGCTGAACAGAATCAATCCTGCGGAGCAGACTGTCAGCAAGGTCCAGCAACAACCGGTGAGCAGCATCCTGCGTCTACCGGACAGGGGGAATCGAGCGTCAACCAGTTTCATCATTCTCTTCTCCTGACACCAGTCTCAAGAATAAGCCGTCTACCCGAGCCTTGGACGGCTTACTCCCTAATTCGCTGCGGTCGTGGAATTTCCTGCCGACTTCGCCGCAGAGATAAGAACAACGCTCCCCTGATTATCTGTCTCCATCTTTGAGTAGAAGCTGCGGAGGTCAGAGTATTCCTTGGGAAGAAAGATGATCGTCCCCAGAGAGTAGTTATGCCGTACGGTGACGCTGGTCGGGGTAGAGGCAGTTGCAATATCGTACGCGGCGAGACTCTGAAGCTGAACCTTATCGCTTGGGGGCATCGATTCCACCTTCAGCGAGGCCGGAAAGTTGACGCGAACCGCATCCTGATCGACGAAGGCATAGTCGAAATAAACCGGTACCTCTCGCTTCTCATGAGGAAAGCTCGGCTTCGAATTGACCTCGAAGACATCGGCCGGAATAATCAGGCGCTTGCCTGTCGAAGAACCGATCTCTCCATGGACCATAAAAGTCACGCGAAGAGGCTGTTCGTAGTCTGCAAGCTTTTCGATGGAAGCTACCTTGACGTCCATCCCCGCAGGCAAAAGCTCTTCGACAGTGGTGCGAAGGTCATGTTCGAGGCTGGTCGCATCTCCCTTAAGCGAACGCTGCCGCCAATACAAAGCGTACGCTCCGATGTAGGTCATGCTGATCTGTCCACCGGCAACCCCATGCTCGTCCATGTTCAGGTCGCCGACACGCTGAATGCGCGAAGCCGTGTAAGGCTCCCCAGGGGCCTTCGCAACTGCCGTGCCATCATCGGTCTGACGAAGGCCCTCGGCAAACGAGTGCTTCCACGCCAACTGCCCGTATGGGCAGAACCGAGACCCGGGATCGAAGTATTGCTCCTTCCCATCTACGCTGACAATGGCAAGATCGTCATCAAGCTGCGCGAGACTGAGATAGTTTGGCAGAAATACATTCCGGTCTCGATTCGTAACCGCGGCAACATAAGCCTTCATTCCGGCAGCGCGAGCCATGGCAACGAACAAGTCGGATAGCTGATCGCTGCTGCCGCGCTTACGCTCCCACACATCATCGGTAGAGCGAATGGGCTTGCTGCCTGCTGCCTTCTCTTCCGCGCTGGAGTGTTCCCGCGTGAAGTCCGTGTTTTCCAGTTGCATCACCGCGGCATAGAGCTTGCGAAGCTTCTGCTCCTGCGTATCGGTCGGCAAGGTCAGGTCTTTGACGGCTGCTTCAACACCAGGGCCGGGGCCAATGAACTTGTCATGCATCTTCGACCAGTATTTTCCCTGGTTCTTCCAGAAATCCAGCCCATTGCGGTACGGGGTGTAATAGAAAAGCACGCGATAGCTGAGGCTGGAGGTAGGCGGCATGTAATCTTCGTTCGGCACGGGAGCGATGTCGTGCACGTTGAGTTCGAAGACCTGCTGCTCCGGATTGAAATTGACTGCTGGAAGGGTCGAGTGCTGAAGTTCAGCTCCGGGAGGAAGAATTGGAGTCCACGCAATCGTGTTGGTAAGATTGCCATGCCCGTCGTTGGAGATCAGTGGCTTACTGGTCGGCTTCCACACATAGTGCGCTTTACGGGTGTAAAGATCGGACTGAATATACCAGCGCGGCGCCATAAAATAGTTGTCGTCCAGGCGCTGGTCATAACGGTACTCGATGATACTGCCTACCTCGACATCGGGCAGCGTAAAGACCTTGGCCATATACTTCGCTCCCCGCGTCTTCTCGATGAGCTTCTGATAGGCCTTGCCGATAAAAGGAATAATCGTGCCGTCGGGATGGATCGTCCGGCCTTCAATCTCTTCGATCGAGATGCTTCCATTGTCGAAGCTCGAAGAGTATCCCAGCTCCACATTGGCATACTTCTTACCGCTTTCGGTGAGCACTTTAAGCCGCTCATAGACATGCAACACATGCATATTGTCTTCGGTAATTTCTTCGCGGTAGAGGTAGACTGCGGCGGCGCCCGGAACTTCGGGCTGCGATGTCATCGAAAGCTCTTCCGGCGTCGGTGTCATCCACTTGTCCGCACGCGCAAGCGGTGAAGACAGAATTAGCAGGGCAGCAAAAAATACTTGGCAGAGAGAACGACAGCCTGGCATGGATTTCATTTGAATCTTTCCTTCTTCCCCTTAAAAATTCTGACTGAAAATTGAAGCTGCTGGCCTTAATAAACTGTTGCGATCAACGTTTCTTCAGTACAGCGCGGCCCTGCTCATCCGCCTCGATGACTCCGGCCAGCTTCAGCAGATCGCCGTACTGATCGGATGGAACAGTGACCTTGCGAACCGTGTAAGTACGGGTGTAGTGCAATGTGTTGCCTTTCACTTGAATGGAGCTTTCGTAAGCGGCGAAGCCGAGATCGAGTTTGACCGGGTCAGGCGTCTCATCGACGGTATAACCCGCTGGCAGTTCAATGCTGAAGTCATCCGTTGCCTGCAGCGTCTGCCGCAGATTGATGGGAACCTTGCGCGCCTTGTGATCTGTCTCCATCCCATCGCTGCCAAGCACGCGGGGGCGCACCATCAGCAGCGGTCCCATGGCCTTCGCAAAGTGGTCGGCACTCAGCGAGTACGAGGTGGTCAGCTCTTTACCCAGAGACGCCGCATTCTGCACTGCAAAGCCGGAGACAGTAAAGGTCGTGAAGTCCCTGCCGAGGCTGTTGTCGAGAAAGTCGCTCTGCTGCTTCGCATCTTCCATCACATACAACCGGCGGCGACTCTCAGAGATATCTCCATATCGCTTCTCGGTGACCGTTCCCTTGAGAGAGCCGTCCGGCTCAAGCTGAAAGCTCGCCGTTCGATGAATGGTATTAAGCTCCGGGGGCAGAACCGGAAGCGCAACAATCTGGCTCTGGTCTCCCTCCAGCAGAAGGCCATAGCTACCCTGAAGCCCATGCTCAAGCTGGCCAAAGGGAGTCTTGTCCCAGGTTGGATCGAAGATGAGATATTGGCGGCCGTTCTTCGCCGTGATGACGCTGTGCAGCTTGGGCGAGTTATAACCCTGCGGTATCTCGATGGCCGCGATCATATGATTGCCAACGATCGACGGCGCATCCGGGTCGATGACACCACGACTGCTATCGACCATCATTAGCGCGGAGTTGATACCCACGCTCGAAAGCATCGCCGAAAGCAGCGTGGCCTTGTCTTTACAATCGCCATAACGATTGTGAAAGATGTCGCCTGCAAAGTGAGGCTGATAGCCGCCGATGCCCATCTCGATGACAAAGTACCGCACCTGGTCCTGCACGAACTCTCCGATGGCCTCCGCCTTGTCGTAGAAATCTGTCTTGCCCGCCGTCAACTCGCTCGCCTTTGCTGCAATCTCAGGGGTGGCCGCAAGCCGATCTTTGGAAAGCCCCTGATACCACTCGCCGATACTCTGCCATGTTCCGTCCGTCGTCACCGGAATCCCCGCGCCCGAGTAATGCACCGTCATGCGCCCGGCAAGCGAAAGCTCCGACGGGCGGTAGAGAACATGGTTGAGATCAATTGCGGGAACATCTTTCATCTCCCATCGCCAGCGTTGGCTCTCAAGGTCAGCCGCCTTCGTCGGCTCATGATGGGCCCAGACCGTCCCATAGGTGTAGCCCGGCGGCAGCTCGAGGGTAAAGGTCTGGCTGAGGCTGGGCAGATCGGTCTGAAAGAACCAGGTCTTCTCGGTCAGCAGCGGACGGATGCGCTGCTCATACTCATAGGCGATAACGCCTCCGGGGTCGCGGCCCGGAGCGTTGGCGACTTCGACCTTATCGTCCTCAAAAAAATTCCCCTGCCCCGGATAGCCATATTGGACGAACTCGTTGTCCTTCATGGCATATTGGTGGCCATCCGATCCAATGCTCCAGACGTGGAGCGAAAGGATCTTCGTGTCCTTATCGAACGGAACGGCAACCGTACCCTCGTCCCGCCCCTGAGGACGCAAGATCTTCACCACGCGCCGGTAATGCTCCGTGGCCTGGCCATTGGCTCCGACGCTGTAGGTGGTGTCGTCGAGAAGGACGACGGCGTTGGTCTCCGCAGGGTAGTCCGGCAGCTTTTGTGCGGCAGCATCGCGCACCCAGTCCGGAACGCTGTCCTGCTTGGCAAAGCAGAGTGGTACGGCAGAAAGAAGAATCAGGACAGCAGTCGCAAAGCGATAGCGGCAGGCCCAGGGAGACGGTCTTGCATCGTGTGTCATCGGGCCTCTTGCACGCCAATCTTTCACTAGCAAAGGTAGGTCAAAGCTCAAAATCCAGATTGAATGCGTGCGAAAGTTATACGACGGCGAGGCGTTTCAGATCAAGGCAAATAAATCGCAAGAGCTCCCATTCAAAGGATTAAGCCGCCCTACAGATCCATTTTGGTCTGCCCATCGGAAGCGTCCCGTATTACTGCTTCTGATTGTGGAGTTCGATCTTCACAAACCGGGGGAAATAAAGACTCATGTCCTTAAGCACCTTCTCGTCCGGTCCATTGGCCGCATAAGTGACGATCAAATCCGCGCCCTTCAACTCCGCATGAGATTTTCCCGCATAAACAAAGGCGCCGGGCGCATTGGATTCAGGCGGCCGATAGATCGCCTGCGGAGAGCTCCAAGGCCCTTCCAGCTTCTGCGCCCGCCGCATCACGATATCGGTAGCACCAAACCCTCTGTTATAGATTTCAATAAAGCCGCTCCCCACGGGATTGCGCTGCACACTCGCCTCTGTCGCGGTCGCGAGCAGGACCGGATGACGGCCGGAGGCAGACGTCTGCCAGTCTTTGCCCGACCACCATTGAATGGGGCCGAACCTGCCTCTCGCAAGAGTCGCCACACGCAAACGCGCCAGGTAGAGATCGTGTTCTGGCTCGCTCTCGCCAAAGAGATAAATGAACCCGCCATCGCGTACCACCGCCGACCCCATGATCACCGTGTCGCTGATCTCCGTAGCCATCTTCAAATTCCAGATGTTTGGCTCGGCGTCCGGATTGGTCACCCAGTAAGCATTCCAGCCCGCAGACTTAAATCCAAGCGAACCTTTCGTATTGTCGGGGGCCATGCGCGAGCTGAACAAGAGCAGCTTATCTCCAATCCGGATGCCGGAGCCCGGCCACATCCACGACTGGCCCTCAGACGGAAAGATCTCAGAAAAACTCTCTCCTCTGGTCCGCCAATAGAACTTGATCGTTGCATGAGAGGGATCGTAGCCGGATTGAATCGCAACCGTGTTGCGGACAAATGCTGCCTGACTTCGATCGTCTCCCGGCTTGCGAGCGACAAAGGTATCACCGAACGTCCAGAGCACCCGGCCATTGCCGAGATCGATGGAAAAGGCACCATCGGCCCCTAACCACCGAGGATCGGCGTGGAAGAGCCTGTCGGCTTCTGGCCATGGCGTCCCCGTCTGCGCAGCCGCAATCGACGCCATGCTCATTGCGAAGAACAGGATAAAGAGATTGCGCAGTACGACGCGTCTGCCCCCATCCTGCCTGCAATACTTCCGAGCCGTCGTGAAGAAAGACGCCATAGGAACCTTGTAGTTGCCATCCATCGATGCAGTCTGCCTCAACCTAATGAACTCGTCCCAGGAGGAAACGCGCAACCGGAAATTCTTTGCGGCACACGTAGCCGAAACCAGCCTCTCAGGCCAGGCCGGTGCTCTGCGCCTGCTCATGCGCGTGATAGCTCGAGCGCACCAGCGGCCCGCTCTCCACATGCCGGAAGCCCATCCCCAGCGCCTCATGCTTCAGAAACGCAAACTCCTCCGGCGTGTAGTACCGCGTCATCACCAGGTGATCGCGTGATGGCCGCAGATACTGCCCGATCGTCAAGATATCCACCTTGCGGTCAGCCAGGTCGCGGAAGACCGCCAGCAGCTCGTGCATCTCTTCGCCCATCCCGACGATGATGCCGGTCTTGGTCACAATCGACTCGCCCGTCTCCGCAGCAATCGCTTTGGCCTTCTCCAGAAAGCCCAGCGACCGTTCATACCGTCCGCCGCTCTTGGCCACGCGATACAGACGAGGAACCGTCTCGATATTGTGGTTCAGAATCTCCGGCCCGGCCGCGACGACCAGCCGCAGAGCCTCTTCGACGCCCTGAAAGTCCGGGGTCAGCACCTCGACCCTGCATCCCGGAGCCTGCAACCGGATCTCTTCGATCACCTTCACAAACGCCTGCGCCGCGCCGATATTGTCGTCATCGCGGTTCACGCTGGTAATCACGGCATGGGCAAGGCCCAACTGCGCCACCGCATAGGCCACCCGCCGCGGCTCGTCAAGGTCGATCGGCTCCGGCCTGCCCTTGGGCACGGCACAAAAACCGCAACGCCGCGTGCACAGATTGCCCAGCATCATGAAGGTCGCAGCCTTCTGGTTCCAGCACTCGCCGATGTTCGGGCAGTGCGCACTCTCGCAGACCGTATTCAGGTTCAGCTCGCGCGCCATCTTCTTCAACGCATGGAAGGTCTCGCCCATCGGGGCCTTGGCCTTCAGCCACGCGGGCTTGGGCGCCGGCTTCCTCGGCGACAAATCAATCTGCACCAGCTCAGCAGTCGGAGTCATCTCTTCCATTCTATCGATTCATCTGAAAACATCTGTATCCACTTACTTAAAGCATCCCGAAGCGATCTATTTCGCGTCCTCGTACTCCTCGTGCCATGCCTTCTGAATTGCCTCCAGAATGCCTTCGTTCGACTTTGCGGGATCGCCCGTAAACCCGGGCAGCTCGGTCACATAGCGGTGTAAATCAGTAAACCGGACGGTATACGGGTCAAGCTCCGGAAACTTCTCCTGCAACTGGATTCCGATCTCTTCCGAATCCGTCCATTCAATCTCGCGAGCCATGGCTGTTCTCCTCTCCCCATTTTACGACGCACCCTCAAGCCTTTGATTTCTGTCAAAATTCTGCGTTAACTCAACAAATTCTCTTCCCTAAATAGCGTATTCTGGTATATATGTATCCCATCCGGGATATATGTGTATCCCCATTGGGACCGTTTGGAGGTGTATTTTTCTTGGCAGAGGTTCGAGTACAAGAGGGCGAACCCCTTGAAAATGCTCTGCGCCGCTTTAAGCGCAAGGTACAGACCGAAGACATTATCAAGGAAGTCAAGCGTCACTCCTTTTATCTGAAACCAGGTGAGAAGAAGCGCGTAAAAGAAGCGCTCGCGCGCAAGCGCAATCGCAAGAAGGTCCGTAAGGAGCAGGACTAATCGCTCCCTAACCAAGTCAGGCCGTCCCGGCTCTCACGCTGCGGACGGCCGCTTGAAACAGCCAGCAGATGGACTCCCGCCATTGATCTGGTCTTCCCGGCAGAGAGAGCCCGTGCAGCGGCTCACCGTGACCGGAATGTCTAATTTATCCGAGAAGCACGCAGCAACGGGCCCCTATACATCCTGCAAGGAAAGATTACGAACAAGGTTGAGCGCCCGTCGGCCTCACGATATCCAATGCCTACGGGTATTCACCCTTTTTCCGCAAGACGGGAGAAGCGGCTATGGAATTTGTGGATAGGCTTTTAACCTGCGCAGACTGTGGTGGTGAGTTTATCTTCACCGCTGGCGAACAACTCTTTTTCTTCGACAAGCAATTCAAGAACGACCCCAAACGCTGCAAGCCTTGCAAGTTCAAGCGCGCGAACGCAACCGTGCGCCCTGGGACAAGTTCATCGTCTCCCATACTTTCACGGACGGAGACCCGGACCAAGTGCTCGGAGTGCGGGATCGAGACCACCGTTCCCTTCAAGCCGACGCAAGGACGGCCCGTGCTTTGCCGCCAGTGCTTCCAGCATAAGCAGCCTCTCGCTGCCGTTGGAGCCGATCTGGTAGCAGCGGCCTCGGAGGGAGCGGCAATCAACGCGGACGCACTTGCCGCCATTCCGCACGCCTGACTAGGACAGCCGGTCCTCCCATTAAGATAGAGTGGGAGGGCTTTTATGCACACGGCTGATTCTGATCTGGTGCGCGCGCGAACGCAGGTTGGCGACTTCGAGCTGACGGTCTGCACCGATGGGACCTACAAGCTCGACGGCGGAGCCATGTTCGGTGTGGTGCCCAAAACGCTCTGGCAAAAACGTGCCGAGGCCGACGAGCAGAACCGCATTCTGCTTGGCCTCAATACGGTCGTAGTCCGGACCGGAGAGCATACAGTGGTGATCGAAACCGGCATCGGCAACAAGCTGTCGCCGAAGCTGCGCGAGATCCACGAGAACCAGGAGCTTCTGCCGGCGTCGCTCGCAGCCGCAGGTGTCGCCGTCGAAGAGGTGGACTTCGTCATCAACACTCACCTGCACTTCGACCACTGCGGCTGGAACACAACCTTGCAGCCGGATGGCTCGGTGACGCCGACCTTTCCGAACGCGCGCTACTTCGCGCATCGCGGCGAGGTCGAACACGGCCACCTGCAACTGGAGCGCGACCGCGTCAGTTATCTCTCGCCCAACTACGATCCGCTGATCGAATCCGGCCAGATGACGTTAATGGATGGCCATGATGTGGTGATTTGCCCGGGTGTCCGCGTCGAACTTTTTCCGGGGCACACGGCGCAGATGATGGGCGTTCACATCGAGTCGGGCTCGGAACATGCGTGCTACATCTCCGACCTGATTCCCACCAGCGCGCACCTCGATGCGACCTGGGTGATGGGCTACGATCTCGATCCTCTGGAGACCATCGTGCAGCGCAAGCGTTTCTATCAGCGGGCGATCCCGGAGAAGTGGCTGGTCCTGTTCACCCACGACCATCGCACCCCCATGGCGCGCATAGGCTTGAATGACAAGCAGAAACCAGTAGTGGTCGCTACGGACTGACCTGGCTCAACGAAGCCCAAAGCCATCGCTGCCCGCCCTATTCTCTTCGAAGAGGGCGATGCCCCTTAGGCGAAACCTTTACGGCCCGCGTAAAGAAAGCCCGCTCCCGCGAGACCGGTGGCCAGCAGCAGGAAGGAAGATGGCTCGGGCGTCATGGCAGTAGGAGCGACCGTGTACACACCGTTAGAAAAGGCCTGACTGTCCTGGAATTGTCCGGTAGCGGTGCAAGGAAAAGACGCACATTGCGCAAGGCCATCTTCGGAAAGAACATTTTCCCGATCAAACATGTTGCCGGTGGGATTGAAGAATGTCGGGACGGAGAAATTGATGACAAAGTTGCTGATCGGCGCGTTGGGGTCAATCGAGACCGTTCCCGCCAATGTTCCTCCCGTCGGCCCCGACAGACTTCCTTCGGCATAGTCCAAAGGATCGCTGAAAGAATAGGTGACGTTCTCCGTCAACCCGGGTCCAGGGAGCAAAGTGGGCACGTCAAAAGTGGCTGACAGGGTTGATCCAGGATGCAAATCTCCCAGATTGAAGGTGATCGTCTCGAGAGTGTCAGCCTTCGCCAAACCTGCTCCAGCGATTAATAAGACAGCGAAAAGAAATGCTTTCATGAGCGTTCCTCAACTTGAAAATTGGTCTCTCTGGCCGGGCACCAAATTTAGCACCCGTCGCTTTCCGTGTCAAAATGGAACACCGGGATCGACGCTTAAATGAAAAAGCCCTGCCGAAGCAGGGCTTTTTTCAGAGTTGCAAAGATCTATGCGTTGACGACGATCGGATCGATGGAGACGAAACGGCCGATCTGGCCACGGTCCTGAAAGCGTACTACGCCGCTGACCTTGGCGAAGAGGGTATCGTCCTTGCCGCGGCCTACGTTCGCGCCGGGCTTCAGCGGTGTTCCACGCTGACGGACAAGGATGGAGCCGCCGGTGACGGTTTCGCCGCCGAAGCGCTTGACGCCGAGCCGCTGTGCATTTGAGTCGCGGCCGTTTTTAGAAGAACCTAAGCCTTTTTTATGTGCCATTGCATTGCCTCTTTCGCGCTGCCCTCAGGCGCGCATGAAAATCTGAATTTCAAAAAGCAAATACGAAGATTTGCTTGATCTCTTTTACTTCGCTGCTTCTTCTTTAAAGCTCTTACCGTTGACCTGAATCTCGTTGATCTTGACTTCGACGAAGTTCTGGCGGTGGCCCTGCATCTTCTTATACTGCTTCTTGCGCTTGAGCTTGAAGACGAGGATCTTGTCGCCACGGCCTTCACCGAGCACGGAGGCGAGAACCTTCGCTCCGCCCAGCTCGGACTCGAACTTGCCTGCTTCGCCGCTGACGGCGACGATGTCCGAGAACTCCACTGCGCCATTTTCGTGGGCGGTGGTCTCGATCTTCAATTTGTCGCCTGGGGCAACGCGGTACTGTTTGCCGCCGGTGCGGATGACTGCGTACATAGCTAAAACCTCAAGCGTGCGTTGCTAAAACGCTGCCGCTTCTTCACATAGATTGTGCTGCATGGGGCGAATACAGGAGCACTGCATCAAGCCAACTGGCTGAGCCGTCGCATCTTTCGCGGACTCAAGCCTGTCGTCCCTGTAACCCAGAATCGAGACACACGGGTTACAGCGCCAAACTTAAGAAGTGTATCGCGTTTCCGGGGGAGGGTCAACATGCGAAGACCTTCGTCTCGTGGCAATTGCATGTAACCGATAAAACCATACGGGACCGGTTACATGCCGACTCAATGTAACCGGTCAACTGCGCTTTATCCGGTTACATGCGTCAAGCTCGCAGATTAGTAGCTGCGCTGGTAGATACGGGAGATACGGTCGTGCCAGCCCAGGCCATCGTCGTCCAGCCACGCCCAGAGGAAGCCAATGCCAAGAGGGCAAGCTGCGAGAAGTGCGGCCAGAATGCGGCGGCGCATGGCCGCACGAGTGGGATTCTCGTCGTTGAAGGTGCAGAGGCCGATGTGGGCATAGCGCATCCCCGGCGTAGTGTCGGAAAAAGTAAAGAACAGTGCCTGATAAAGCAGCGCCATCAGGGCCAGAACTCCGACAGAGCCAATAGCTGCGACCTGGACAGGAAGTTGCGGAACCCCGAGCTTGCCCAGCGTAAGCGAACAGACAGCGACGAAGCCGAGAAAGGCGGCGAGGAGGATGCAGCCATCGACCACCGCGGCCATCAGGCGCAGGCTGGGAGAGGCGGCGTGCAGCGGAAGCACAGGGCTGAAGGGTAGTCGCGAGGTCTCCGGTTCGACGTAGGAGGAGACCGGCTGCGCGTTGAGCAGGATGGAAGACCACTCGGGAATGATGGATTCGGCGGACTCTGCTGCGGGCGCGGTGGAGATCTGGGCCGACTCGACCTCGAAGATGCGAAGCTGGGTTGCGTCGTGGGCCTGCTCGGCCTCTTCGCGCAGGGGGCCTTCGGCGATACGCGGACGGGCGCGGCGCGAGGCGACGAGCTGGCGGGGAAACTCGATGAGATTGGCGGGGATCTCAACCGGCGCGAGGCGATCTTCAAAGGTGGGAGACTGACGGAAGGCAATCTCGTCTTCGAGAGCGAGGCGCTCCTCTTCTTCGATCTCTTCAAAGGGGTCGTGATAGCGGTTATGGCTCGCGCCGCTGAAGGGTCCGGGAATCGAGTGGTTGCGGTCTTCGTAGAGGCGGACGGTGAGGCCGGCGCTGGAGACCTGGGTTTGCGGCTCGGTTAGAGAAAACGCAGATCCTCCGCCTTCGGCGAAGGATGACAAAGTTGGGGGAGTCGCGGGGGCGAAGGATGACAAAGCTGGCGAGGAGATCGGTGCCGAAGGGGCGGGGGGTGGCGTGAGCTCCCACTGATCGAGTTCGGCGAGCAGCGCGTTCTGCGCATCGGCGATGGCCTGCGCGCTGCGGGCGGCTACTTCGGCGGCGGCGTGGGCCTCCTGAATGGCGCGTTCGGCCTCGGCTGCGAGGAAGGCCCGGTAGCTTTGTGACTGGGCGTAGCGCTCGGCTACGGCAGCCGCGATTTGGGCGGCGCGAGGCTTTGCCGCCGTGGGGCGAACGATGGATGGCGTTGGCGCGGCGGCCTGCTGGCCGTGACGGGCGCGGTGGGCGGCGAGGCGCTCAGCCACCTGCTGCTTAAGGGCAAAGGGAGCGAGGGTTGCTTCCGATTCCGCGGCGGCTTCGTCCAGTGGCTGTATGTCAAGCTGTGCAGAGCTCATTGTGCTCAAACCTAAACCCGCTTCCGTGAAATCGTTTAGCCTCAAAGGGTGGTGCGTCTGACAAGTTACGAAATACCTGAACGAGAGAAAAGGGCCGAGCTGCAGGGCCAATTGCTTTCGCATCCTGTGCCGTCCGTGGAATCCCCCCTTGCATCCCATCTTGCATCAATGAGACGCCGCGTACGGGGAACCATTTACCTCTTGATAACTATCACGATGATTGCATCAAGTCATCCACAGCTTCGTGCCCAAGAGGTGACGAATCAGGCAACCCCCGCGGCGACGCTTCCGGATGCGCCGGAGGCAGACCGCTATCCAGAAGCGATTGTCGTTCCTGAAGTGGAGAAGACGGCCCCTGTAGTGATGGAGTCGGACACGCAATCGAAGACGGGCGACCGCTATGTGCTCGATGGGAACGTCCTCATCATTTACGGCAATCGCAAGGTCGAGGCCGACCACATCGAGTACGACAGCGCGACGGGCGAGTTGGAGGCGACGGGCCACCTGAAAGCGACGGGCGGGGCGAACAACGAGATCATCAACGCCAGCCACGGAACCGTCAATCTGAACAAGCAGACGGGGCGGTTCTACGATGTTTCGGGCTCGGTGGGGCTGAAGAACTCCGGCCACAACAAGATGGTCTACGCGAACGGCCATCCTTTCCTGTTCACGGGCCGGGTGGTGGTAAAGAAGGGGCCGCAGGAGTACGAGGTCTATGACGGCACGGTGACGTCGTGCCAGTTGGAGCATCCCGACTGGCTGCTGTATGCCGGCAAGTTCGAGGTCAGCGACGAGATGGCAAGCGCGCATAACAGCGTCTTCCACCTGTTCAATATTCCTCTGCTCTATATGCCTTATGTGACGCATCCGGTGGACACGGAGGGGCGGCAGAGCGGCTTGATGATTCCGGTGATCGGCGAGTCATCGACGAAGGGCCTGATCCTGGGGGAGCAGATCTACTTCGCCATCAACCGGAGCACGGACCTGACGGTGGGCGCGGAGTATTTTTCGAGCAGAGGCTGGTCGCAGTCGGCGATGTTTCACTATCGCGGGCGGGACACGGATTTTGTGACGGCACGCTACAGCGGCCTGCTGGACCGGGGCTATGTGACGGGCGGCGTGTATGTGAACCAGGGCGGGCAGGATGTGACGTTCTCGGGTCGGCATGACTTTGGCAGGCCGGCTGCTTCGACTCCGGCTTCGGAGGAGACTGTCGCAGGGCAACAGGCCGCTCTGGCAGATGCTGCACCGGCGCATACGAGGATCGTGAGCAGCATGGAGTATCTCAGCTCGTATCCTTATCGCGAGGCGTTCACGGAGAACTTCAACGAGGCGGTCTCGACCGACATTCTTTCGTTTGCGTATGGCGTGCATGAGGCGGATGGGTTTGAGTCGGATGTGCGTGCTGACCGCTATCAGGGATTGAAGCGGGTAGCGGTGCCTGCAACGCCGACGACCCCGGCGATTCCGGCGCAGGAGATCCGCATCTTTCATGTCCCGGCGCTGGAGATGTATTCGACCGACCATGCCATTGGCAACAGCGGCCTGCTATGGAACTTTGAGAGCTCGGCGAGTGGGCTGAAGCGGGTGCAGCCTGACTTTGTCAGCAGCGGCGTCACGCAGCGGTTCGACCTGCATCCGGAGATCTCCTATCCGCTGAAGCTCGGCGAGTGGAAGTTTCTGCCTTCGCTGGGAGTTCGCGAGACGCTTTACAGCCGGAGCCTGAAGCCGCCGACGAATCCGACGGACCCGTCTGTGGAGCACAGGGGCGGGTTGAGCCGGAGCAATGTCGAGGCGCAGGTGGATATAAGGCCGCCGGTGATCGAGAGGACGTTCGACTCGAAGTTCGTCGAGAAGCTGTTCGGCAATGATGTACGCCATACCATCGAGCCGGAGCTGAAGTACCGCTATGTGGGCGGCGTGGATAATTTCCTGAAGGTGCTGCGCTTCGACGACATCGATGTCGTGAGCGATACCAATGAGCTGCAGTATGGCGTGACCCAGCGGCTGTTCCTGAGGCCGGTGAAGGGGAAAAAGGCCAAGCCGTGCAAGGTTGCGGAGAAAGAAAAGGACACCGACCAGACGCAGGAGGAGGACGATCCCGAGGCGGCTTCGAACAAGTGCGGAGCGCGGGAGTGGATTAGCTGGCGGCTGACGCAGAAGTACTTTTTCGACAAGAACTTTGGCGGCGCGGTCGTAGATGGAAGACGGAATATCTTCGACACGACGCTGAACCTGTCGGGCGTGGCATTTTTGACGGAGGCGCGCGAGATCTCGCCTCTGGTGTCACGGCTGAGGGTAAGGACGTCAGCACATATGGACGTGGAATGGGACTTCGACCTGGATACGGGGGCGAAGAAATTTACGTCGAACAATGTGCTGGTGGACCTGCACGAGGGCAATGCGTTTGGCGGGTTGAGCTATGCGCGGCTGAACGCTCCGGGGCGGTCGTACACGCAGGGGACGGCCTCTCTGGTCTCGGACTTCAGCCAGTTGCGGCTGCTGGCGGGGTACGGGTCGCCGACGAAGGTGGGCCTGGGCGTCGCGGCGAATGTGGGGCTGGACCTGAATCTGGGGCAGATGCAGTATGGAGCGCTCCAGACCTCGTATAACTGGGACTGCTGCGGGTTCAGCGTGGAGTATCGCAAGTACGAGCTGGGCTCGGTGCGAAACGAGAATGCGTACCGGTTCAACTTCACGCTGGCCAACATCGGGTCGGCGGGGAATCTGCGGCGGGCGGAACGGCTGTTTTGAGTGAGGGTCGGGGTGGCTTTCTGACGGCTTTGCGGCGGGCAAAGGCGAAATACAGGGGTCTCTCCACTGCGCTTCGCTCCGGTCGAGATGACGTACGTTTGAGGGTGGGGTGAGCGTGGATTGGACGTGGGCGAGGAATGAGAAGGGTCTCGACGGTCGATTGAGGCCGGTTCTGAGATAATCAGAGAGTGCAGATTGCAGTGAGACCCTTCCGTATTCTTGTCTTCGCCCTTACCCTGGCGGCCCTCGGCTGCCACGCTCAGGTACCAGCGGAGGCCAACGGGGGAAAGCTCTCTCCTGAATTGACCCGGCGCGTGCAGGTTCTGATCCGGTCGCGGTCGGGCGTTCCACCGGAGTACGAGATCGCGGTAGGGCCGCGGACCAAGAGCGACGTTCCCGGCTTCGATGCGATTGCCGTTACATTCTCGTCGGAGGGAAAGACGAGCAAGCCTGTGACATTTCTGCTTTCGGAAGACGGCAAGACGCTGGCGCAGTTCAGCAAGTTCGACATCAGCAAAGACCCGAAGCAGTTGGTGAGCGATGAGGGACGGCCCTCGCGGGGCGGTCCGGCAAATGCCCCGGTGCTGATCGTCGCATTCGACGATCTGGAGTGCCCGTTTTGCGCGAAGATGCACGAGCAGGTGTTTCCGGCGCTGACTACGCGTTACAAGAACCAGGTGCGCATCGTCTATAAAGATTTTCCTTTGAGCCAGCATCCGTGGGCGATGCATGCGGCCGTCGATGTGGAGTGCATCGCGGCGCAGAGCCCGACGGGATATTGGAACCTCGTGGACTACATTCACGCTCATGCGGCAGAGATGGGCGGAGCCGAGAGAAGCGTCGCCAAGGCGAACGAGACGATCGACTCGCTGACCAAGGCTGAGGGGGTTCGGCAGAAGGTGAATGAAAGCACGCTGGCTGCGTGCCTCGCCAAGCAGGACGACACCTCGGTGCAGGCCTCGATGAAGCTGGGCGACGATCTGGGGGTCGATTCGACACCCGCGCTCTTCATCAACGGCGAAAGGATCGTAGGTGCGGTCCCGATGAAATATGTGTATAAGGCTATTGATGATGCGCTGACGGCCTCAGGCCAGACTCCCCCACCCCCGCCGCCGGATGAACCTGTCCAACCCACCGAGACTTCGCCGGCGACCAAGCCAGGAAACTAGCGTTCATGCAGGAGAATTGATTACGTGAAGAGATTGTCGACCGATACTAATGCAGCTTTGCCTGTTTCTACTGTGACTGCGCGCTTGCAGCGCCAGGTTTCCATTCCGATTGCCCTGCTGATGGCTGCCGCCCTGTTTCCGATTGCGGGCTGCAAGCAGGAGCATAAGGCCGATGTGGTGGCCACGGTGAACGGCCACGCCATCATGAAGTCCGAGATGGACAAGGCGTATGAACAGCAGTTGGGCCAGCAACAGCAGCAACCTTCGTCGGAGGACCAGGCGAATTCGCTGCGGCTGAACGTGCTGAATGCGCTGATCAGTGAAGAGATTGTGCAGCAGCGTGCCGCCAAGATGAACCTGACGGCGACCAACGAAGAGGTCGACACCAAGCTGAACGAGATGAAGGCCCGCTACACCGAGGACCAGTTCAACCAGCAACTGGCGGCCAACCATACGACGCTCGATGAGGTGAAGCACGACCTGCGCCGTTCGCTGACGCAGAACAAGCTGCTGAACAAGGAGATCAACTCGAAGATCACGGTGACCGATGCGGACGTCGCCAACTACTACAACCAGCACAAGTCCGAGTACAACCTGATCCAGACGCTATATCATCTGGCAGCGATCCAGGTGACGGATGTGCCGTCGGCGCAGCCCGTGAATCTGCAGAACAGCAAGGCCACTTCGGACGCTGAGGCCAAGAAGAAGATCCAGGCGCTGAAGAACCGGCTGGACAGCGGCGACGACTTCGGTACGCTGGCGATGAACTATTCCGAGGAACCGGAGTCGGCGCCGAATGGCGGAGACAAGGGCTTTGCCACGGCAGACCAGATGAAGGCCGCCGACCTGACCATCTATAACGCGGTGATGCAACTGAAGCCGGGCGAGGTGACGCCCATCCTGCCGTTGCCGGATGCGCAGACCAAGAAGTCTGCGGGATATGCGATCTACAAGTTGCTTGCCATCGAACCGGCAGGCCAGCGCGAGTTGAAAGACCCGAGCGTGCAGCAGTCGATTCGGCAGCAGCTCCACGAGGGCCGTTCGCAGTTGCTCAAGAACGCCTACTTCGAGATGCTGCGCGATCAGGCGAAGATCGAGAACTTCTACGCCGAAGAGATCTTCAAGAACGACGCGCACTAAAGATCATTGACCTCTGTATTTGTTTTTGTTCGATGGATAAACACAGGACAAATACAGGGGTCTCTCCACTACGCTTCGCTGCGGTCGAGATGACGTGCATTTGAGGTGCGGTCAGGCAAAGCGCTATCTATGGTCGAGATGACGTTTGTTGGGGTGCGTCTCATCGCGCAGTAGAAATGCTCTAAACTTAAAGCATGACTCAGGCTCCGGTACGCTTTGCGATTCTCGGCTTTGGATACCATGCGGTGCGGCGGCTGCTGCCTGCTTTTGCCCCGTGTAACGATGCGACGCTGGTAGGAATGTGGCGGCGCGATCAGTCGGCTGCGGCGCAGGATTGTGCCACGCACAAGATCGCTCACTGCTTTGCGACGCGCGAGGAGCTGTGTGCTTCGCCGGAGGTCGATGTGGTCTTCATCACGTCGCCGGACGCGATGCACAAGGACGATACGCTGCTGGCCTTGAAGCATGGCAAAGCCGTACTGTGCGAGAAGCCGCTGTCGATGAACACTGCCGAAGCAGAGGAGATGGCCGCGGCGGCGAAGGCGGCGGGACTGCTGTTTGGCGTGGGGCAGAACTTTCGTTTCAATCACAGCCTGGACTGGATGCGCGAGCAGGTCGCGGCGGGCCGCATCGGGCAGCCACAGATTGCCCACGCGCAGTATTCCTATCCGGCAGCCAACGCGCCGAGGAAGTGGATCACCGATCCGACGCTGGCCTGTGGCGGCCCGATCGCCGACGTCGGCGTGCATTGCATCGACGCTTTGCGCTATGTGCTGGGCGAGGATGTCGTGAGCGTCAGCACGCTGGCACGGCGGGACGACGCATCGGGCAAGGTCGAGGCGATTGCCTCGCTGCAACTGGAGATGACCGGCGACGTCTATGCGAATGTGACGGCGAGTGCGCGCGCACCGTACCGGACTCTGATCGAGATCAACGGCAGTGACGGTGTGCTGGTTGCGGAAAATGGGTTGACGGTGGACCGTCCTGTGCAACTGCAACTGCGTCGGGCCGGAGAGCTGGTCGAGACGGTGACGCTCGAGAACGGCGACGGGTACACGCGGATGCTGGATAGCTTTGCGCGGGCGTTTCGCGGGGAAGAGACGTTTGCCGCGTCGGGTGAGGACGGCGTGCGGAATATGCGCGCGCTCGATGCAGCGTATAAGAGCTGGCAAAGCGGGTTGCGCGAGACGGTTTAAGCCATTGAGTGTTTGAGGCTCGTCCGAGGAACGCAAATACAGGGGTCTCTCCACTACGCTTCGCTTCGGTCGAGATGACGTGCAGTTGTGGCCGGGCCCTGGTCGAGATGACGTGCTTCTGTTCTCAAAACTTGACTCTCTTCGAGAGAGCGTTAGCGGATCGCGGCTGCCAGTGTGCTGGCTTCGCCGCGGCGGTGGTAGGCCAGATCGCGTGTGGGTGCATCGGCGGGCGGCAGATATCGCTTGTAGACGCTGATGTGAAAGCAGGACTGCTGAAACTCCTCTTCGACATCGATCTTGCCTTCCTGAATCAGCGGAAGAAGATAGCCGCGCATCCAAGCTACCTCGGTACGCGACAGGCCGTGCTTCGCGATATCGATGGCCTGCCCGGTGAGATGAGGCGATGCCGTATCGCCTTCCGCCGGAGCGGCGTTGCCGTTGATGCGGATGAGGTGCTGCTGGAACTCGACGGTGCGGACGGCTGAGTTGATCTGCAGCGGCGTGTGGAAGTGAGCGTAGTGCGCCCGCGCCATGCTGGCGAGGAACACCGCGGTCCAGGGCCGGGTGTAGCGGCGGTTTTCGGGCAGGCGGTCATCGACCTGCAGCGCATAGCTGGTGGGAAGGGGAACCAGCATCCGCTTGCCGCGCATATCCATTAGGTCGGCATCGTTCTGAATGCGGTCGAGGCCCTCGCGGTCGGCAACTTCATTCTGGCGAATGAGAATTTCGTGCGAGCCCTTGAGCGGCGGAGGAATGATGAGGCGTCCGCGCTTGTTGTAGAGCATGGGAAGGATGGCGGGAGTGACGGCCTCATCGGCGATGCTCTTCAACTGGGGCTTCTCTGCCGTGGGTCGAATGACGTTGACTACGGAGACGGGCCGGGCCACCGAACGCGATCTGCGAGAAGAGCGGCGCGAATGAGTGACGACTGCGGCACGCTCGGTGCGATGCGGTGCCGGGGCTTGCTGAACGTCCTGCTTGACGGAAGCCGCCTTCAGGAAGTCATCCGAGGTGGCTTTTCGTGGCCCGTTATCGGAGACGCTGAGACGGCGAGGAGTGGAGCGCCGGGCTTTGGCCCTGCCTGTCCTGACTGGCTCCGCCTGATGGCGCCTGGTTCGCGTGTGGCTTGAACGGACGGGAGCAACACGCGGCTCTGCGGTGTGCCTGCGTGCTGCCGTGGCCTTGCGATGAGCTTGCTGATGAACAGCCGCTGACTTACGGGCACGGTGGTGCACAGGTTTGGCAAGGAGCGTGGCAGGGATAAGAAACAAGACTGCAAGCGCCAGGAAGGCCGGAAGTGTAGCGTTCAACCGCATCATGTTTTGAGAGGCGCGGAACGTCAGAGCAATTCCTACCTTAGAGAGTCTCTAGTCATAGTGTAAGTAATCAGGTGGGTTCCGTATACTCATCAGTAACTAGGGAGCATGGATGCGGAAGTTGCTGGTGGGCTGTGGGATGGCTGGAGTTGCCTTGCTGGGGTGGGCATTGCGGACTGGGACAGTGCAGGCAGCGCCGAATGAGGCAGCGACGACGCAGTTTTATACGACGCGAGTGCAGCCGATCCTCAGAGAACATTGCTACCGCTGCCATGGCGGATTTAACCATCGAGGCGGGTTGAATCTCGCGACACGAGCGGGAATGTTGAAGGGCGGCCACGATGGCTCGGTTCTGGTTCCGGGCGATCCGGCGAAGAGCCTGCTGGTCAGGCTGATCCGGCATGAGGGTCCAGCCAACGACCCGATGCCGATGCCGCCGAAGTCGCCGAAGATTTCGGACGCGGATATCGCGACGATCACGCAGTGGGTGAAGGCGGGAGCGATTATGCCTGAAGACGCGGCGAGACATTAGTTTTTTTGAGATGGCGATTGCCCCGGTCGAACGAAGGCAAATACAGGGGTCTCTCCACTCCGCTGCGCTCCGGTCGAGATGACGTGCAGTTGTGGTTATCGAGAAAAAGCAAGAGCAATGGCAACGGCTATGAGCTGGGGAGTTTTTTGGGAAGCGATCTCAGATGGCTCTGATATTTGGCCAGCGATCTTTCGCAGCGTCGAGTGAAGTTCTGGGCGAGGCGCGATGAGTCGCCGAGTTCTTGGTGGGCGATATCGGAGAGGGTGAGCCAATCGTGCCAGTCGCCTCCGGATTGCTGGAGCGACTCGAAGGTGCGGGCGAGGCTGCGGGTGGCGGTCGAGGCCACCGACTCTGAGATATAGCGGGCGAGTTTGGCAGCTTTGCGAATGCCGTGGAGCTGGCGATGGTTCTGCTTCGCGGTGGTGGGAGCGTTGTGGGCGTACCAGTCGAGTGCGAGCGTAGCTAAATGTTCGGCGGAGAGAGTGAGGGATTCGGCGGGAGCGAGGGCCTCTAACGTTACCTCGAGAGCGCGGGCAAGTTTGGCCTGGTGCTTGTGAATCGTGATGAGGAGTTTTTCGGCGGCCTGCTCGCGCTGTTGCTTGAACAGGCTGCGGAGCTGGTCAGCTTCGCCGGATTTGGATTGGATGAGATCGCGCTGCACGTCAAGATCGCGGACGCGTCCGGCGGCGCGGCGCAGCTTGCGAAGCCGCTTCCGCGCCTTTCTTGCTGGCTTGTCGTGCCTGGGAAGATCGGGCAGGAGCGCAAGCAGTTCGAGCTGCGCCTCGATGCGGCGAGTGCTGGTGCGGAGATGGTGGACGGGGCGAGGTTTGGGATCGGCGAGCGTAAGGGTGATGGCAGCTTCAAGCGAGGTGATCAGCTCGCGCAGGGTGCGAACGGGATGAGCGGCGGCGGCCATGTGGATTGGATGCTTGCAGGATCGTGCGGGAATCGGCATCCAAGGAGTGTGTATCCGTCGCACGGGGAGCGACCGACATTAAGGTTTGGGTGAGATAGACTTGTGCCACTTCGGTGGACAGAAACAGGGGATGAGATGGTCTCGATCGTTCAGCAGGAGCCGAAGAAAAAGAGCTCGGTGAAGCAGAAAGTCCTTGGGTTTTTCAAAATTCTTGGCCCCGGCGTGATTACGGGTGCGGCGGATGATGATCCCTCCGGCATTGCTACCTACTCGCAGACGGGCGCTCAGTTTGGATTCGGTCAGCTCTGGACGGCGCTCTACCAGATACCGCTTCTGCTCGCGGTTCAGGAGACGTGCGCACGCATCGGTGCGGTGACAGGCAAAGGGCTTGCCGGAGTTATCAAGGAGCACTATTCACGCAAGATCCTGATCGGGGTTGTGGTGCTGGTGGCTGTTGCCAACACGATCAATATCGGGGCCGATATCGGCGCAGTCGCAGCAGCAGGTCAATTGGTGGTGAATGTGCCGTTCTGGCTGCTGGCGGTCGCGACCACCGCTCTGCTGGTGGTGTCGGAGGTTCTGATTACCTATAAGACCTATGCCAATGTGTTGAAGTGGCTGGCACTGGCGCTGTTCTCCTACCCGGCAACGGCCCTTATCGTGAAGCAGCCGTGGAAGCAGATTCTGTATGCGACGGTGGTGCCGCATATCGAGCTTACGTTTGCCTTCTTCTTCATCATTACGGGCGTCTTTGGAACATCGATCTCGCCGTACATGTTCTTCTGGCAGGCCTCGGAAGAGGTGGAAGAAGAGCGTGCCGTAGGGATGAGATCGGACCGCGATGGCAAACCACGGCTGCCGCGAAGATTCCTTCGGGACATGCGGATCGACACGCTGATCGGCATGGCGTCGGCGGAGCTTGCACAGTGGTTCATCATCATCACGACGGCGACGGTGCTCTTCAAGCATGGGACGACGACGATCAATACGGCGGCCGATGCAGCCAAGGCGCTGGAACCGCTGGTGCGATCGTTTCCCAACTCCGGGCAGGTGGCGAAGGACGTGTTCGCAGTCGGCATCATCGGGCTGGGATTGCTGGGGATTCCTGTGCTCGCGGGCTCCGCTGCTTATGCGCTGGCGGAGGCTTTTGGCTGGAAGGAAGGGCTATCGAGGAAGTTCAAGAAGGCGCGTGGATTCTATGGCGTCATCATCGTGTCGATGCTGATAGGGCTGCTGCTGAATTTCATCGGCATCGATCCAATGAAGGCGCTGGTCTTCACTGCAGTCTTCAACGGAATCGCTGCGGTGCCTCTGCTGTATTTGATTGCGAAGATCAACGGCAGCACCGAGATCTTGGGAGAGGAACGCGGTGGTGGGCTGTCGCGGGGCTTTGTCTGGATGACCTTTGGCGTGATGGGGCTGTCTGCGATCGCTCTGCTATATACGCTGATATCCCAGCATTTAGGGAGATAAGCGCAGCGCTGAACTTGTACAATGGGCGCGTGGCCGGACGGCCTGGCTGCGAACGTCAATCTCAAGGGTAAGGAGACACGATGGCAGGTAAGTTTGTGCTCAAGACAGCGAAAGATGGACAGTTCTACTTTGTGCTGGAGGCTGGAAACGGCCAGGTGATTTTAACCAGCGAGATGTACGTCGCCAAGGCTTCGGCGGAGAACGGGATCGCGTCGGTGCGGAAAAATGCCGGCAACGATGCGCACTATGAACGGAAAGAGCAGCATGGCGGCCATGCGATGTTCAACCTGAAGGCAGCAAACCATCAGGTGATCGGGACGAGCCAGGGCTATTCGTCGAATGCAGCACGGGATGAGGGGATTGCATCCGTCAAAGCCAATGCCGAGACGGCTGCTTTGGAAGATTTAGCCATTTAGAGACGTATCGATTTACAAGTTAAGGAAGAAAGCGTCCCCGGTTCTGCGGGGACGCTTTCTTCTTTTGAGTATCTACTTTGTGGCGGCAGCGGGTTGGCCGACCTTGCGGACGGCGGCGTCGACGATGGAGTAGAGAAGCTGATCGTGGTCAGCTTTGGCCTGGGTCTTAATGTCGTTACCGACCTGCTGGCCAGCGGCTTCGGTCTGCGGCAAGGTGAGAGAACGGTTCTGAGCGGAGATGGCAGCTAACTGCTGAACGATGTCGAAGAAGGTATCTTCGCTCTTGTTGGCGAGGTGCCAGCACTGCGAAACGGTGCAGGTGAGAATCTGCTGGTCGGTCCAGGGGTGAGTCTGCGATGCCTGATCGGCGTCAGGCGTGATGGTCGCCGGCGACTGTCCGGGTGCGGCGCTCTGCGTTGTCGTAGCGGCTGGCGTTTCGGTGGTTGGGGCTGGCGTCTTGGGGTTGCAGCCAGCGGTGAGCAGAAGCGCGGCGGCGAGGGTGAGGCAGGCGGGGAGCGGCTTCGAGATCATCGTCTTCATCTTATTCACGGTCTTCATGGGTCGAGTTCCCTTTCTTGCTGAAGGTGGAGGCTAGCGGCGGTGATGGTGGTCGTAGCGGTTGTTGTCGCGCTTGCTCTGTGCTGCCTGGCCGACGACTGCACCGATGCCAGCTCCGGCTGCGCCGCCGATGATGGTTCCTTTGAGACCGCCGCCGAAGACGGCGCCGAGAAGTGCTCCGCCGCCTGCGCCGATGAGGGCGCCTTTTCCTGGCCCGATTCCGCCCTGATTGCGATTGTCGTAGCGGCGGTTGTCGTTGTAATGGCCGCCGCGACCGCCGTTGCGCACTCCGTTATTGAAGTTGGAATTCTGATTTCGATACTGGGCGCTGGCGGTCACGGGGAGAAAACTCGTGGCCAGCATGAGAGGGGCGATGAGTATAGCTTTTCGTATCTTCATCATGCGGGGTTAGATGCGGGTTCGGTTGGCCGCGTCCGGATTTTTTCGCGGGCGTCCAAGGTACCCCCTCCCCCTGGGGGTACTTTAGTCTCAAAGTCTTCATTCTTTTTTGACTTAGGTCTGGACTTGCCTTGTAAAGTATTGATTTTATTAGACCCGCAATGCAACCTTTCGGCAAAGTCTTGATTCCAAAGGAGAAGGCCCGAATTTATGCGGAAACTTGGTATTTGGGGCCTAAGTTAATTGTAGCGAATGGAGGGAAACTCATCTGCAATCGCTATGTTGTTGATGGTGCGTTAGATGAGGGTGTTTAGGGCTTGACAAGATTTGTTCACCCGATGGAAGTCGGCTGCAAATTCCCTTGTCTCGCTACTGAGGTTAGGGTACGGTTGGGCGTTTCTGATTTAGTTTCCCTGGGAGGTTTCTATGAGGCCGATGCTTGCTGGTTCGCTGGTTTTAATCGTTGTACTTGGTCAGGTTGCGTTGGGTCAGGAGTCTCCGGCTGCCAATCCGGCGACGAATCCGGTTGCGAGTCCGGCGACTGCTCCCGCTGCTGCGGGTGAGGCTGCGACTGAACCTTCGCGCAAGGACACGTACACGCTGGCCGAGGGGACGGATGTCGAGCTGCAGTTCGCGCAGGACCTGAGCTCGTCGACGTCGTTCGAGGGCGACCCGGTGGCGCTGACGCTGGTGAAGGACTTGAAGGTTGGGGACGTTGTGGTGGCGAAGGCAGGCAGCAGCGCGTATGGCGTGGTGACCAAGGCGCATAAGTCGGGGATGATGGGCAAGTCGGGGCAGTTGGAGATCCGGCTCGACTACCTGAAGGCGGGCGACAACAAGATCAAGCTGCGCCAGACCAAGGGCAAAGAAGATGAGGGCGGGATCAGAGGAGCGCTGTCTTCCCCGTTTGGCCATGTCAAGCATGGCAAGAATGTGGAGATCAACGCGGGTGATCCGCTGCATGCCTATGTGGCGAATGATGTTTTGCTGTCGCCGGTGAGTTAGTGCGTGGTTGCGCGAATGCCCACATCTCAAAATCGAGATATGGGGCACCCAGCCGCCGCCTGTTTCGTAGCTCGACTGTCTACCTTCCGGCGGGGTCGAGACCCACTTTGTATCTAGTTGTTTGTCGGCTAGTCTGATTCTGAGGGAGCGGATGCTGGGGGAGTCAGAGAAGCCATAAGAAGAACTTTGGAAGTGATGCCGTGAACTAGCGTTGAATGCTATAGTATTCAGAGAGGCTGTGAGATAAGTGTTTTATTATTACGGTCGCAAGAAACAAATCGCGCGCCACTATGCAACCCCGAAGTATGACACGATCATCGAACCGTTTGCCGGTGCGGCGGCCTATGCGCTGCACTCTTCCCACTGGATGAAAAAAGTTATTCTTGTGGAAAGAGATCACAAGGTTGCTGAAATATGGCGCTGGCTCATTGAATCAGCTACCCCAGAGCAGATTCTCGCGCTGCCAGACTTAAAGGTCGGCGAAAGAAGTACTGAATTTCTGCATATCGTCCATGCTGCAACAAAAATGGCATTTAAGTACAAATGCATCAAAGTGACACCGGTCTTGGAACGTAACTGGGAAATAAGCAAACGGGTAATGGCCGCTTCGATCCATAAAGTGAAACACTGGAAAATTATAGAGGCCGATTTCACGGCGGCTCCGGATATAAAGGCTACGTGGTTTATTGACCCTCCGTACAAATCTGAACCAGGGCAGGGGTATGCTCACGGCAGTTCTGATCTGAATTATGAGGCGCTCGCTGGATGGGCTTTACAGCGGAAAGGTCAGCTAATATTCTGCGAAGGTGCGTTCGGAGATTATTTGCCTTTCAATCGATTACTAGATTTACCTGGGGTGGCTGGAAAGAGAAGCAAAGAGGTTGTGTATTACGGTTCTGGCTCAGAACTCTCGCAATTAAATTTCTCTTATTGATCAATTAAATAAATTGTTGTGTAGAGTTCCCGGAAAACAATTCTCAAACATTTGTATATATTCATCCTCCTCCCACAGAAGAATCCAGCCGGTTCCCATCTTTGTTTTTCCTGACGCCTTCATTCCGGACACTTTTGTATTTCGGCCTGTTGTGCCACTTATCTGTCCCCAATCGTCTTCACACAAATTGTTCGTAAAAAAAAACGCCGGTGATACCTGGATAGTAGAATGCCTCGTGTTGCTGTATGAAGTCCCAGCTTAGCCCCATGAGTGCTTTCACATCTCGATGATGGGCTTGCCAGGTGATCCCTTCTATATGTGCAACTCTCTTTACACCCGCTCGCAGGTTTGCTCCTTTGGTTATGTTGCCAATAGTACTCTTAACTTCCAATCCGCAAGGATAGTTTCGTAAAGCGGCTTCTGGGGCTTTGGCAGCAGTGAGTGGCAGAATATCGGGGTGGCCTTTTTCGATCGGATTGACGATAGCGTTGACCCTATCAGCCAAGTGTTCGCAAAATACCGCGCCTATAATAGAGCTGCTGGTTTTGAAATCTATACTTCTAAAGAGCGACGCAGGCAGAGCTGCCAAAATATTATTTGTCAATTCAGTAGCATGGAGTACATCTGCTGCATTCACAGCGAATCCGCACTCAGTTGCAAATGCCTTCTTCATCCTATAACTCATCGGGGTTTCCCTCGGTGAGTCGAATCAAGCGGCTGGTTTTTATACCTAAAGCAAGCGCGATGTTCTTGAGTGTATCGACTGTGGGCGATTTTAGGTCGCGTTCAAGCTGGCTGATGTAAGTGCGGTGAACCCCAGCTCGCGCTGCCAGTTCTTCTTGTGAGATATGTGATTTGTTCCGCAGCGAAGCAATGACGGAGCCTAAAGATATATTGTGAGTTTTCACAACTAAAATCTTCAAGTCTTGAATACTAAAGTGCCACAGTCTAAAGTATTCATTTCTTCAAAAATCTTTGCTTAAGGGCACGGCTTCAGCCGTGCCCTTAAGCAATACAAACGCAGATCCCCTTTCAGGGGATGACAACAAGAACAGCAACGATGGCTACTGCAACAGTGTTCCCTCTTCGAGTTGGATCTTGGCTTCTTCGGGGGGGATGACTACGGCGGCGGCTACTTTGTCCTGGGAGTCGAGGTCGAGTAGCTTGACGCCCATCGTGCTGCGGCCTGCGGCGCGGATCGATTTGGTGTCGATGCGGATGATCTTGCCGAACTGGCTGATGACCATCAGCTCGCTGGTCTCGTCGACGAGGTTGATCTCGGTGACCTTGCCGTTCTTCGTCGATGTTTTGACGTTGATGACGCCCTTGCCGCCGCGGGTCTGGAGGCGGTACTGGTCGACGTCGGTGCGCTTGCCGTAGCCGTTTTCGGTGACCGAGAGGATGAGGCAGGGGGTGAGGCCGAGCTCCTTGTCGAGCTTGTCGAGCTTTTCGGTGCGGGCGGGCTCGGCTACGTCTTCGGGGTTGCCGGAGAGGTCGAGCGGGGTGGCGGCTGCGTCGTCGATGGCGGCTTCGAGTGCGTCGGCGAGGCCCTTCTTCTCGGCCAGCTCGCGGCGCTTGGCGTGGCGGGCTTCGGTGGAAGGCGTGACAGCTGCTCCGATGACGTAGTCTCCCTTTTTGAGCGCGATGCCGCGGTTGCCGGTGGCAGGGCGGCCCATGGAGCGGAGGTCGGTCTCGTTGAAGCGGATGGCCATGCCGTCGTGGGTGGCGAGGAAGATGACCTGCTGGCCGTCGGTGATGCGGGCGGTGATGAGCTCGTCTTCCTTGTCGATGTTGATGGCGATGATGCCGCGGGCCATGACGTTCGAGAAGTCCTTGAGGGCGGTCTTCTTCACCGTGCCGTTGCGCGTGGCGAAGAGGATGTACTTGCTCTCTTCGTTGAGGTCGCGGACGGGAAGAATGGTGACGACTTTTTCGCCGGGCTGGAGGGCGACGAGCGAGGCCATGGCCTTGCCCTTGCCTGCGGCGCCGATGTCGGGGACTTCGTAGACCTTGAGCCAGTAGACGCGGCCGGTGTTGGTGAAGCAGAGCAGATAGGCGTGGGTGGAGTCGATGATGAGCTGGGCGACGAAGTCCTCTTCGCGGGTCTTCATGCCGAGGCGGCCGGTGCCTCCGCGACGCTGCTGTCTATAGATAGAGATGGGCGTGCGCTTGAGGTAGCCGGTGTTGGAGACGGTGACGGCGACCTGCTCGTCGGTGATGAGGTCTTCGAGCTGAAGCTCGGTGGTCTCGTCGACGATCTGGGTGCGGCGAGGATCGCCGTAGCGGTCGCGAACGTCTTCAAGCTCTTTGACGATGACTTTGCGGAGCTTCTTTTCGCTGGCGAGGATGGACTCGAACTCTTCGATGTTGCCGCGGACCTCGGCCAGCTCTTTCAGGAGCTCGTCGATGGAGAGCTGCGTGAGGCGGTAGAGTTGCAGTTCGAGGATGGCGTCGACCTGGCGGTAGCTGAGGATCAGCGTGCCGGTGGTCGAGAAGGTCATGTCGACGTTGTACTTCGCCGGGTCGAGGGTGACGCCTGCCAGCTCGGTGCCGCGCAGGTTGATCGACTTGCCGCTGAAGTATTGGAAGAGGCGCTCGCGGGCTTCGGGGCGGCTGCCGGACTGGCGGATGATCTTGATGACGTTGTCGAGATGGTCGAGCGCGATCTGGTAGCCGAGCAGAATGTGCTCGCGGTCGCGGGCTTTGCCGAGCAGGAATGCGGTGCGGCGGCGGACGACTTCGACGCGATGGTCGAGGAAGGCGCGGATGGCGTAGTCGAGCGGCATGACCTTCGGCTGGCCGTTGTGAACGGCGAGGAAGATCATGGAGAAGCTCTCCTGCATCTGGGTGTGCTTGTAGAGCTGGTTGAGGACGATCTGCGACTCGGATCCACGCTTGAGGCCGATGTGGATTCTCATGCCGTCGCGGTCGCTCTCGTCGCGGAACTCGTCGCGGGCGATGTCTGTGATGACGCCTTCATTGACCAGCTCGGCGATGCGCTCGATGAGGCGGGACTTGTTGACCTGGTAGGGGATCTCGGTGACGATGATGGCCTGACGGCCGCCAGAGATGTTCTCGATGCTGCACTTGGAGCGCATGATGAAGCGGCCACGGCCAGTCTTGTAGGTCTGGGCGATATTGGAGCGACCGTAGAGGTAGCCACCGGTGGGGAAGTCCGGACCTTTGACGTGCTCAAGCACGGCGTCGATGCCGGCGTGGGGATCGTTGAGCAGGGTGATGCAGGCGTTGACGACTTCGGTGAGATTGTGCGGCGGGATGTTGGTCGCCATGCCGACGGCGATTCCGCCCGACCCGTTGACGATGAGGTTGGGGATGCGCGCGGGAAGGACGGTCGGCTCTAAGGTGGACTCGTCGTAGTTGGGCGCGAAGTCGACGGTGTCGGAGTCGATGTCGGCGAGCATCTCGCCCGCGATGCGGGTCATGCGCGACTCGGTGTATCGCATGGCGGCGGGTGGGTCGCCGTCGACCGAGCCGAAGTTGCCCTGGCCATCGACCAGCGGATAGCGGAGGGCGAAGGGCTGGGCCATGCGGACCATGGTGTCGTAGATGGAGGCGTCGCCGTGGGGGTGATAGTTACCCATGACGTGGCCGACGACCTTGGCCGACTTGGTGTACTTCTTGTTGAACTGGAGGCCCATCTCGGCCATGCCGTAGAGGACGCGGCGGTGGACGGGCTTGAGGCCGTCGCGAACGTCGGGCAGGGCGCGGCCAATGATGACGGACATCGAATAGTCGAGATACGACCGGCGCATCTCGTCTTCAATATTGATCGAGAGCATAAAGGCCGCGCCGCGACCCTGGACGGTGCTGGGGGGGCCGTCGGGGGGAGTGTTGGGGGAGTCGGAGCTGGAGCCTAGCGGGAGCTGGGGATTCTGATCATCTGCCATGGGTTTATGTATCTATTATAGAGGGTTTGCTTAGGAGAGTTATAGAGGGTTTAGCGGGTGGGCACGGAAGCGCCCAAGGCACGGGCGATGCTGGCTATTCGGATGAAAAACAGGCAACGGCAGGAGCAACGGCGAAATACACGGGTCGGCGTGCCTTTGGGGTTCTGACGGGGCAGCGGGGGCGTATCTTTGGCGAAAAAAATTGAAGTGACATCACAATCACTAATTTTTATAAGGCAACCACAGTACGTTTTATATACCTAACTGCGGCAACATATTGGGTTAGATGAATCTATGATTAATAATATCTGGCAATGAATCACCACTCAAAAATGAGCGGACATTCAATCGCATTGCGAGATGACCTACGTGAATGGGTGTTCACTAAGTCATTTGAATACTGTGGTTAATCTGATAAACGAACAGTTGTTTCAAATTGGTACGGCAAATGCACTTCATATGGTCACGGAATTGGTTCATTGGGCTTGAAGTCTGTTTTGTAGAAGACAGGATCGACCAAGCGGATTCGACGACGACTAAGGGGAGTTGACCATATGAAAAAGTTACTTGGGCTGGTGGTGATATTATTCACGACCTTGGCATTGGGTTACGGACAGGCCATTTCGGTAAATGGCGGATCGATTCAGGGAACCATCACCGATCCCAGCGGTGCGGTGGTTCCGGGTGCCAATGTGACGGTTACGGGCACGGAGACCGGATCGGTTAAGGTTTTGACGACGGACTCGGCGGGGTTTTATAGCCTTGGCCCTCTAAACCCCGGCAAATATAACGTGACGATCACGCTGTCCGGGTTCAAGAAGCTCTCCGTATCGACGATCATCCAGACAGGCACGGCGACGAATGGCAACTTCAAGCTGACCCTCGGTGAGTCGAGCGAGACGGTTGAAGTCAATGCGGGCGCGGTCCAGATCAATACCGAGCAGGCAGGCGTTTCGGGTGTCATTACAACGGCGCAGTTGGACACGCTGCCGGTGAATGGCCGCAACATTCTGGACTATGCGCAGCTTCAGCCTGGCGTTCAGTTGCAGCCCGGTGGAGATGCCGACGGTGGATTCGACCCGACGAAGGCCGGATATTCGGCGCTTTCGTTCAGCGGCGTCTCCGGACGCACCACACGTATTCTGCTCGACGGACAGGACGTGACCGACGAGACGGTTGGAACGACGATCTTCAATATCTCAGCCGGTTCTATCGGAGAGATTCAAGTCAACCGTGCCACCGCCGATCCTTCGGCCGACATTACGTCTTCAGGCTCTGTGCTGATGTCGACCCGGTCGGGAACGAACGGCTTCCACGGCCAGCTTTTCTATGACTTTCAAGACCAGCGGGCAGGCGCGGCATCCTTTGAAGGAGTCAACAGCCCATTCCAACGCAATCAGTTTGGCGGCAGCATCGGCGGCCCGATCATCAAAGACAAGCTGTTCTTCTTCGCCAATGCAGAGCGGTTGAAGCAGGATCAGTCTGCCGGACAGAATCTTCCTTCGATCTTCGCCGCGATTCAGAGCCAGTTTCCAGACGTTTCCAGCCCTGTGAGAGACACCTATTCGGCAGGACGGCTGGACTATAACGGGCCGTGGGGCACCCACATGTTTGCGCGCGTCAACTACGAAGCAAACTTCTTCGATACGGGAAACCAGTATTCGACTTATGCCAACCGCGATAACGCGCCGGGCATCGCAGGCGGCGCCGACTTCGCTCGCGGGCGATTCACCCATAGCTTTCGCGGAAGCTATGAGAAATTCCACAACCTGATTGTGGACACGACTCTCGGTAACGATGCGATCTACAATCCCATTGCCGGATTGGGCATCAGCTACGACGCGGCCCCGTTTACGAGCGGACCGAATCCGAATGCTCCCCAGCAGACCTTCCAGACCGACAAACAACTGCGGTATGACGGCAGTTGGACGAAGGGCGCGCACAACATACGCTATGGCGCCAGCCTGAACCGTATTCTGGGCGGCGGTCTTGCAGCTTTCTTTGGCTATGGTCCTCAGGTGACGCTGGACCCCGGAACGGTTTTGGCAAGCTGCCCAGGTGTGGCAGCTGGTGCTGCCTGCAATACCGATCCCGTGAATGGCTATTCACCTTATGCCGTCCAGATTTCAAACAATCAGGGATATGCTTCCGAGAAGCCGGGATTTGGTCTGCCGGGCGGCTATCAGGGAGACTGGCGCACTGGGTTCTATATTGTGGATGCCTGGAAGCTCAAGCCGACTTTCACTTTGACCGCCGGCCTGCGATATGACCGGGATACCGGACGCACGAACTCCGATCTTCCTGAAGTTCCCTGCTCCGAGATTGTGACAGCGAACTTCACGACGGCCCCTCCCTGCACGGGGAACTCTTCTCTGTTCGAGCAGTGGGGTTCTAACCTTGGCGGCAAGGTCAATCAGCCGAACAAGAACATTGCGCCCCAGCTTGGTTTTACCTATAACCCTGCTGCCGCGCAGAAGACAGTGCTTCGTGGCGCAATCGGCCTCTTCTTTGAGAGCAATGTGTTCAACAATGTGCAGTTCGATCGTGCATCGAGACTCCCGACCGGTGAGTTCGCCTCGTATCCAATCATCTGCCTTAACGGCGTTGACACGTATCCCATTCCGGGTAAAGGGAACGTAAGCGCGACGAGCACGGGTATACCGATCTCGACAATCTGCAGCGAATCGGTAGGACAGGCTGCACCTGCGATCCTGCAGTTGCAGGCGGATGCGCGCGCCGGAGGAAATGCGGCCATCGCAAACACAGGGTTTGCGGGTTACGGACTCTCCATTCAGAACGGCACGATTGCTTATGCGCCGAAGTATCAGTCACCCTACTCGATCAACATCAACTTCGGGATCCAGCAGCAGTTGGCTCCGGGCGTGGTGCTTTCCGCAGACTACGTGCACATGGCAACGCTTCGAATTCAACAGACGATCGATGCGAACCATGTAGGCGATTCAAGATACTTTGACGCAACCAATGCGAAGGCGGCGATTGCAAGGACGACCGCTTACGATCCGAACAATCCAACGAATACTTTCCCCTGCGGAGGCGGTACTAGCGCTTCAGCGATTACCTGCGCCATTGCGGCTGGTGCCACCATCACCAACTTCGCGTCGAATGGCCTTGATTCCGGAGTGGCCGTCAACGGCGGCGCACCGAATTCCATTGCTGGCAGTTCGGCAGCGGCGGCGTTTGATGGCGTCAATCCTGCGGTCGGCGTTGGCACCTTCTCGTACCCCATGGGCAAGGCGGGTTATGATGGGCTCCAGTTGGACCTTCGCGAACAGAAGGTTCATCCCATGCGCGGCGTAGCGGAGACGAACCTCGAAGTCTCCTATGCTTACTCCCGGATGATCTCGTCAACGGCGTATAACAACATCGGCACCTCCGATCCGTTCTTCTCGCCCCCGTCCTATGACAACCGTAACCCGACGCTGCATATGGGATATGGCGGCCTTGACCGTACCCATATCTTCTCGCTGGGCGGATCCATCCAACCGAAATACGGCCCGCGGATCGGCATCATTACCCATATTGATTCCGCCGTGCCGGCAAACCTTACGCTCGATCAGCAGGGCTCTAACCCCGGTGAGATCTTCCGCAGCGACGTGGATGGAGATGGACAGGTTGGAGACCTTGTTCCGGGAACCGATCCAGGCGCATACATGAGGAAGATCAAGCCGGGCAATCTGAATAACCTGATCAGCACCTACAACGCTACCCATGCGGGAACGCTGACGCCGGCTGGCCAGGCGGTTGTCGCATCCGGTGTCTTGACCAATGCCGAGATGATCCAGCTAGGCGCTGTGGAGCCGACGTTGGCCCAGGGCCCGAGCAGAGCGTATGCAAACCCGATGCTCAAGACCTTCGACGCAAACTTCTCCTATCCGATTCGCTGGAGCAAGTTGCCGGAAGGAATCAGCCTCGAGCCCTCGGTGTCGATCTATAACGTGTTCAACTTTGCAAACTACAACGCACTCTCGGTTGGAGGAGGCGGAGGAGGAACGATTCTTACACCGGGTGATTTAGCTAACAGCGGTGGCGGCGGAAACGTCAATGGACCTTCGGATTACGCTGCCTATAATGCGCAGCGTGTATCCCGCCGGACCGGAACGTTCGATCAGGGCGCGCCGCGTGCCACGGAGTTCCAACTGAAGATGAACTTCTAACCCGCTCTGGAGACAGGGCAATGGAAAAGGCGGAGAGCTTCGGCTCCCCCGCCTTTTTCTTTTAACTATGGCCTTTTGTGTGCGAAATGTCCGATTTTCGAACACGGACATAAATAGTCTTATATTTTGATTGATGTAGGACTGTTGTTGTCGTATATTCAGATTTATCAAGTTTTGCAATTCGTTTTTGCTTTTGAAGTAAGCAGGGATCGAGTAGAAGGTCCAGATCCCCGTGGAGTTTATCTCTTGGCGGAGACCACGGGAATCTGGAGGCTACAAGCCGTTTGGACGGCTGCAGGTTGTCTGGATTATAGGGTCGGTTCCCGGCCCGGGCAACTGCGGCGCTCCGCTTCGGTTCCACTCCTTCCATAGAAAGAATCTGGTTTCGAGCTTTGATGTGCTCGCCGGGCTTTGGCCATTGGCGAGGGCTTCAAGAGTAAGCGGTCAAGGACGAGGTATGCGCGTTTTCGGTGCCGAGGAGCTGGCTGCATGGATGTGAATCGCAGGGGACGCACGATGTTTCCGGTTTTGTGGGTGCGGTCTTTGCCTGGGCCTTTGGATGTTTGATTTGAGGAGAATGCAAGTGAAGCGGACTTTGAAGATGGTGGGTAAGGGTAAGAAGGCCGGCTGGAAGGTGGGGAGTCGGCGTGGGTGGTTGGCGATGGGAACGCTGGCGGCCTATGCGGTGATGGGTTCGAGTCGCGGCGCGATGGCGGCGGTGACCAACGATGCCGGAGCAGGCGGGGCGGGAGCGGGTGCACCGGCGGCGAACCTTCCGGTGAAGCGGTTTCACATTGCTACGGGGCCGTTGGATGCGGCCATCAAAGATTATGAGCAGGTGACCGGGCTGAAGGTGAATGTGACGTTGCCTGCCGGGACGCTGTCGGGATTTCAGACGCATGGCGTGAATGGGCTGCACACCGAGGAAGAAGGGCTGCGGCTGCTGCTCGAAGGAACGGGGCTGAGCTATGCGGCGCAGGATGCATCGACGATGGTGGTGGGGCTGCGCTACTCGGACTCGGTGAATGTGACGTCGTCGGGGTTGCCGGATGCGGTGTCGATGGCGAAGTTTTCGCAGCCGCTGATCGATACTCCACAGACGGTGGCGGTGGTGCCGCAGTTTGTGCTGCACGATGAGGGCAACTCGACGCTGCGGGATGCGCTGCGGAATGTTCCGGGCATCAGCATGGCGGCGGGCGAGAGCGGCGCGCAGGGCGACAACCTGACCATTCGCGGCTTTACGGCGCGCAACGATATCTTTCTGGATGGCATTCGCGACTTCGGCAGCTATTACCGCGACAGCTTTAACTTCGACCAGGTTGAGGTGCTGGAGGGACCGGCGGGCGTGCAGTTTGGGCGCGGAGCTACGGGCGGCATCATCAACCAGGAGAGCAAGGTTCCCGAGCTGCAGCAGTTTGTGAATGTGCAGACGCAGTTTGGCACGGATGCGACGCGGAGAATTACCGCCGACATCAATGAACCGCTGAAAGAGATTGGACATGGAGGCGCGGCGTTTCGGCTGAATGCTGTCGGGCAGGAGGGCGGTGTCGCTGGCCGACCACATGCCGAGATTCGACGGTTCGGGGTGGCTCCATCGATCTCGTTCGGATTGAATTCGACGACACCGTTCACGATCAGCTACTTCCATTACACCGAGAGCGATACGCCGGACTATGGTTTGCCGTGGCTGCTAAATGGCGTGGCTCCGGGACCGATCCGGCATAACTACTATGGCTTCCCTGACCAGAATTATCTGAGGACAAACGACGATATTCTGACGGCGAAGGTGAGCCATGCGTTTGGCGAGAATGTGAGCGTACACAGCATAGCGCGGTGGGCGAACTATCCGCGGCAGGCGCAGATTACCGAGCCGCAGATCTGCTCGAACGCTGCGATCAGTGTGCCTGTGGGCGGTGTGGTCGCTTCCCTGCCAACGAGCGCGGTCAACCCGACCCAGCCTTGTAACTACACGCAGGCATCCGATCCAGCGACGATTGCGGTGAATCGAAATCAGTTGCAGATCAAGAGCGTCGAAGGCGATCTATGGGACCAGACGGAATTGACGGCGCGGTTCAAGGTGCTGGGAATGCGGAATGATTTCGACGGCGGCGTCGAAGGCGGGCAGGAGGTATCGAACCCTATTCGCACCAGCTACACGATCAAGGGCGTCAATACTGTTCCTTCGACGAACCTGTTGCACCCGAATGCTGCTGACTCGTTTGGCGGGACCGGATACATCACCACGGTGGTACACACGAAGTCGCAGAGCATGGGAGTCTACTTCGTCGATACGATTCATCTTGGGAACCTGTTTGAGCTGAGCGGCGGGGTTCGCTGGGACTACTTCGATACGGTTTATAACTCGTACCAGCCGGTCGCTCCACCAGCAGGCGGCACGGTGAGCGCGCCGATTGGGCCGATCAGCAGGCTGGACAAGCAGCCGAGCTATCGCGCGGCGTTTGTGTACAAGCCGACGAAGCATGGCAGCGTGTATTTCGACTATGGAACGAGCTTCGATCCGGCGGCAGAATCTCTCAGCCTGAGCGTGCCGACGGCGGCCAGCTCGCTGGCTCCGGAGAAGAACGAGACCTACGAGGCCGGCGCGAAGTACAGCCTGTTGCATGAGCGGCTGCTGCTGGATGGCGCGTGGTTCCGCACGGAGAAGGACAATGCCAAGGAGACTGATCCGACGAACTCGAACAACATCGTGAACTCGGGCAACCAGCTGGTGAAGGGCGTGCAGTTCAGCGCGGTGGGCAGGCTGCCGCAGGGCACCGACGTTGTGCTGGGCTATGCGTATCTCGATAGCGCCGTGATCTCTTCGAAGTTTTATCCGGCCTCGGTCGGATATCAATTGGCGAATGTACCGAAGCAGACGTTCAATGCGTTCATCACGCAACGGCTTCCGCTGCGGCTGAGCGCGGGGTTGGGTGGCAATTATGTTGCCAGCCGTACGGCGAGCTCGACGGTGCCTTATGTGCCGACCGGCTTTGCGCCGAATCCGAATGGGCCGGGCTATGTCGTCACCAGTATTGCGATGAAACAGGTGCCGGGCTACTGGGTCTTCAACGCGATGATGCGGCGGCCGGTGACGGACAGGCTGGAGTTGCAGGCGAATGTGTATAACCTGCTGAACCGGTTCTATATCGATCAGCCGCATCCGAGCCACCTGATTCCGGGTGCTGGTTTGAGTGCGCTGATTGGAGTGAACTTCAAGTTCTGATTTGCGCGGTGGGCGCTGTTGGGTGCGGCGGAGTCTTTTGGACTTCGCCGCGCTTTGTTTGGGATTTAGATGCGGCTTTGAGGTTGTGCGGGGGAAGGCAAAGGCGAAAGGCGAAATACAGGGGTCTCTCCACTCCGCTTCGCTCCGGTCGAGATGACGTGCCTTTTTGCTGGGTCGAGATGATGTGCATTGGTGCTGGGTTGAGATGACGTACAGTTTTGCTGGGCTTGAAATGATGAGTTGATAGTTTTGGAGTGATAAGGTTTTTGCGATAGGGAGAGACGACGATGCTGATTACGATTCCTGATGTGTTGACCGCCGCGCAGGTGCAGCAGGCGCGGGCGAAGCTCGATGCCGCCGATTGGGTGGACGGCAAAGTGACGGCTGGATACCAGGCACAGAAGGTGAAGGAGAACCATCAGTTGCCGGAGGGTCATCCGGTGGCGGTGGAGCTGGGCGAGATGGTGCTGGGTGGGCTGGCGCGGTCGCCGCTGTTTATGTCGGCGGCACTGCCGCTGCGCGTGTTTCCGCCGATGTTCAACCGCTATACCGGCGGCGGGCATTTTGGCACGCATGTGGATACGGCGATACGCCAACTGGTCACGACCGGGCAGAGGATTCGTACGGATATTTCGGCGACGCTGTTTTTGACGAAGCCGGAGGAGTATGACGGCGGCGAGCTGATCGTCGAGGACGTCTATGGGTCGCACTCGGTGAAGCTGCCTGCGGGGCATATGGTGTTGTATCCGGCGACGAGCCTGCATCGCGTGGAGCCGGTGACGCGAGGCGCGCGGGTGTCGAGCTTCTTCTGGATTCAGAGCATGATTCGCAGCGATGCCGATAGGTCGATGCTGTTGGATCTGGATACGGCGATTCAGACGCTGGCGAAGGATGTTCCGGGAAATGCGGCGGGAGTGCAGTTGACGGGGGTTTATCACAACCTGCTGCGGCGCTGGGCAGAGATGTAGCGGTCGCGCAAGTCGGAAAGGTGTAGACACCGGCGAAATTTACGCTCACAATAGCGCCACTCGATTTCTGGAGGGTTTTTATGAACCGGAGATTTGGGCCCTCTTTTTTATTTGCGAGTTTTCTGGCGCTGATTTTGTTGCCCGGTGCCGGTTGGAGCGCTCCGCAGGTCGCTGCCGATGCGACCTATGCGAAAAAAATTGAAGCCATGCTGCCGCCGAAGGTGGAGTGCGTGGCCTCTTCGTCGAACGTAGCCACCGGGCAGAGCGTAACCGTAACCGCTCGTGTGCAGGGCGTCTCGGCGCGGCTGGTGTACAGCTTTTCAAGCAGCGGCGGAAAACTCTATCCCAACGGGAGCACGGCGCGGCTGGACACGGCGGGAGTGCCTGCGGGGACAGCGATCTCGGCGAACTGCGTCGTGGTGGATGGAGCAGGGCTACGGAGCTCGGGTGTGGCTACTGTGCGTGTCGTCGCAGCTACAACCCCGACGAGCGCGCCGCCGCCAGCGACGAATACAGACAAGACGTACGCCGAATTGCAGGCGATGAATGCGGCGATCAATGCTCAAACGGCTTCGGTAAAATCGAAGAACGAAGATTTCGACAACGAAATTATTCGTGAGTCGAAGGCGGGTTCGCCGATCGGCGGACACGCGAAGAGTACGGCCAACCACGCTGGTCAGCAGGCACAAGGCGGATCCGGCCAGTCACAGGGCGCATACGATCAGGCAGCAGCTCCCCCTTCAGGTGGAGAGACGCAGACGGCCGGCAAAGTGAGTTCCGTGAGCCCGTCCAGCACGCCTCCGGTCATGGCAGCCGCGGTGGCACCTCCTCCTGCGCCGCCACCGGCAGCAGCGGGCGTCGATCCATATCAAGAGAGCGAAGTGCGCGCGCAATGGGTGAAGGCGGTTAAGGATGGAAGAATCGACTACGCGATTCCAACTCCGATGAAGTTGCATGAGACGGCTGTCGTCACGGTCGTTCTGCATGGGTTTGCGGATGCCAGCCCAAACGACCTGGCTGGAGCCAAGGAGGGCACCCTTAAAGTCTCCCCTTACATGCGGATGCAACTCACCGCGGACAATCCGGATGAGTTTGACATTGATCCGAAGATCGGGGCAGTCCTGCCAGTGCCGATTGACAGTTCGGCGAAATGGACGTGGAACGTTGTACCGAAACAACCTGCGGCCAATCAGAAACTGACGATTGAGGCTTTCCTTGTCTATACCGAGACTGGGGATAACCCCCAGGAGTTGCTTCCAAGCTATATCGCGACGGTGAACGTAAGCGTGCCTGGATTCTGGGAGGCGCTGCGGGAAGAGTTCTGGAACAATCCGTCAGGGGCGATCAAGTATGTGTTGCCGGGAGGAGCAGGGTTTACCGCTCTTGCCGGGCTGATCGTATGGTGGTGGAAGCGGCGGCATCCTTCGGAGAGCAAATCGGATAAGGAGGAGTAGGCGTGGGTCACTGCCTCTGAACCACGTCTACTCCGCACACTGATCGCTGTTTCCTTACGGTGTAGTCATGTAAAAACTAAAGAAACGCAGATTCCCTTCGGGAATGACAACAAAATAGGGCAAAAGCGCCGCCTTCGGTCGAGATGACGTGCGTTTGTGGTGCCTCTTCTCTACGCTATTCAGCTTTGCCAAGGGTCTTATCTTTGTAGGCTTTTTGCAGGACGAAGAAGGCTTGCTTCTTTTCGCCCTGGTCGGAGATGAGGCCCTTGCGGTTGAAGTTGTCCTGCAGGCCGGGTAGTGTGCGCATGGGAGAGCGGAAGTCCATGAGCACCCAGGCGCTGGTACCGCGAAGCTGCGGGATGCGGTTGAGCATGGGGATCTGGTGCTTGTAGACGTCGGCCTGATACTCCTCTGTCCAGCGCTCGGTGGCGGGGCCGTGGTGGCCGGCGCGGGCGGCGGCACCGAACTCCGACATGATGACGGGCTTCTGGTAGTGAATGTCCCAGGTGGTGGTGTCGGCTCCGGCGGGCTTCTGCTCGTACCAGCCGATGTACTCGTTGGTGCCGATGACGTCGAGCGCCTTGCCGAGCGGATCATCGACGATCTTGACGGAGCCGTTGGCGGTCTTCTGGGTTTTGACCAGCAGAGCGGCGGTGACGAGGCGGGTGGGGTCGAGCTGGCGGGTGAGGTTGGCCATGGTGGTGAGGTATTTGGTGCGCGCCTCGGTGTCGGGAGTTTCGTTGGCGACGGACCAGAGGATGATGGAGGCCTTGTCGCGGTCGCGGCGGATCATCTCGCCGAGCTGCTGTTTGGATTTGGCGAGGACGGCGGGGTTGTCGAACTGGAGCGCCCAGTAGTCGGGAATCTCGGACCAGACGAGGATGCCGAGGCGGTCGGTGGCGCGGGTCATGCGCTGATCGTGTGGGTAGTGGGCGAGGCGGACGTAGTTGCAGCCCATCTCTTTGGCCCAGCCGAGCAGCGTGTCCACGTCTTTCTCGCTGTAGGCGCGTCCGGTGCGGTAGGGGGCTTCGGCGTGGACGGAGACGCCGCGCAGGAAGATAGGTTTGCCGTTGAGCAGAATCTCGGTGCCGCGGGTTTCGATGGTGCGGAAGCCCATCTCGTCTTCGAGGCGATCGGAGCCAGAGGCGAGGTCGACCTTGTAGAGTTTGGGGTTGTCGGGCGACCACAGGCTGAGTGATTTGACGGGGAGCTTGATGGCGGCGCGGGCATTCGCATCGACGGTGGCGTGGGTGGTGGCGTGCAGCTCGGGGATGGAGACGGTGACGTCTGTGCCGGGAGTTGCGTTTTCTACGTGGACGTAGCCTTCGATGAGATCGTGGTCGGCGCGGCTGAGATGGAGATCGTAGTCGTCGATGAACTGCTGAGGTACGTCGACGAGAGAGACGTCGCGGGTGAGGCCGCCGTAGTTCCACCAGTCGGTCTGGAGAGTGGGTACACCGTCGGCGGAGCGAGTGTTGTCTACGGCGACGACGACGAAGTTATCGCCATCTTTGACGACGCCGGTGACGTCGCAGTCGAAGGGAGTGAAGCCGCCCTCGTGCTCGCAGACTTTTTTAGTGTTGACCCAGACGTGACTGCGATAGTTGGCAGCGCCGAAGTGGATGAAGGTGCGGGTGTTGGGCTTGGGGCTGTACTTAAAGTCCTTCTCGTACCACAGGACGCCTTCGTAGTAGAAGAGGTCGCGGCGCTGCGTGTTCCAGTCGCCGGGAACCTTGAGCGTGGGAGAGGTGGCGAAGTTGTATTCGAGCGGCTCACCGTTGTAGGCCTTCGTCCCGTTCATGAAGTAGCCGTCTGCCTTGATCTCGTGATGGAAGTTGTAGAGGCCGGTGGAGTAGGGATCGACGATGGTGTGCCAGTCGCCATCGAGCGAGGTGGCGGCGCGGTGGTCGATGTCCACCAGCAGCGTGGTATCGGCGGTCTGCGCGTGGGCGGCGGCTGAGGAGAGCAGGAGGGCAGTGCTTAGAGTGGCAAGGAGGGTTTTGCGCAGGCGGCAGAAGGCTTCAGGGAACATGGCGACCATCATACGAGGTCGTACCAATGGGTGGCTATTGATTGTGAAACAGGTAACGGCGAAATACAGGGGTCTCTCCACTCCGCTTCGCTCCGGTCGAGATGACGTGCGGTTGGGGCTGGTGCGAGCGGTCGAGATGACATGGTTCTGAGGCTGCTTAAAGCAGATCCTTCGCCTGCGGCGAAGGATGACAATACTTTGGGACATGGCTGCTGCTTGGGAGCCGGTTTACTGCGAGGCAGGCGGCGATGGTTCTTCTGCCCATGGGAGAAAGAGCGAGAAGATGGTGCCGTGGTGGACGGAATGCTGTGTGCTGCGGAAGCTAAGACGTCCCTGATGGCGGCGCACGATTCCGGCGGAGATCCAGAGGCCGAGCCCGGTGCCGTTGAGGTCTTTGGTGGTGTAGAAGGGCTCGAAGAGGCGGGTTTGCACCTCGGGTGACATGCCGTGTCCGGTGTCGGCGATGGTGATGCGGATGCCCTGCCGACTCTTCGGAGAGTTCTCCGAATGGTCGGTGGTGTCGTGGGCGCGGACGATGAGGCGGCCGCCCTGGCGCATGGCGTCAATGGCGTTGGCGATCAGGTTGTTGAGGACCTGGCGGATGTCGTTTTCAAAGCAGAGGATGCGGGTCTGAGTGGCGTAGCAGGCTTCGACCTTGACGCTCGAATTGGCGAGACGGCCCTGATAGAGATTGAGGACGGCGTCTACAAGATCGGCAGCGGTGACATTGGTGGCGCGAACGGCCTGACGGTGGAAGCGGAGCGTCTGGGTGGCGATCTGGCAGACACGCGAGAGCTCGCTCTGCGCCGTGTGCAGGTAATCCCGCGCTCCGGGAGACAGATCGTCGGAGAGATTGATCAGATAAAGGAGGTTGGTGATGGCTTCGAGCGGGTTATTGATCTCGTGCGAGATGGAGCTTGCGAGGCGACCGACGGCGGCAAGCTTCTCACTCTGGATGAGAGCGCTCTCGGCCTTCTTCTGATGGGTAATCTCTACGATGACTGCGGCGATGGCCTCAACTTTTCCTTCGGCGCCATAGACCGGAGAGTAGTTGACGCTCCAGAAGCGATGCTGGCCGGGGCGGCTGGGAAGTTCGCCTTCGAGGATGTGGTTCCTGACCACTTTGCCGGCGGCGACCTGTTGAAACAGCTCTTTCAGCCCGGCGAGCGGAGCGATCTCGTTGATGGAACGGCCTAGAATCCTGTCCTTGGGTAGACCGATGATCGCAGCCTGATGGTCGTTGACGCGCAGGTAGCGGAACTCGACGGGATCGAAGAGCGCGAGGCCGACGGGAGCAGTGTCGTAGATGGTTTCTAGTTCGGTGCGCTGACGCTCGGTCTCCGCCTGCTTTTGCAGTAGCATCTCGGCGAAGGTCTTGCGGTCGTCGATGTCGATGGCGACGCCCAGCCAGTAGAGAATCGTGCCGGATGCGTCGCGGATCGGTTGAGCGCGAATCCACCACCAGCGCGGCAGACTGTCGCGGGCACGGAAAAGGCGGGCCTCGATATCGTACTCGGCAGCGGTAGAGACGCAGACCGCCCATGCGTCGAGGACGCGGGTGCGGTCGTCGGGATGGAAGGCGGTAATCCAATGGTCGAGGTCGGCGGTCGTGAAGCCGAGGTAGTCGCTGAAGCCATGATTGGCGTAGGTGATCCTGCCGTTGGCATCGCCCATCCAGATGGCCTGAGGATTGAGGTCTGTCAGAGCCCGGTAGCGAAGCTCGCTTTCGCGGAGCGCCTCTTCGGCCTGTCGCCGCTCGGTGATGTCGCGAAAGAAGATGATGATGCCGTCGTCGGAGGGAATCGACTGGATGTTGAGCCACAGGTCGACCGGCGCGGGATAGTACGCCTCGAACTCGGTCGGGACGCGCTGCTCCATGGCTTTGCGATAGTTGGAGCTGAAGGGCTCCTGCCTGCTGTGGTGCAGGCATTGCCAGAGGTTATCCCCGGCAAGCGGCCCGGAGGCGAGCATGTCGACGGCGCGCCAGTTGGCGAAGGTGAAGTTCCAATCGCGGTCGAGGCAGGCGATGGAATCGGGCATCGCGTCGAAGGTCTGCTGAAGGCGCCTGGTTGCGATGTCACGGGTCTCCCTGGCTAGCTTGGCGGCGGAGATGTCTTTATAGAAGACGGCCAGCCCATCCGCCAAGGGAGTTACCAGGATATCCATCCAGAGGCCAACCGGAGCGCAATAGAACTCGAACTGGCGCGAAACGCGATTGTGCATGGCGGCCAGAAAATTCTCTTCGAGGATGGTACCTCGCGATTCCGAACGTATGTCCCAGTAGATTTTGCCGATGAAACCATCCGTCTCCAACTGGCTGATACGGATGGCCTGAGGATTCGCGTAGACGATGCGGAAGTCGCGGTCGAATGCAATGATGGCATCGGGCGACGCGTCGAGAAGCGCGGCGAAGTCCAGACCCGCTGCCTTGAAAGAGGCTGCTTGCACAGACTCTGCGAGAGACGCCGTATTTAAGGAAGGCGTGGGAGGCATGGCGGATGTCTCAGTGTACTGCGATTAGTCTACGGCCTCGGCGAGTGGAAGGGGCTCAGAGGTGCGAAGAGATTCAAGCTGCGTGATGCGCCGCTCCAGCGCCGCGACCGTGGAATGCAGCGTAATGACTTCTTCGTGAAGACTGACGAGCAGTTCGCGCGAGGAACCTGTGCTGTGGCCGCTGTCGGGCAGAGGCTGCGACCATGAAGACGGCGGCGCGGAGACGGCGATTGGGCCGCCCAGCAGATGCATGTAGCGGGACTCGCGCGCGCCGGGCTGACGCGGCAGCATGATCACGAGTGGTCCGGTGGCGTCGGGAGTTTCTGCATCCTGAGCAGGCTGGGGACGGGAGGCGAGGCGGTCGAGCGTGCTGGTGACGGAACCAATGTCATCGAAGGTGTAGAGGCGGTCCGCGCGGCTGCGCAGTTCGCCGGGGGTCTGTGCGCCGCGCAGCATCAGCAGGCAGAGAACGGCGGTCTCGTCTCGACGAAGATTCAGCACGGTACGGATGCGGTGCTCGTACTTGGGCACGCGGCTATCGTTGACGGGAGCGGTGAGCTTGAGGTCTTCGAGCGAATGGATTGCCTGGCGCACCTCGTCTTCGGCCAGATTGAGCACGGGATCGCGGCTGGAGCGCTGGTTGCACGCGTTGACCAGAGCATTGAGCGAGAGCGGATAATTTTCCGGAGTGGCAATCTCTTTTTCGACAAGCGCGCCGAGTACGCGGAGCTGGATAGGGTCGAGCGTCATAACTTAATGATTACACAATGGATCGTGGACAGACTGATGGCTTTCGGCCTGAGTGCCGAAGTAACCGAAATGGAACTGTGACCTAAAAGTTACATGCGGGAAGAGCATTTTGAAGATTATGGTTGTTTGGAGACGATAAAATTGAATTCTCGAATGGCGTTTAGCAAATGCCATTGGAGTTCGACCATTTAGACAATCAGATCCCGGGGGATGTGCGGATGAGGCTTCGTTTTAACAGGTGGGTGACGGCTGTGGCTGTTGCTGCGGCGGTGCTGATGGTGGGCGGATCGGCGAAGGCCGCGGAGCCGACAGAGACACTGCAGGGCAAGAACTATTCGCTGCATCTCTATCAGTTGCATACGGGGGAGAGCCTTGATGTGGTGTACCGGGTGGGGGACACCTATATTCCGGAGGCGCTCGACAAGCTGAACCATTTTCTGCGTGACTATCGGACCGACACGGTCAAGACATACGATCCGAAGGAGTTCGATGTACTGCACTCGCTGATGGCGAAGTTGAGACGGCCCAATGGGGTGATCGATATCGTCTGCGGCTATAGGACTCCGGAGACCAATCACTTTTTGCGGACGCGGGCAGCCAGCACCGGCGTGGCAGAGCATAGCCAGCATATTGCGGCGAAAGCGATTGATATCCGCGTGCCGGGCGTGTCGACCGTCAGGCTGAGGAATGCGGCCCTAAGCCTGCATGAAGGCGGCGTGGGGTACTATCCGACGTCGCAGTTCGTGCATGTGGATGTGGGACCGGTAAGGGAGTGGTCGTATGGACGGGTGCGGTCGCGGCATCGGCACTCCCGGACTCGAGTGCGCGCACTGGGCGAGTAGCGGGTGATTTGCCTGATGGCAAGAACAGGCAACGGCAAGAACAACGGCGAAATACAGGGATCTCTCCACTGCGCCGCGCGATGAGACCGCGCTGCTCCGGTCGAGATGACGTGTAGTGTGGCTGAGCGGGACTAGTTGGATGACGTGCAGTGGTGGCCGAGTGGTACTGATCGCGACGACGTAGTTAAAGAGCTTTTAGAACGTTGTGCCGCCTTGCTGCTGCTGGCTGGCGACCTGGTTGAGGATTCGCTGCACGAAGATGATGCGGATGCTGATGTGCTTGGCCACGTCGGGCAGAAACTCGGTGATGAGGTTGTTGGCAGGATCGGTCGCAAGGCCGGTCGCGATGCGCGCCATGGTGGAGGCCGGGTCGGCATGGATGCCCGGAACGTACAGGTTGCTCAGCTCGGCGCTGATGGGATAGCCCAGCAGGTTGGCGTAGTTGGGCATCAGGCCTCCGTCGTCGTGGTTGGCGACGAAGGTGCGGGAGACCGCATGTCCAAGCCGCCGCGGAATGCTTGCCTTGGGCATACGGAAATAGCGGGGGTCCTGATGGGCGATAGAAGGAATCAGATACGCACCGAAGAATTCTCCGGTCGCGTCCTGCAAAAGGCTTACGCCGGTATTTTTGCCGAAGCCTTTCCAGCCGGGACCGTATGCGCTATGCGAATCGATGGCGGTGCTGAAGCCGGCGACCGCAACGATGGTCGCCAGGTTGGCGGGGTCGGTCAGGTTATGAATCGCCAGATATCCCTTCTGCTTCGACGTCAGAGGAATGACGACGTTGGTATCGAAGAATCGCTGGTAGGGATTGACGAGTTCGTTGCAGGGGACGCGGACGGGCTCGATGGTTCGGGAGTGGGAAGGAATGTTGAGCATGGCGTGGCGGAGTGTGCAAGGCGCCACGCCGCTACCGCTTGCCTTGAGAGACGCCTCTGCCACGGCGACGACATCCTGCTGTTGGGAGAGAAGGACGCTTGGCGCATCGGGTAGGGAGGATTGCGAGGCGCTGGTTTGAGCGCAGGCCGCTGCGCCGGAGAACGCAACCGTCAGAACCAGAAGAGATCGAATCACCGTATAGCCCATTCGCTATGTTCTATAACCCCGGCGAGGTGCGAGTCACTCGCTCTTTTTAATATGAGCGAACTGAAGCGCGTCATCGAGAAATTCACTGACGCCAAAGCCGAGAGCGGAGCCGCCGAGGGAAGAGCCGAAGGTCAGCATGGTCTGTTTAGCTCCATGATTCAAGGGAGGATAGTAGGCGTTCGTCAATGCCGCGCCTGCCAGATTTCCACCGATGAGTGACAGGTTGGGAGTTGCACGCCCACTATCGGTACGGGTGATGAGGACGCGCGTCGCGGCGTATACGGCTCGCCGGGCGAAGCTGTGGTCCCGGCCCATTTTGTAGTAGCGAGGGTCTTCGTGCAAGGCGGCTGACAGGATCGAGGTACTGAAGACGTCTTCACTCATGTCGCGGATAGCCGCAGCTCCCAGTCGCTGGCCGTACGCTCCTTTGTCGGTGCCGTAGTTTGGGGAACCGTTGGTCAGGTGGGAGTATCCCGAGGAGAAGAACCATCCGGCAATCGAGTAGGGCGAGACCGCGTCTCTTGCACCCATCAAAAATTTGTCTCTGCCGGTAAGGACAGGAGCCTGCTGGCCGCGAAGGATGATACCTGACCAACGCGAAGCCACCCTCTTTCGCGCGACGGCCGGTCCTGTCGGCTCGGCATCCGGGAAGGCGTCCACTGAGCTGGAGGAGTTGTCGGCAGCATCAACGCTGTTGTTGCCGGCTATCCTGAACATTTCTCCGGGCGCGTCTGGCAACGCTGCCACTTCCGTATGCGGTGTGGCGGCTGGCTGCAACGTGGGCTGCGCAAATGCAACAGGCATTGCTGCCAGGCCGAGTGCGAGAAGCAGTATCGATTGTCGTGCCATGAAAGACTTTGAAATGCGCTTTCCGTTCAAAAGAAATAACCTCGAAGTCTTTCGGGAGAGAGTCACCAGACTAACGTATACGCGAAGATTCAGCGTATCTATACCTTTAAAAGACGCTATTTGGGGGGCTCAGGTTGTATCCCAAAGCCAGCACGGACTTGCAATATGCCACCGTTACCACGTCGGCACTGCGCTGCGAATATACGGCAATCACGGTTGACCATGCATTTTCCACATCCGCATAATTACACAGAGGCTTGTTCGTTCAAAGCAGAGAGGTACGCTCATGGCTTTTGAAGATTCCACAGCCCCAAAGCGCCCGTGGGAGCAGCGCCTGCATGAAGCCGGAACTCGCGTCGAGGAAGATCTTCGCCGTTTTGTGACCTACTTCAACGACGAGATTGTGCCTGATGTACGCCGCAATGGCTCCGAGGCACTTCGCTCCGCCGCAGCCGAGTTGAACCGTCTGGCCCAGCGGATGGACGATAAGGCTCGCAAGACACCACCTCCACCGCCGGGTGAGCCGAAGCCTTGAACCGCTCGCGCCTCACTTACGCGGCTGTGCTGTCAGCGCTGATGCTGTTGGCGAGCGGGTGCCACAGAGAGACGACGCGAGCCTATCGCCAACCTCCACCGCCTTCGCTGCCGGATGCGAGTAACTCCACCCGTGCCAGCCGAAGTCCCAGCCGCAATACTGATCGTGATCGCGATATGGATGCGGAAGAGGCCGCGCCGCAACCTCAGACAGATGGCAGAGCGGTTTCGAGCGAGATTGGGCTGGCGAGTTGGTATGGCCCCCCTTACGCCGGACGCAAAGGGGCCGATGGCACTGTCTACGATCAGAACGCGATGACCGCCGCTCATCTGACGCTGCCGCTGGGAACCGTGGTCCGCGTGACGAACCTGACCACCAATCAATCTGCCGTCGTGCGCATCACCGACCGTGGGCCTTTTGTTCGCGGCCGCATCATCGACCTATCGCTTGCCGCTGCCAAGGCGATTGGTGTCTATCGCGTTGGCGTTGCAAGAGTACGAGTCGAGGCCTTCGCCTCGGCCACGCCGCAGGCCGCCGGACGATGGTGTGTTCAGGTTGGTGCCTTCTCCAGCGAGAGAGATGCAGCCAAGCTGAAGGACCAACTCAGCCGCCGCTACACGACTGCCAAGGTCATTGAATTCGCCGGTCCTACGGGCCATTGGGTGCGCATCAATCCGCTACAGCCCGACAGGGCCCACGCCAATGAGGTCGCCGAGAGTATCCGGACGCCTGACCCGGCCGCGCTGCCTTACATCGTCCGAACCAACTAAGCATTCTTCTATAGTGGTTGCGAACACTCGTTGCGCAGGAATTGAGCAGCGAATTTTAACCAAGGGCCTGTATCTTCGATGACGCTATCCAAAACGAACCCGATTGTCCGCATCCTTCCTGTCTTCCTCTCAATATGCATCGCCACGCAGGCATTGGCTGCACCGTCATCGAACAAAACCGACCGGGCGCATGCGGGTGTGGCAGTGAATGTGTTGCAGCAGTGGTACACGTCGCAGAGTGGCCTGTATCGCACGACGGGGTGGTGGAACTCCGCCAACGCAATCACCGCGCTTGCGAACTACAGCCGGATGAGTCACACGAAAAAATACCTGCCCATCTTTGCGAACACGCTGCACGCCGCGCAGGCTGGGCATGACGGGTTTCCGGGCTTCATCAACGACTACTACGACGACGAGGGCTGGTGGGCGCTGGCCTGGATCGATGTCTATGACCTGACTGGGAAGACCGAGTATCTTCAGGCCGCGGGCTCCATCTTCGACAACATGCAAAAAGGATGGGAGACCGAGACGTGTGACGGAGGCGTGTGGTGGAGCAAGAAGAGCAAAGAGAAGAATGCGATTGAGAATGAGCTGTTCCTTGCGGTTGCGGCTTCGCTGGCGAATCGCGCAAAAGCTCCCGAGGAGCGTCAGCGATATCTAGGCTGGGCACAGAAGGAATGGGTCTGGTTTCATGACTCGGGCATGATCAACGGCGAACATCTGATCAACGATGGACTCGACATCTCGAACCCAACACACTGCACCAACAACGGCAGAGCTACGTGGAGCTACAACCAGGGAGTGATTCTCGGCGCACTGATGGAGCTGAACAAAGCCGCGCCCGATCCGGCGCTTACGGAGACGGCGTCGGCTATCGCACATGCGGCGATCGAGCACCTCGTCGATGGCCAGGGTGTATTGCATGAGCCCAACGGCGCACATACCGGCGGCGACGTGCCGCAGTTCAAAGGCATCTTCAGCCGCAATCTTATGCTGCTCAACAATGCGTTCCCGGATGGCAGCTACGCGAGCTTTGCGAGAGCGAATGCCGCGAGCCTATGGGCCAAGGACCGAGACTCCGCGAATCATCTGGGCTTCTGGTGGGCTGGGCCGTTCGATCTGGCCGATGCCGCGCGTCAGAGTTCGGCGCTGGATGCTCTGACGGCCGCGGCTGATCTTGGTTCTGGTCGGCGTCAGTAAAACAGGCAACAACGAAATACAGGGGTCTCTCCACTGCGGCGGCAAAAGCGCCGCCTTCGGTCGAGATGACGTGCCGTTGTGGTTGAGCAGCGCGGTCGAGATGACGTGAGCTTTGGTTCTACTTTTTATCCAATGCCGGTGGGGGGTAGTAGGGCAGCTTCTGCTGCTCCTCGACTGCACGCTTGACGCCTACATCGTCGAACAACAGGCTCGGGGCAATCGTGGTCTGCGGCACCGGGCCTAGCGAGTTTGAGACATAATCGTCATTGCCCACCGCCACGATATCCGAGCGCAGGCTGCGGTTGTCGAGTTCGTCGAAGACCGCACCGCGCACCAGTTCCCTGCTGCCATCCGCATGGACGCGATACAAGAGACGGGGTTCGAGAGCGCCGCCCAGAGTCTCGACCGCATAGACATCGCGGCCCTGTTCCTTCGCCATGGCAATCAGGCGCTTGTTCAACTCACTTACCGGCACAGCCTCGCTTGATTTCACGATCACGACACTGGCGCGTGAGTGCGCCGCCTGTCCCGGCGCGGAGCGTCCATGCCCGTTGGAAGCGGGGAAGTCCTTCACCGGCTCGCGCCCGATGAGGTAGTTCTGCAGGATGCCTTTGACCACGACATCGACGGATTGCGCGGGGACGCCCTCGTCATCGACCTCGTAAGCGCCCAGCAGGGTCTTGCCTGCAAACTTCGTCATCAGGGGGTCGTCGGTGACGTTCAGTATCGCGGGCAATACACGCGATTTATAGCTGGACGCATAGGCTCCTGTCGTCCGCGCCGTTGTGCCCATCGCGGGACGGTCTGCCTCAATGTTGGGAACGAATAGCCGTGCCATAACATCGGACGCTGCATCGCCGCTGAAGAGGATGGGACCGTGGTAGTCCTCTGCCGGGACTACTAGGGCAGCACGCAGCGCAGTGAGGCTCTTCAGATCTTCGATCACGCGCTTGCGAAACTCAGGCCCGGTCTCCAACTCCTTCGCGTCCGCGGCGGTCGGCCCGTTATCGCGACTCAACTGCATTCCGTCGGAGGCCTGGCCGCCGACACTGATACCAGCGGCGTAACCCGTGTATCCCTGCCGCACCACGGTTCCTTCGGTGTTCACCAGATACCGGTTCACAGCCACTGCACGCACGTTCGCCGTCGAGTATTGCACCTGTTCCGCTGAAGCGCGGACCTCGGGCGCAGTCTCGAAAAGTCCGCTCGCGTCGATGATTCGCTGCTTCCACTCTTTGCGGTCGAGATCAATCGCGACCAGCGGAGCTACGTGCACCACCGGCTTCGCCTCGGCGAAGTCATGCTCCACCTGTGGGGTTTGAAACTGCTTCAACGCGGCCTGCTTGGCGGCGTAGGTTTGCAACGCATTCTTGTACGCCGTATCGGTCGCAGTCCAAAGAGCGTACCGCAACGCCTCGGGATTGTTGTCGCTGGGCGCAAGCGCGATGGCGCCTTCTCCCCGGCTGGTGCTGCTGTCCGCGGCATAGTCCCCAACACGAACGGTGACACGCACCACGCGCTGATGGTTCGACTCTTCGCGGGTCAGCGCTCCATAGTTGGCGATGGCCTCGTAGCTGGTCAAATCGTCGAGCTGATATTCGATGAAGTACGGCCGCTGCATTCCGGGCAAGACAAGGAGCGCCTTCTCGCGGCTAAGCTCTGTCTGCATGGCACGCAACATTGAATCGCTGCTCTGTGTCTGGGCTGCGCTGAATGTTGCAGAAAAAACACACAGGCAGGATGCTGTCGTGATCAGCCAATATTTATGTAACTTTGATGAGAACGAATTGTTCATTGGCCACCCTTTCCGGAAGCATCTGCGCTGATCTCTGCGTTAGGAGGAGGAAGGATGGGAGGTCTGGCGGTGCCCTGTGCCTGCTTCTGCGTCTCAATCTCGCTGACCAGCATAGCCGGTGCCACCGCGCTGACTGGGATGCTGCCTGATTCGGCGCCGCAGATTCCGTTGAAGACCTCCGGCTTGTCGTCGGTGGCAACGATTCGCGCCAGAGCCGCCTGCGGTGTGCCTACGATGCTTACGCCGCGCACCAGCTCATCGGGCCGTCCGTCCACATACACGCGATAGACGACCAGCGGGATGACCTGGAAGGCTTGTGGCGAGCGCCGCGTCGTCACCGCGAATCCGGAGGAGATGTCCTCGAAGTAAAGCCCGTAGGCTTTGCCCTGCTTCTTCGCCTCGTCAATCAGCATCTTCCGCAGCTCGGCATCGCTTACCGTCTTCGACGAGGTGACGATCAGATTTCCCTGCCGTCCGTTAGGCATGTGGGCCACCTCGGCGCGCCCGTGGCCATTACTATGAGCAAAGCCTGCGACCGGTTGACGCGACATCAGGAATGTCTTGAGGATTCCGTCCGTGATCAGATCGACGCGACGCGCCTGCTCGCCCTCGTCGTCGTAGTCGTAGTGGCCGCTCAACCAGGTTCCCTCAAACTTCTCGAGCGTGGGGTCGTCGGAGACGCTCATGAAGGTGGGCAGGATCTGCTTGCCCATCAGCTTGGTGAAGGTCTGACCCTCGTCGTCGCCACGCTGCCTCTGGCCTTCCAGGCGATGGCCGAGAACTTCGTGAAAGAAGACAGCCGCCGCTCGTCCGCTCAGAATCGCGGGGCCGTTATAGGGGTCGGTGATCGGGGCCACGCGCAAGGCTTCGAGATTTTTGCCCATCTCGGTGATCTTTGCGGCGAGTACCTTCTGATCGGGAAGATGTCCGGTCGCATCGGCCTCGAAGGTCTCGGCGCGAAACATGTCCATGCCATCGGCTGCACGCGTTCGGCCCAGAACCACCAGGCGGGCAACGTGGTTCGGCGTGGCGACCTTCGCGCCCTCCGACGAGACGAAGTAGTCCGTCTCGGAGCTGGCCTCAAGCGCCACCGTGTTGTAGAAGACGTCCGGATACTGCTTGAACAGGCCGGAGAGCTCACGCAGCCGCGTCTCCCACTCCGCAGTGTCGACCTTGAGCGGCGGAGCGGTCGGCAGCAAGGCTACCTTTGCCTCTTCCGTCGAAAAATCCGGCGACCCGTCCTCTTCCTTGGCGCGGACCTCCTGGTCTGCCTTCACCTTCAGATAGCCGTCGAGCGCCTTGCCGTAGCCGCGATTCGTCGCAAACCAAAGACTACGCGCAATGGCGTTGCTGTCATTGGTCAGCGGAATGGGGATGGTCGTGAGCGCGCTGTTGCGATGGTCGCCGTGCGTGTTGTCTTCGGCGGGCGAACCGATGCGCACCTGTACGTCGGCAAAACGGCGATGGCTTTGGTTCGAGTTCGTGATCGCGCCAAATTGAGCGGCGATGCTGACCTCTTCGCCGTCGGCCACCGAATAGCTCAGGAAATACGGCTTCGGTTGCTGTGCCGCGCTGCTGGAACTGCCCAGCGAGTTCATCGCGCGATGCAGTTCCGACTCCATCGTGTCCACCAGAACGCTGGAAGTCTGACCCGTTTCCGCATGGGCCTCCGCCGCCGCAACCACACGCCCTGGCAGGGCCATCCCCACCATCACCAAACCGGCTATTGCAGCACCGGCAACCACGACTCTCTGTCTCGTCATTGGAAAGAAAACTCGATTCACATACAAAAATTCAACTGAAGCAGAGTGTAGCGGAAATATCTTCACTTCGGCGCGTCAATGATGACCGCCCCGCTCCTAAGTAATAAACCCGGCTTTCGCCAAAAAATAAGCTGCCTGCTACCTAACCGCAGCCCAAAGTTGTTGTCTAATCGGGCGGATGAACAAAGTCGATGCAGAGGCGATTCAGCAGATACTGTCCGGAAACCGGGATGCCTACCGGGTCCTGATGGACCGCCACTTCTGCACCGTGCATCGCATCGCCTTCCGCATCACCGGCAATCAGGCCGACGCGGAAGAGGCCGCGCAGGAGGCATTCCTTCGCGCCTACAACAAGCTTCCGGGCTTCCGGCAGGACGCCTCTTTTTCCACCTGGATCACGCGAATCGCTATGAATACCGCCATCAATCTCGTCGAACGCCGCAACCGCGATCTCTCGCAATACGGCCCACGCATCACCGAGAATCCCTCCCCGGTCGAGCAGACCGTTCAATTGGCCGACACGCACGCCGGCCCTGAACGGCAACTGCTCGACCTTGAAGCTGCCTCGCTTCGCAACGAAGCGCTCGCCCACCTTACCCCTATGGAGCGGACCGCCTTCACGCTTCGCCACATGGAAGACCTGCCCATCGCCGAGATCGCCGCTGCGCTGAATGTGCCCGCCAACTCGGCCAAGCAGGCTGTCTTCCGTGCTGTCGGCAAGCTGCGGCGCTCCCTCGCTCCCCTCGCAGGAGGCTTGTCATGACCCACTTTTCTGAAGAAGACCTGATCGCCTATCAGCTTCACGAAAGCTCTGACGAAGCTGCTATCCAGCGCCATATCGAGCAATGCACCGAGTGCGCCGCGCTGTCGGATTCGATTGCCGAGACCCTGCGCGTCTTCTCCTCCGATCCCGTCCCACAGCCTGATCTGGACCGCAACTGGCAGCGTCTGCGCGGCAATCTCTCCGTGCTTACGCCTGAACCACGTCGCAAATTCTTCTTGCGCTTTACGTTATGGGCAGGAGCAGGTTTGGCCGCCGTGGCGTTGCTTCTCGTCGTCTTCGTCAGCATTCACGTTACCCGCGACCGCGACCACATCGCCGCGTTGCTGCCTGCCATCGACCGCGTCACCCACCCCAATACCGCGATCAACGGGCATGGCCCGCTTACCACCGAGCCGACCGACCCGACCGTCGCCAATCATCTTGACGCAGCGGAGCGTCTTCTCACCGAGGTCAACCACACCTCCGGCTCGCTTGATCCGGCGACGCGTGCGCAGGCCCGCGATCTTCTGCTCAGCAACGCCGTCTATGTTCGCACTGCGCGCGACCATGGCGAGCTGGCGCAGGCAGCGGTGCTCGACGATCTGGGCCGCGTGCTGACCACGCTCGACAACGAGCCGTCTTCGCCGCATAGCACTTTGCAGCTTCGCCTGGAGATGAATACCTCCGGCCTGCTGCTCGACATTCGCATTCTTCGCCAGAACCAGAACGCCCAATAAGGAACCGCCATGACCACAGCAATGTCCACGACCATCACTACGACAAAACGAATCGGCAGCAGACTTCTCTCCCCGGCACTTCTGCTTGTCTTTGCGGTTGCACAACCGCTCTACGGAATGGTCTTCGATCCAGCGCCTCTGCCTGCGGCAGCCGCCAACGACAACAGCCCCTACGCTGCCGGAACTCGCGCCATGAACGAACAGCGATGGCAGGATGCGATCCGCGCATTCGACAAGGTGATTGCGGCCAAAGAGAAGCGCTCCGACGCTGCCCTTTATTGGAAGGCTTACTCGCTCAACAAGCTTCGCCGCCACTCCGATGCTGCGGCAATCTGCAACACGCTCCATGCGCAGTATGCCGATAGCCCCTGGAATAAGGACTGCGATGTTCTCTCGATCAGCAATCCCGACATCAACATCAATCTCAGCGACAAGATTACGCAGAGCATGAACATTCACGTCAATCCCGATGTTCATATCGATCCCATCGTCATCCCCAACATCAATGTCGATATCAATAACAACCCCGACATGAAGATCCTCGCGCTCAACTCCATGCTCAATCAGGACCCGGCCAAGGCCATCCCGATCCTGCGCGGCATCCTCAATGGAAATCAATCGATCGGGGTGAAGAAACACGCCATCTTTGTGCTCGCGCAGAGCAAATCTCCCGAGGCGCGGGCCATGCTGCACGACGCCGTTACCGGCAAGATGGACCTTGAACTTCAGCGCCAGGCCATCACGATGATGGCGCTCTTCCAGGGCAAGCGCGACGACGACACGCTCGCCGAAGTCTACCGCACCACTTCTGATCGCCAGATCAAGAAGTCCATCATCTCCGCCTTCTTCCTCACCCAGGACGCGCCCCATCTGGTCGAGCTGGCCCGCAGCGAGAAAGACCTCCAGTTGAAGCGCACGATCGTCGCCCAACTCTCCGTCATGAACGACAAGGTTGCCACCGACTACATGATGGAGCTTCTCAAGTAATCGACTTCTTATCACCCGTTCCCCTTACAGGAGAAAGAACATGCGTCCTCTCGCTCGCACGCTCGCCACTATCGCTGTCTTCTCTGCTGTCACAGCCTTTGCGCAGCAGCCGCAATTCCTCCATGCGCGTCTCACCACGACTGCTGCCCACGGTCTGAACGCCGAGCTCAATTCACTCAAAGACGAAGCTGCACCGCTGTGGGTCGGCTATAGCGTTCCCGTAGTCGAAAAATCCTTCTCTGGACAGTATCCGCGCATCAGCTACCTTGAAGGCGATCATCCAAACGTGAAAGATGATGAAGGCGACTCTGGCAATCATTCCTACGACCATGCCGTCATCCTCTTTCGCATCGTCAATCACGGCATCGAGAAGATCCATGTGGACAATCCCGGCCGCCAGATCGATGCAGGCGATCTCCGCGTTGTGTGGCTCACCAACGTCACACCCGATGAGAGCATCGCTAACCTGAAATCACTCGCCCTTCAGAATGACAGCAGGAAGCTTCGCGACGTTGCCGTCTTCGCCATCTCCATCCATCAATCTCCAGCGACTGGCCCACGCTTATCAGCCTCGCGGCTGCTGGGAACGATCTCGATCTCCGCGAGAAAGCCGCGTTCTGGCTTGCCAGCCAGCATAGCCACGAGGGCTTCGCTGCGTTGCAGCACTTTGCCCGCGAGGACTCCGACGCAGCCTTTCGCGAGAAGCTTACCTTCGACCTCACCGTCACCAAAGACCCCGGTGCGGTTGCAGAACTGATTCGCATGGCGCACGAAGATTCCTCTCCGCAGGTCCGCAAGCAGGCTCAGTTCTGGATGGCGATGAAGGGCGGCAAAGTTGTCGCGGGCGATCTTCGCGAGATCAGCGAAAACGATCCCGATGCACAACTTCGTAAATCCGCAGTCTTCTCACTCTCGCGCTTGCCGGGGGACGAAGCGGCTACGCAGCTTATACAGATTGCCAACACCAGCAAAGACGCTGCCGTTCGCAAGCAGGCCGTCTTCTGGCTGGGGCAGTCCACCGATCCGCGCGCGCTCGACTATCTCACGAAGCTGCTCAAGAAATAACCGGGCTATGAGTCATCGCTCTACTACTTTTTCTCCAGCGGCTTGCGGGCGAAGTAGTAGAGCGAGAAGGCCAGCAGCGCGAACATGATGACACTGACCCAGTCGTGATAGAAGGGGTTGTGGTCGCTGAAGCGTGGGAACATCTTGTCGGTGGCAGCTTCGTAGAGTCGCACACCTACACCCATCAGACCGACGATGCCTCCTGCCGCAATAAGACCGGAGGCGTAGAGCGAGCCGGAGCTGATCTCCGATTCCGAGTCGAGCGCAGGAGTGACGCTGGTGGGAACAGGCAGCCCCGTATCCGGGTCGATCTCTTCAGGGTTGGTGGCCACGCGTTTTTCGAGAGTGCGATCGACCATCCAGCGCATGAGGCCGCCGATAAAGATGGCGAGCGTGGTGGCGATGGAGAGGTAGGCTCCTACGGCAAACGTAAGGCTGCGAATGCCGAGCATTTCGATGCAGATGACGAGCGCTACTCCCAGCAGGACTAATCCCCAGGGCAATTTGCGGGTGAGGATTCCGTTGATGACGGTGGCCATGAGGCGGCCTTGCGGAGCAGCGGCCTTTTCGCTGCCGATGCCCTGGATCCACTGGATCTCGATCTGCCCTGTCTGCGGGTTGTAGAGGTATTTGCCGTCTTCGAGGGTGGTGGAGCCGATGGAGTTGAGCAGAATAAGCTGATGAGTGTTGGAGACCTCTTCGCGCGTGGGATTGTCGGTGTTGTGCGAGGTCAGCGAGAGGTGATCGCGTTTGAAGTTGCCTTCATTCTGTACGCCGTCGGGGAGAGCGTTCAGCGAGAAGACGATGGGCTTCTGCATTCGCTGAAAGGTCTCGAGACCGGTGTTCATGGCGTTGAGCGTGACGCCGATGGAGAAGACCGAGACGATGACGCCGATCATGATGGCGAGCTGCTGCTTCCACGGAGTGGCTCCGATAAGGAAGCCGGTCTTGAGGTCCTGCGCGGTATCGCCGGAGTTGGCGGCGGCGATGCAGACGATGCCACCGATGGTAATGGCGAGCGCTCCGAAGGCGGGCGCGGTCCAACCGCGGACGAGAAAGATGGCGGCGGTGGCCATCAGCGTGGCGATGGTCATGCCCGAGACCGGCGAGGCGCTGCTGCCGACGATGCCCACGATGCGGGCGGAGACAGTGACAAATAAAAATCCGAAGACGATGACGAGCAGAGCGGCGGAGAGGTTGGCGAACGCACCGACCTGCGCTCCCGGGACGGGATGAAACTGCAGAAACGCCCACATCAGGATGACCAGCAGGATGCTTCCGCCGAGAACGATCGACATGGGGATGTCGCGCTCGGTGCGGATGGTTTTGGCCTGGCTTCCCTCTCTGCCCTTGCGATTCTTTCCCATGCTGCCGAGGCCTTCAGTGAGCGCCGAGATGATGGTCGGTGCGGTGCGAAGTAGAGTGATGAGGCCGGAGGCGGCGACGGCCCCCGCGCCCATGGGGCGGACGTAGGTGCTCCAGAGATCGGAGGGCGTCATGTTGCTGATGAGCGTCGTGCCGGGATAGATGGGGCTGGTTAGGTGAGAGCCGAAGAAGTAGATCGCGGGCATCAGGACGAGCCAGGAGAAGACTCCTCCGGCGAGCATGACGGCGGAGACGCGAAGGCCGATGATGTAGCCGACGCCGAGATACTCTGACGTGCAGTCGGCGCGAATGGCCGAGCCTTTGAGCAGATGCTGCGCGCCGAGGTTGGGCTGGTAGTCGGGCTGCGAGGGCCAGAGGGAGAAGAGGTTGTCGTTCTGGAAGAGGGTGTAGATGCCGCCGAGGCCGAGGCCGAGGAAGACCCGGCTGGCAAAGCTTCCGCCGCGCTCTCCGGCTTCGAGGACGTCGGCACAGGCAGTGCCTTCGGGGTAAGTGAGCGAACCATGCTCTTCGACGATGAGCTGGCGGCGGAGCGGGATCATGAAGAGAACGCCGAGCCAGCCTCCGAAGAGCGCAAGGGCGAAGATTCTTGTGCTCTCCAGATCAAAGCCTAAAAAGATCAACGCAGGAAGCGTGAAGATGACGCCCGAGGCGATGGATTGGCCAGCGTTTCCGGTGGTCTGGACGATGTTGTTCTCAAGGATGCTGGCCCGGCCGAAGGCGCGCAGGATGCTGATAGAGAGGACCGAGATTGGAATCGATGCCGCTACGGTGAGACCTGCGCGGAGGCCGACGTAGACGGTGACCGCTCCGAAGAGCACACCGAAGAAGGCACCGAGGATAAGGGCGCGGGGTGTGAGCTCGCGGCGGGATTCGCCTGCGCCTACGAAGGGCTGGTAAGTGGTTTTGGTGATGGTAGGCGTTGCCATTCTGTGACTCTCTCCCGCCGGTAAAGCGATGTGTCCGGCTGGATGGGAGTGTATCAGCGGGGATGAGGCCGGGGCAGAGGTGCATCAAGCATGGTGCAGCAATTTGCGAGAAAGTTGCAGTTTAGGCGTATACTGCGGGCATGGCGCGGTCCGACCGACCTGGAGCGCCGGCGAGTGAGGTGCGTCTTCAGCGAATGCTTGAATGACAATGCGCTCGGTAGTAGTGCCGGGGGGCCGCCCGGTACGTGTCACAGCGCGCCGCCTGGTTTGGAAGCCAACAGGGTGGCGGATGTTAGCGCAATGTCGCGCTTTCTGCAAAAGCCGGAACGGGTGGTTCGGGCTGTTGTCGATGATTTGGTAACAACTTTATTTCCCGCCGATTGCAGGGTTTGTGGTGGACCGCTGCTTCGGGCTGGACTCTCTCCTGTTTGCGAAGATTGTTTAGGTGCCGTTGCGGTGCAGACGGCGACGTTGTGCAGGCAGTGTGGGGAAGCTCTTGATCTGGAAGGGGTTCGGTTTGCAGGACAGTTCCCTGCCGAGGGATTGCTGTGCTCGCCTTGCCGGATGGTTGCGCCGGAGTTTGAGCGGGCGGTCGCCTATGGGGTCTATCAGGATGGACTGCGCGAGATGGTGCATCTGCTCAAATACGAGCGGATGAGCGCTGTGGCGCGTCCACTGGGTGGAATGCTGGCGCAGGCAGTCGAGATGCTGGAGGGGCAGACTGGCGCGGAGTTAATGGTGGTCGCGGTGCCGCTGTTCCCGACCAAGGAAAGACAACGGGGTTATAACCAGGCGGTTTTGCTGGCGGATGCGGCGCTGTCCGAGCTGGAGAAGACGCGGCCGGAGTGGAAGCTGCGCGCGGCGCATGGAGTGATTCGGAGGGTGCGGGATACAGAGAGCCAGTTTGCGCTGACCTCGCATGGCCGCAGGCGGAACCTGAAAGGCGCGTTTGCGGTGCGAGATGGCTCTGCGTTGACCGGGCGCGAGGTTCTGCTGGTGGATGACATTTATACGACCGGAGCGACCGCGCGGGAGTGTGCGCGAGTTCTTCGGCGGGCTGGAGCGACGAAGGTTTGGGTCGCTACGCTGGCCCGGGCGCAGCGAGAGATGGTTGAGTTTTGGGATGCATCATGAGCACAAATTTTTTAATGATTTCTTGCGAACGATGATTTGGAACCGGAGGGCAGGACGATGCAATCGGGGAAGATGCGGAAGCAGAGGCTAACTGGGAATCGACACTCGGGACATGGCAGCTCCCATGCGAGCGGGAGGCTGGTGTCAGATGTGGATGTCCGGATTGGTGTGTTCCGGCAACCGGCGATGCAGACGCCGGTGCTGGTGCTGAATGCCAGCTATGAACCGATTAATATCTGCGGAGCGCGGCGGGCTCTGGTGCTGGTGTTGAAGGGTGTGGCGCGCACCGAGGAGGAGCAGGGCGCGATCCTTCATGCAGCGCGGGTGACTGTGGCGATGCCAAGCGTGATCCGGCTGCTGGAGTACCGACGGATTCCGCATCAGACACGGGCGCTTTCGCGCAAGAACATTTTGCTGCGGGACAGAAATAGCTGCCAGTACTGCTCTATCGTGCTGACGGCGGGCGAGCTGACGCTTGACCATGTGATTCCGCGGTCAAGGGGTGGGCTTTCGACCTGGGAGAATTTAGTGGCGTGCTGCCATGACTGCAACCGGCGCAAGGGCAATCAGTTGCTGCATGAGCTGACCGACATGACGCTGCAACGGGAGCCACGGCCGTTCAGCCTGCATACCTCGCGGCACATCATGCGGATGATCGGCAGTGCCGATGCTGCGTGGCGGAAGTACCTGTACTTTGAGGCGGGTGACGCGGCTTAGCGAAATTTTCTCTCTATTGAGAGGGGCCTCCCGTATTTAAGTACTAAAGTCTTCGAAAAAAGGCGCTTTGTGTGGGACCGGGGAAGGAAGACATACCCCGTGGGCTAAAGCCCGACTTCCTGGCGCTTCTTAGAGGGCCAAGGCTGAAGCCTTGGCGTACCCAGAAGCCAGGAATAACGACAACAGCGACGGGTGAAGAACCAGCTCCGGGCTATCTCCTAAGTTTTTAGTTGACACGCGTTGAAGTCTCGGCGTAATGTCCTAAGTTGTTAGGAGATGTGCCATGGGCGAGCAGGATAAAGAAGGTTTGACGAAGCTGGAGTTGCAGATCATGCAGGTGATCTGGCGGCGGGGCACGAGCAATGTGGGCGAGGTGCAGGAGGGGCTGGAGCAGCAGTTGGCTTACACGACTGTTCAGACGATGCTGAACATTCTGCACCGCAAGGGCAAGCTGAAGCGGAAGCTGCAGGGGCGGGCGTATGAGTACAGCGCTACCGTGTCGGAGGCCAAGGCGTTGAGCCATGCGCTCCGCGACGTGGTCGACCGCATGTTCGGCGGGTCGAGCGAAGAGCTGGTGATGAGCCTGATCAAGAGCAAGCAGATCGATGCGAAGATGATCGCCAAACTGAGCCGCAAGCTGGAAGAGATAGAAGAAGGTGGAGGCGAGCGATGAGCGGACTCGAAGCGTTTGTGCTGGGATACCTGGTGAACTCGCTGTGGCAGGTCCCGCTGGTGTGCCTGGCAGGATATGGCTGCGCCCGGCTGGTGCGGCGGATGGGGCCGCAGGCGGAGCATCGGGTCTGGGTGGCAGCGCTGATGATTGCGGCGATTCTACCGGCCTGCGTCGGGGCCGTTTTCGGAATGCCGCGTATCTTCGGCGGTGCCGGAGTGGGGGCCGGGGCGACGGCGGTACAGGTGGAGATGGGCAGATTTACGCAGGTGGGAGGAGCATCTCTGTACCTGCCGCTTTGGCTGCGACACGGAGCGACGATGTTGTATCTCGGCTTTGCGCTGTTCTTATGCGGGCGGCTGGCGTGGGGACTGATCCAGAGCAATGGGCTGCGGCGCGGGTCGCGGCGGCTGTCGCTGACTGGAGAGTTGGCCGCGGTGTGGAAGCGGTATTGCCGCAGCTTCGATGTGCCGGATGCAGAGATTGCAAGCACGCCGATGGTGGCGGGACCGCTGACGCTGGGCCTTCGGCGGAGAGTGCTGCTGGTGCCTCCGGAGTTTATGGAGAAGGCGGAGGCAAGCGATGTGGAGGCGGTGCTGGGGCATGAACTGGCGCATATGCGCAGGCGCGACTATGCGAAGAACGTGCTGTATGAGCTGGTCTCACTACCGGTGAGCTATCACCCGATGACGCGATGGCTGAAGGCGCAGATACGGCAGAGCCGCGAGCTGGTGTGCGATGCGATGGCGGCTGAATTTGTAACCACAAGAGAACACTATGCACGATCGCTGCTGCGGTTGGCGTCGCTGATGTCGAGCCAGACGCAGACCATGAACATTCACGCCATCGGAATCTTCGATGCCAACATTCTGGAGAGGAGAGTTATGAGCCTGATGACGAAGCCAAAAGAGACGAGAGGATTGCTGCGGATTGGGGTTGCGGCGGTGTGCGTTGTGGTAGGAGTTGCGACTTGCGGGTCGGCGCTGGCGCTGCGTCTGGACGTGAATGAGCCTCCGCCTGCTTCTGCGATGATGGCGGCCGCCCCTAACCATCCCGTGAAGGTGCAAGGTGCAATCATGGCTGGAAGCAGGCTCGGCGGCCAAAACCCGGTCTATCCCGCGAAAGCAAGGGCCGACAAGAACACCGTGGATGGCACATGCACTTTGCGAGCCATCATCAATAAAGATGGGCGCATAACCCGCGTGCGTGTCGTCAAGAGCCTTCGCAAGGACTATGACCAGAGCGCTCTAACCGCGGTAAAGACCTGGAAATACAAGCCGTATCTGCTGAATGGAGAGCCAGTGGCAGTAGAGACGACCATCAATATCAATTTCAACATCGAGGGGTGATGAACGGGATTGGATATTGAAAAGCGTATGGGCTGGCCGGTGAGGAAATCAGATCGCCGGTCAGTCTTTTTTTGTGCGAATGTGGTGCAGGCGGAATAGAGGGTCGCTCCACTGTGCTGCGCTTCGGTCGAGACGACGTGGATTGGGTGGCGGAAGAGCATTGGGATTCTTGTCGCATGGGATGTGTTGCAAGTGTGATAATTTCAGCGGCAGGAGAGTCCTGAATGGCGCGAAGCGAAAGTTTTCAGTGCGATGTATGCGGCAACCAGAAAAACCAGAATGAGTTGTGGTGGCTTGCATGGACAGATTGCTTCGAGGGAATCAGCCCCGGTGACGACCAGCCGCTGATCAAGCTGACCCGATGGCAGCAGCGGCAGGCGCACGAAGAAGGAGTGAAGCACCTGTGCGGCGCACGTTGCGCAGGCACCATGATCGACCGCTGGATGACGGCGCAGCATGAAGACCCCAGTGCGCACTGCGAGTCTGTTTAGCGCAGACAGAAGACAAGGGAAAAGCGCACTGCCGCGATGACGCGATGAGCAGTGCGCTTTTCTTCTTTTGGAGAGAAGCTATTTGTGGTGGACGATCTTCTTGACCGAGCCGTCGGGCATGACGATGTATCTGTTGCCGGTGGATGCGTCGACATAGGCGTTCTTGTTGGTGGCGGACTGGGTCACTTCGACCGAGTTGGTCTGGCCGGGCTCGGTGAGGACGAAGTGCTTACCGTCGCCCTCGTCCTGTACCGGCGACGCCGAAGCGTTGGGTGGTGGAGGCACCGCAGCGGAGGCGATCGCAGGCTCGGCCACAGGCGTAGCGGCTGGAACACCGTTGAGCGGATGGGCTGAGCGGTAGGTCACGTACTCCGAGCCCTTGATGCCGAGCACGCACTGCTGGTAGGCGTCGACGCCGACCGTCTGGCTGGTGGCGGTCGTGCTGGCGACGTTATCGCTGTTGCGATCGGTGCGCTGGGTGGCTCCCGTAGCGGCAGCGGTTTGTGCGCCGTTGTTGCTATGGTTCCCCCAGTAGCCCCAGCCGTGGCCGCGCGAGATCGCGCTGGTGACGGCGCCGGTGGTTCCGGTGATGGCTCCCTGCGCCATCTTGTCCTTGTCCTGGCCGTGCTCACGGTCGTGGAGCGCCTTCTGCTCATCGGAGAGTTGACCGGAGGCCTGCTGGCGGCAGCCGGTGAGTTGGTCCGGCGTGATGGGCATCATGTCCATGGTGATGCCGTCAGCCGGAACGACGGACTGGGCGGCCTGAGGGACCTGTGGAGCCTGGGCAAAGGCAGTACCGACAGCAAGGCCGGCAACCATAGTTAAATTGAGAATGTTTTTGGCGGACATCTTACCCTCCTGTGTGACCAACGCTGTTCCAACGTCGTTCTGTAAGGGGGCCCATGAAGCTGTGGTGTTGGGAACACAGGAATAGTACCCCTGCGTTGCGAAGCAGGCAAGCGAATACTACGTCAATTCGTTGATGCGCTTAGCGAGCCGGGGTGACAGGCAACGACAAAATACAGGGGTCTCTCCACTGCGCCGCGCGATAGAGCCGCGCGGCTTCGGTTGAGATGACGTGGCTTAGTTTTTTAAAAAGCCATCAGAGATCAAGGCTTGGTAGCCGTCGGCGGTTGCTGCTTGTTGTCTCCGGGGGATTTGTTGTCGGTGATGTCCTGACCGTCGTAGATGACGCGGCTGGTGGCGTGGAACTGCTTGTAGTCGGTGTATTTGACTACGGTACGCAGGTGGACATCATCGCTTAAAGCACCCTGCTGAGCGTCGAAGTGCAGCGTGCCGTCGGCCTTGGTGTAGGTGGGGAACCAGTATTTTCCGTCAACCTGCTGATAGTAGGTGGTGTAGGGCGGGGAGAGGTCTTCGTGCCCCTTGCGTTTGTCGTCGGGCACGGACCTGCCGTTGACAAGGACGATCTGGAAGTCCTGTTGATCGACCCAGACCTTGCCCTGAAAGTAGCGCTTCCCTTTTTCGAGTACCTTGGGTTTGGCGTCGAAGACGTAGGTGTCGATCTCGTCGATGTGCTGGCGGCCGAGATAGGTAATGTCGTACTGGGGCAGGTCTTCGGTGGTGAGGACGAACGGGAGACGATGCTCGATGTCCTGAAAGTCGGCGGGGGACATCATGACCCGCTCGAGGGTGTTTTGCGGGGCGAAAACGACGTGCTCGTCGCGTTTGCCGCTGGAATCAAAGAGGATATCGGTGACCTGCATGTATTCGCCGTCAACCTTGTTGGTGTCTTCGGAGAGGGTGTCGACTTTGACGGTCTGGCGAAAGCTGTAGTTCTGGCGTGCGACGTTGAAGACGGACTCGCGGGCGGCGAACTTGGTGATGATCTGCTGTGGGGTCAGGTCTTTAGGCGGGGTGGAATCGAGCGGGCCGAAGCCTGCGGGCTCCTGCGCCATGGCTGCGCGGGGAGCAGCGACGGTGGCGAGGGTAAGGCAGGAGGCTGCTAAGAGCGATGCAGTCAAGAGGGCGGCTGGGGCGCGAAAGCGGGAAAACAGCTTCATTTTGCGAGGGCTCCAATAAAACAGGTGGGGCAACGGTACCTCCCCCTCCCCTATCTAAAGAATAGACGCTAAAAGTGAGGGTTGGTGATATTGGGCTGGCTGAGTAATATGTGGGCTCTTCATTGGGGGTGCATGATTGGCGTCCTGGGCCTGGCAGGCGCAGTGTCGTTGATGGCGCACGAACAGCGCCTTCATGCAAAAGAGCGCCAGCGCGACCGCAGGATTCGTGAAGAGTTTGAGGCTTATGCCGGACTCGATGCCGCGCTGCATGGAGAAGATTTAAGTGGACTGGCAAAGCGCGTGTGCAAGCTGGTATCCAAAAAGAGCGCGTTTCTGCGAGTTGCCATGCTGACCCAGGATAGCGGAGGAGAGTTGCAGGTGGCGGGCAGCGTGGGGGTCGACGAGATCACCCTTCAGGAGCTTCAGGTCTGTGGCGGACGCATGAGGGAGGCGACGCCGGACGAGGCAGGCACGCGCCTGGGCAAGAGAAGCTTTGCCATGGTGCTTGGAAAGAACTCTATTGAAGCAGGATGTGGACGTGCGATCCTGATTCCGCTGCAGACTTCTACCGGAGCGGTGAGGGGCGCTTTGGCAGTGTGTGCCGACGGTCTAATGAGCCTGCGGCGGCAGACGGTGGAAGAGACGATTTCACCGCTGGAAGCGCTGGCAGTGAAGCTGGGGCGCGCCATCGAAAGCGCCGAGATGGTGGAACAACTACAACAGGCGGAGAAGATGGCCGGCTTCGGGATGCTCGCGAACGGGGTGGCGCATGAGCTGAGCTCTCCACTTACGGCAGTGCTGGAGTTTGCAGAGCAGATTGCCGAGACGGCGAAGGAGAGCCGGGTACAGGCGAACGCAAAGACGATTGTGAACGAAGCCTTGCGAATGCAGCAGACGGTGCAGGAGCTTGTGAACTTCGGACAGTCCCGGACGCGCATCGATGAGCCGGTGGAGCTTGTTGGATTGTTGCGGGAACTGGCCGCCGAGTGCGAGGAGAAGCTGGAGAGCCGCGGAGTTCTGCTGGTGGTGGATGCGGAGGACGATGTGCGGGCGGTGCGGGGGGATGGAGATGCGTTGCGGCAGGTATTGGAGCATTTGCTGAATAACTCCGCGCAGGCCATCGATTCGATCGGGGACGAGGCGGAACGGGAGCGGGAGATACGCGTTTCGGTGAGCCATGACGCGAACTCGGTGCAGATGATTGTGAGCGATACCGGGCCGGGCTTCGAGGAGCCGGGGCGAGTGTTCGATCCGTTGGGGCCGGGCGTGGGGATGGGGCTTGGAATCTGCTATGGGATCGTGCATGAGCATGGCGGGGAGATCAGCGCGTTCAACCTGCATCCGTATGGGGCGGCGGTGATGGTGGAGCTGCCTTTGGGAGCGGTCTCCGCGCAGAATTTTTCCGGAGCCACGCGTGAGGTCGCTTAGAGCAAATTCAGAAACACCGGGGCTCTTGCTGATCCTGACACGGCAAGATGCGGGGTTGTTGTAGTGTCTGGCAAGATACTTTTTGAGGCTTGAGAGAGGGTTACGGGAGTAGACTGACGCGATGAAGATGCTTGCAGGGTTGATTCTGGGAACGGTTTTGGGTGGGGTGGCGTTGGGACAGAGTACCGGGGTGGCTTCGAACGAGGCCACAGTGACGGATTTGGCAGCGGCTTTGAGCGAACGTCCAATGACGTTTGCCGATCTGCAGCGGATGAAGCGAATCGACGATCCGCAGGTCTCGCCGAGCGGCAAATGGGTGATGTTCGCGGCAACCGATGTCGATCTGGCGGCGAATACCAAGGTGAGCCATCTTTGGGTGGTGCCGCTGAAGGGCGGACACGTTACGGCTTCGCCCTCTTCAGAGAAGCAGGTGACCTTCTGGAAAGAGGGGGAGACCGAGGGACGCTTTTCGCGGGACGGCAAACAGGTGGCGTTTGTGGCGACGGACGGCACGACCGGGCACTCGCAGATCTTCGTGGCTTCGTGGGACGAGGCGACGGGGACGCTGGGAACGCCGAAGCGGTTGACCAATGTGAGTACAGAGGCTGACGGGCCAGTGTGGTCGCCGGACTCGCAACGAATTTTGTTTGTGTCGCGGGTCTATCCGGAGTGCAGCGATGAGGAGTCCTGGCTGGAAGAAGATGCCTGCGACAAGCGCAAGGACGATGCGGCGGCAGCGAGCCCGGTGAAGGCGACGATCTTTACGCATCTGTTGTATCGGCACTGGGACCATTACATCGGCGATAAGCGCAGCCATGTGCTGGTGGTGAGTGTGACGGACGGCAATACGGTGCGCGATCTGACGCCGCGGCGGGAGATCGGCGATGCCGAGGCTCCGGTGTTTTCGCTGGGCGGCCCGGTGGACTATGCGTGGGCTCCTGACTCGAAGGAGATTGCGTATGTGACGAACCTTGACCCGGTTCCGGCGACGAGCACGAACAACGATGTGATCACGCTGCGGCTGGACGATCCCGACGCGCGAGCGGTGAAGATTTCGACCTCGCCGGGCAGCGATGACGCTCCTGCCTATTCGCCGGACGGAAAGTACATCGCGTTCCGGTCGCAGGCGCGGGCGGGATTCGAGAGCGACCGCTTTCGGCTGATGCTGTTCGACCGGCAGAGCAAGGCGATTACAGAGATGCTGCCGAAGCTCGACAACTGGGTGGACGAGTTCACCTGGGCTCCGAACTCGAAGACGATCTACTTTGCCAGCGGCGAGATGGGCGAGGAGAACATCTTGTCGACGCAGGTGGGGCTTCCCGAGGCGACGGCAGTGGCGAACAAGGCGGAGTATGGCGGACTGCAGATCTCGCCGAATGGGAGGGCGCTTATCGCGATGGTGCAGACGGTGCGGCATCCTGCAGAGGTTGCCTCGATTGCCCTGAACGCTGCGGGTGGCGGGGGCGCTCCGGTAGTACGGCTGACACACCTCAACGATGCGTTGCTGCGCCAACTCGATCTGCCAAAGATGGAGAGCTTCATCTTCCCCGGTGCGGGAAATACGTCGGTGCAGGGATTCATTATTCGGCCACCGAACTTCGACGCCGCGAAGAAGTATCCGCTGAAGTTCCTGATGCATGGCGGACCGCAGACGGCATGGGGCGATGCGTGGAGCTATCGCTGGAATGCGGAGCTTTTCGCAGCGGACGGGTACGTCGTTGTGATGATCAATCGGCGCGGCTCAACCGGCTATGGGCAGAAGTTTGTCGACGAGGTGAGCGGCGACTGGGGCGGGAAGGCCTATGTCGATCTGATGAAAGGATTGGACTATGCGGAGAAACAGTATCCCTTTATCGACAAGACGCGGGAGTGCGCGCTGGGCGCGAGCTATGGCGGATACATGGCCGACTGGGTGCTAACGCACACTGACCGCTTCAAGTGCATCGTGACCCATGACGGCATGTACAACCCGCAGAGTGCGTATGGAACGACTGAGGAGCTTTGGTTCAACGAGTGGGAGTTCAAGCGGCCGGGAACGACCGGGCCGGGGCAACCGTGGAAGTATGCTGCGGGGCCGGTGGCGGAAGACCCGTTCAGGAAATGGTCGCCGATGCTGTCGATCGAGAATGCGAAGACGCCTACGCTGATCATTCATTCGCAGAAGGACTATCGGCTGGACGTGTCGGAGGGGTTCCAACTGTTCACGGCATTGCAACAGCTTCATGTGCCGAGCAAGATGCTCTACTTTCCCGATGAGGGACACTGGGTGCTGAAGCCGCAGAACTCAGAGCTTTGGTATAAGACCGTGAATGACTGGTGCGATCAGTGGACGCATAGCGGGACCTATTCAGTTGCGAACACGCTGTAGCTCAAGGCAACCATGAGGCACAGCAACCGCTGCTCATTCGCTCTCGCTTAGGGCTGGAGGACGGCTTAAGGCAGCGTTGCAGACAACAGCAAAAGCCACTCCTCTATGAGAAGAGGCGTCGGCGCATTCCGACTGCGGCGAGCAGGCCTGTGCTAAGGAGCAGAATGCTGTCCGGTTCTGGGGCCTGCGAGCTGAGATCGATGGCCAGATAGTTTTCCTCAAACGCACCATCGGACCAGGCAAAGTCACCGGCGGAGTTCAAGACCAGCGCGTCGACGGAGCCACTTTGCAGAAAGTCGGCAGGGTCAGGACCGGTATACAATCCTTTGCTGACATCCAGGTAATAGCCGCCAAACACTTCATGTCCATTGTTGCAGGATGCCCGGCCAAGGACCGACATCCCTGCGGATAAGACCGGGGAACACGGCGTTCCATTGTCGTAGGTCAAGCCTGGATCTGTAGTCGAGGGGGATCCTGCTACGCCGTTGTAGACGCTGTAGTAGCCATCGAAGATATCGAGGAGAACGACTGCCCCTGAGGCGTCAATTCCTTGGATATGCTGGCCATTGTCACCGCCGAGATCGAAGATTTCATAGGTATCGGCGTATGCGGTTGAAGAAAGAACCAGTAGAACAACTGCGATGGCGATACTTGCGGACCACTTGAAGATTTGCATAGTTTTTCCTCGAACAAACAAGAGTCTGCGGGAAGCGCCATGGGGAGGAGTGGAGCAACGGCTATGATGTTGCAAAACAGCGTAAGTCTAATCGAGAAATTTGTCTATAGGAATAGAAATGCATAGTCGTGATGCATGATGGTGAAGAGGACTAAAGATGGCGTTTGCGAGACCGAAGAAGCGTGAACCGGTGGGTGAGGCTGGTCTGTTTGAGTATGCTGTGGGCGTGCTGGCGCGCAGGATGCGGACGGTGCGCGATCTGAGGCGCTTGATGAAGAACCGCGCTGAGGAGGGTGAGGCTGGGGAGCGGGCGATGGATGCCGTGGTCGTTCGGCTGACGGAGCTGAAGTATCTGAGCGATACGCGGTTTGCCGCCGACTACACGCGGCTGCGCAAGGAGAACGAGAAGCACGGGCGGCGGCGGGTGCAGCAGGACCTGATGCAGAAGGGCGTTCACAAAGAACTGGTCGCGGCTACCCTGGCGAAGGCGTATGACGATGTGGATGAGGTGGCTCTGGCTCGGGCGTATGTTGCGCGGAAGAGGATGAAGCAGCCGAGCGGGCCGGACGCGCAGAAGCAGACGGCGCGGGTGATGGGAAGGCTGATGCGGGCGGGGTTTTCTTCCTCGTCCATCTTCAAGGTGCTGCGGGAGTGGGACGTGCCGGAAGATTCGCTCGCGGGGCTTGAGGAGAATAGCGCCGACGAGTACGCGGAGCGGCATGAGCCAGCGGCAGATTCAGATGCGTATGCCCGGCAGAACGATGACAACGATGACGATAATTGAGCGCATCGTTGCCGTGGATTGGAGCGGCAGGGTGGATGCAGCCGGGCAGCGGCGGCATATCTGGGCCGGGGTATCGACGCGTGGAGTAGTGACGCTGGAGGCAGGGCGCACGCGCGAGGAGTTGATGGAGTGGCTAGTGGAGATGGCGCGGGAGACTCCACGAATGGTGGTGGGGATCGATTGCTGCTTCAGCTTTCCGGCATGGTTTCTCAAGGAGCATGGGTGCGCTACGGTCTTCGACTTTTGGCAGCATGTTGCGTCGGGGCATGGCGAGCGTTGGCTGGCTCGGGAGTGCGAGGATGTGGAGCGCGATGAGCGGTTCTGGGGGAAACCGCATAAACGGCCAGCGCAGTTTTGCGGCGAGGGGCTGCACCGGTCGATGCGGTGGACGGATATGGATAACAAGTTCGCTCCGCAACTGATGGCGAGGGACCCGGAACGGGCGGCGAAGGTGAAGGGGATTACACCGAAGTCTCCATTTCAGATTGGCGGCTCGGGCAGCGTAGGTACGGGGTCGCTGCGGGCGATGCCATTTCTGTTGAAGCTGCGAGAGGCGGGGTTTCGGGTTTGGCCGGATGAGAGCGCAGCTCTTGGCGCGAAGAAGCCGCAACCGCTGCTGGTGGAGATGTATACGCGGCTGCTGACGGGCGCGGTGGCAAAGAGTAATCCTGTGGCGCGAAAGGCTTACCTGGCAGCGAAGAAAAAGACCGATGAGGCTTATGTGAAGTTGCCGCGTGGGGTTATGGCGAAGGCGCTGGGTAGTGAGGATGCGTTCGATGCTCTGGTGTGCGCGATGGAGATGGTGCGCTGGCAGGATGAGTTTGTGCGGTTGAAGGCTACAAAGGATGCGGTATTGAAGCTAGAGGGGATTACGTGGCGGCCTGGGGTGCAGGAGAAATGAGACTGCATGCATTGCTGCGATGGGTACCGTGGGTAATGGTGGGAATGCGAGCCCTTTTTGGTCCGTTGATTCTTATTGGGACTGAACATGGCTGGCTAGGGGGAATCGTGATAGTTGCATTGCTATCGGATATCTACGATGGCATCCTGGCTCGCCGATGGGGAGTTGAGACAGCTTCTTTACGCGTCTCCGATTCGATCGCTGACACTATCTTCTATTTGGGTGTGGTTGGAGCGTTGTTAATGCGTGAACCAGGGGTGATATGGGGTAACTTGAGGCTCTTTGCCGCGTTGTTCAGCTTAGAAGTATTCCGATGCCTGTTTGACTTCTGGAAGTATCGAAAAACAGCTAGCTACCACTCCTACCTGGCAAAATGCTGGGGATTGGTGATTGTAGTGGCCGTAGTTGCGGTGTTGAGCTTCGATAAGCAGCCTACTTTGATTGTGGTGGCGTTGGTATTAGGAATCGTAGTGAATCTCGAGGGACTAGCGATGTCTCTGATTTTGCCTAGATGGAAGAATGATGTGAAGACTCTGGGACAGGCGTGGGCTTTGCGAAAGATCATGCTGGCTGAATAGAGGCGGCTCGCACTGATAAACTTTTAGCCATATGGAATATCGTTCGGGAAGCCAGATTCGGGAAGACTTTTTGCGGTTTTTTGAGACCAAGAGGCACCGCCGCGTGCACTCTTCTTCGCTGGTGCCGGCGAACGATCCTACGCTGCTGTTTACCAATGCGGGGATGAATCAGTTTAAGGACGTCTTCCTGGGCGCGGAGAAGCGCGAGTACTCGCGGGCGGCAAGCTCGCAGAAGTGCGTGCGCGCGGGCGGCAAGCACAACGATCTGGAGAACGTCGGCTTCACGCGACGGCACCATACCTTCTTCGAGATGCTGGGCAACTTCAGCTTTGGCGACTACTTCAAGAAGGACGCCATCGCCTATGCGTGGGAGCTGCTGACGTCGCCCGAGTGGTTTGGGATCGATGCGGCGAAGCTGTATGTGACGATCTTTGAAGGCGATGATGCGGTGCCGAGGGATGCGGAGGCTTATCAGTTCTGGCTGGATGTGGGCGTTCCGGCGGAGCGAATCTTTGAGATGGGCGCAGCGGATAACTTCTGGGCGATGGGCGATACCGGGCCGTGCGGGCCTTGCTCGGAGATCTATTACGACCTTGGCATCGCGGCTTCGGAAACGGGTGAGGACGTTCCGTTTCCCAGGGACGAGCAGCGGTATGTCGAGATCTGGAACCTGGTGTTCATGCAGTTCGACCGCTCGATGACGGCGAATGGACCGGTGCTGGCTCCGCTGCCGAAGCCCTCGATTGATACGGGGATGGGGTTGGAGCGGGTTTCGGCGGTGCTGCAGGGAGTGCTGTCGAACTTCGAGACGGACTTGTTTACTCCGCTGATTAAGCGGGCGGAGCAGTTGACCGGACATAAGGTTGAGGCGGATCACGAGGTCGATGATCGCTCGCGTGCCTCGCTGCGGATTATTGCCGACCATGCACGGGCAGCCACATTTTTGATCTCGGATGGAGTGCATCCTCAGAATGAAGGCCGTGGCTATGTGCTGCGGAAGATTCTGCGGCGTGGGATTCGGCATGGACGGCTGCTGGGGCAGGAGAAGCCGTTTATGCACGAGATGGTGTTTGCCGTGCGCGATGAGATGGGCGCGGCGTATCCGGAGCTGAAGGAGTCGGCTGAGCGGGTCGCGAAGGTCGTGCTGGCTGAGGAGCAGCAGTTTGCTCGAGTCTTGACTACTGGTTGGCGTGAGCTGGAAATGGCATTTGCTTTAGATGTTTCCTCAAAGAATTCATTATTCAAAGAGATTGAAAGGAATCCGCCAAACCAAGCAATTAAAGAATTCTTAGCCAAGCCCCACACAGAAACCGGCTCGGGAATGCGTAGACCTGCCGAAGTACTGCGCTTAGCCGGCAGCCCGCTAATATTGAATGGACGAGAAGCGTTCCGCCTCTATGAAACCTTCGGTCTACCACTCGATTTCCTAACTGAGGCAGCCAAGGATAGTAGTTTCGATTTTGATATGGAAGGTTTTGAGGTTGCGAAGGCGGAAGAACAGCAACGCGCGCGTGCTTCGTGGAAGGGTGGCTCGCAGAAGTCGGCGGCTCCGGTCTATCGCGAGTTGGCGAAGACTGAGTTTGAAGGCTACTCGACGTTGCGGGTGGATGGGACTCGGGTGCTTGCGCTGGTGAAGGATGGCGTGGGCGTGCCGGAGTTGAAGGCGGGGGAGCAGGGCGACGTGGTGCTCGATGCGACAAGCTTCTATGCGGACTCGGGCGGGCAGGTGGGCGATGTGGGTTGGCTCTATTCGGACGATCACAATACGGTGGTTGCCGACGTCAGCGGAGCAACCAAGCCGGTGCAGGGAGTGTTCGCGCATAGGGTGGTGGCGCGGCAGACACTTGCTGTCGGCGATGTAGTGGATGCCGTCGTCGATGCCGAGAACCGCCGGGCTACGGAGCGCAATCATACCGGGACGCATCTACTACACGCGGCGCTGCGCGAGGTTCTGGGCAAGCATGTGAAGCAGGCGGGGTCGCTGGTGAACGCTTCGCGTTTGCGGTTTGATTTTTCGCACTTCACCGGCGTGGCCGACGAGGAGTTGCAGCAGATTGAGGACATCGTGAACTGGCAGGTCCTCGGGAATGCTTCCGTGCAGACGCTGGTGGATGTGCCCATCGATGTTGCCGTAAATGAGCTGGGCGCGATGGCCTTGTTTGGCGAGAAGTATGGCGATCGCGTGCGCGTCGTCAAGATCGGAGACTTCTCGACTGAGCTTTGCGGCGGAACGCATACGGGAGCGACAGGTGAGATTGGTCTGATCAAGCTGATTGGCGAGGGTTCGGTCTCGTCGGGCGTGCGCCGTGTGGAGGCTGTGAGCGGAACGGGAGCTTTGGCAGAATTTCGCCGTGGCTTCGATGTGGCCAGGGTCGTGGGACAGATGGTGGGTTCGACGGATGGCGCGCCCGCAGACGCGCTGCGCCATAGGATCTCCACGCAGGAAGAAGAGATGAAAAAGTTGCGGCGCGAGCTGGACCAAGTTCGCATGAAGTCGGCTTCGGCTTCCGTCTCGGATGCTGCTTCTTCAGCGGTAGAGGTGAAGGGTGTCAAGGTGCTGGCGCAGCGAGTGGATTCGTTAGATAAAGGCCAGATGCGGACGCTGGTGGATAGCCTGCGTACCAAGCTCGGAAGCGGCGTTGTGGTTCTCGGCGCTGGCGCAGACGGCAAGGTTTCGTTGATCGTCGGCGTGACCAAGGACCTTACCTCGAAGGTGCAGGCGGGAAAGATCGTCGGATTGCTGGCAGGGATGGTTGGCGGGAAAGGCGGAGGGCGGCCCGATCTGGCAGAGGCCGGAGGCAGCGATGTCTCGGCATTGGATGGCGCCCTTGCAAAAGCTGCTTCGGTGGTTGAGGGATTGCTGTAGCCAATTGTTGCCAGCAGTAAACAAAGCAGAACGGCAACAGCTTTCGCTGTTGCCGTTCTTCTAGTTAGTATCCAGTCCGGTTTGAATCGTGGTTATGCAGAGATGGAGCGGAGATTGGACTGAGTCTCAACCGACTGTGCAGGCATCATCGCAGAGGCTCGCTTCATGATCTCAATTTCAGCAGGAGCAAAGAGCTCCGGCGCGATGCCGCCAACTGCGACATAACCCGGATCGTCGCCGAGGGCTTGAGATATCTGATTCCAGCGAAGGAATGGCGATGTAGTGGGCAGCACGATGAGGCGACGCTTGGGCTCTGGAAAGGCAAAATACACCGCCCAGATGCAAAGTGCGGCGCACATTGCAAGCTCACTGATCATGTTCACTGAAGAATACATATTCGTCGAAAAATGGGAGAGCCAAGCTGCCCGAACCAGATCCGTTGTGGCCAAGATGCCTAGCCCTAAACTAATTCCAAAGATGCGGCTGCGATATGACAGCCCCATCGGACGAATGGCAAAGCATACGAAGAGAAGCAGGCAGAGAGTAAGGATGCTCGATGTCTGCTGAATCTGCGTAACTAATGCGATAACAAAATCCAATCCTGAATGATGTGGCGCAATGGCAATCCCGATAGACACTGCTACGGATATTGCGGCTACCCACCGAAATATCAACATGCCCAACGTTTGAAGTCCCTTAAGCGGGGCCATGGATAACTTGAAGATACTGTAGACAACTAGGAGCGAGAGAACCGCTTCCAGTGCATAGGATCCCCAGTAAACATAAAAATAAAGACGATAGGCAAGATGCACTTCAATTACATTGAGGTGAATTAACCCCATGCCCATCACGTAAGATCCGAGCCTTACGCCCAGCAGCGCGATAAGGTATCCGAAACTACGAGAAGCTTTACTTCGCAGCAGGAAGAAGAGAGCTGCTGCGCAGAGCACCGGTTCGAGATAAGTGAAAAACGATATTAGCCACGCTTGGTTCATCTTGCTGTCCCCATGAGACTGATAAAAGCCTAGCCTATTCCAAGGGGGCACACAACATCTAATTGCCGAGCAATGCATTATTTTGCACGGTTCAGACAAGATAAACGTGACGAACTAAATTACCAGCCGCCACGCAGATTGCAAGCATTGGGAGAGTTCAGGGGGCAGGTGGGCGTCGGCAGGGCACTGACCTTCGCGATGACGATGGTCTTGGAGGAGGCGGAGGAGGTCTGGGTGGTGGCAGCGGCACCGGTGAGGGCGAGGACGACGACGAAAGCGCGGACGATGTTTTTCATGACTGAGTACCCCAAAAGTTGTATTTCTCTACTGTCGATTTTGGTGGACAGATTCGATAGACTGAGAGTAGGATCGTTTTGGGAGTAAGTCCAATAGAATCAATTACATAACACAGTATGAAACTGCAAAAGTGACTGACGTAACTATCAGTTTTTGCCATGCGCAAAGGTATGCAGTTTTAACTTGCATAAAGTGGAAAATTAGTTCTTCTATTGGCCTTAACTAGAAGTTATTACCCAAATCGGGAACCCTAGACGGATCAGAGCCAGCGGCGAGTTTGCGTCCTGTCCAACCAGTTATATTCGCTTTTATTTCTCTTTTTAGAGCGGGGAGCCTGGGCAGGGGGAAATACAGCGGACCAGCTCACAGAACAAAGCTGCGGCTGGTCCCTATAAGAGATCTGCCGGCTTTTGCCACGCGCGCCGCAGCCGTCAAGCGAAGATGCTGCGAGAGAAGATGGATTTTAAGGGGTGTTTAGAAAAAGATAACCCCCGACTTTGATCACCTCTACCAGAGGATCAAAGCCGGGGGTATCTTTACTTATGCCTGGATCGAAGAGGGCTCTGCAGAGGTCGCCGGGGCTGGCGTGGGCTTCTTTACGGGTGCGGGTTCCGCCTTCTTCGAAGGGGCGATGATGGCATGAAGCGTGGTTCCTTCCATGCGGGGCATGAATTCGACCAGGCCAGCGTCGCCAATGTCGAGGATGAGGCGGTTAATGATCTTGTAACCGAGGTCGCGGTGGGCCATCTGGCGGCCCTTGAAGCGGAGTGACGCCTTGACCTTGTCGCCTTCGCCGAGGAAGCGGACTGCCTGATTTTTCTTGGTCTGGTAGTCGTGCTCGTCGACGGTGACGGAGAACTTGACCTCTTTAATGACGATGATCTTCTGCTTCTTGCGGGCGGCGCGGTCGCTCTTGTCCTTCTCGTAGAGGAACTTGCCGTAGTCCTGGATCTTGCAGACGGGGGGAACGGCGTTAGGGGAGATCTCTACGAGGTCGAGAGAGCGTTCGCGGGCCATCTTGAGGGCTTCAAAGGGAGCCATGACGCCGAGTTGTTCGCCGTTCTCGTCGATGACGCGGATTTCGCGTGCGCGGATACGTTCGTTGGTGCGGATGAAAGACTTGGCGGAACGTTTATCAATCGGTGGAATAAGTCGCCTCCACAGCGTGCTTTGCGGCCCGCTATGCGTTTGTATAGGGTTAGGCGCACCTTAGGTATTAAAGGTTGCGTCGCAACGTGAAGTATAGCACTTCTGTTGCCACGGTTCGGCCGTATCCCCAGACGGGTCGCGCTGGCTTGCTTTGAGGGCAAAATAACGGATACTGTGTGTATGCTCCGATGTTGAAAGGAAACCGATGAAACGTCGCATTTTGCTGGTCGATGATGAAGTTGCTGTGCTGCTGACTTTGAAGGCGGTGCTGGAGATCAGCGGATTTGAAGTGGATACGGCGGCTTCGGCGAAGGAAGGCCGATCGAAGCTGCATACGCATGAGTACCAGATGGTCATTACAGACATGCGGATGGAGAGCGAGGCTTCCGGATTAGAGGTCATCAAAGCAGCGCGGGAGGCGGTATATCAGCCAGCCGTGGCGCTGCTGACGGCGTTTCCGGCAGCAGACGAAGACTGGCAGGAGATGGGCGCGGACAAGATGCTGGTAAAGCCAATGCATACGCGCGTTCTTCTGGAACAGCTTGAAAAACTGCTGATTTCGCACGAAGCCAAGCTGTCCAAAGAGACAAATGGACGGAAGGCTGCGGCGAAGAAGGCTCCGGCAAAAAGTGCTGCCAAAGTGGCTGCGAAGAAAGCTCCCGTGAAGAAAGCTGTAGTTGCCAGGAAGCTCCCGGCAAAGAAGGCTCCAGCCAAAAAAGTGGCTGCGAAGAAGACTTCCGCAAAGAAAGCGGCCAAGAAGGTCTCGAAGAAAAACTAAGCCCTAGCTGGGGCTGTGGGTTTTGATGTAATTGCGCAGGGCGATGTTGAGGTCGAGCGCCTTCTGGACGCCGCCGTCCAACATGCGCAGCCAGTCGGAGGCGGGCTCCTTCATCTCGGTGGTGCTGAGCAGGTAGCTTGTCTGCACGATGATCTCAAGAGCGTTGCTCAGGTCGTGGGCGAGCTTACGCATCTCAACGGCGAGATCTTCGGGGATCTGGGCCGCGCTGCTGTCATCCTGGGAGTGCGGGTCGGGCCGCGAGCTTTGATCGGTCATGATTAAGAGTCCTGCTTCGCCGTTTCGTAGGGTATCGCTTCGTAGGTAATGAGATGCCAGATAGCGGAATCGGTCTCTCACGCCCCCGTGGAATTGACAGCGGCGCTTACGTTTGTAAAACTGAATACTCGCGGTTTAGCAGTTCCGGTTCTGGCTGGAACGTTTACACCGGGCCGTAGTGGCGGAATTGGCAGACGCGCATGGTTCAGGTCCATGTACTCGCAAGGGTGTGGGGGTTCGAGTCCCCCCTTCGGCACCAAGGATATAAGAATGAGCACCTTTCGGGGTGCTCATTTTGTTGTGCTGGCGCTTTGGAGTTACGTCGATGAAGTCGAAGATAGTATGAGACGAGGTATTTTTCTTCTAAGATGAAGACACGGGATGTTCTACGCCTCATCCATGAGGATGGTTGGTATCAGACGGCACAGCGAGGAAGCCATCGTCAGTTCATGCATCCCGTGAAGCCGGGCAAGGTCACCATCGCAGGTCATCCCTCAGAAGAAATGGCTGAGGGAACATGCAAAAGCATTCTGAAGCAGGCAGGTTTACAAAAAATGAAAGATTACGCCGTTATCTTCGAGAAGACATCTACCGGCTGGAGCGCCTATGTCCCCGACCTGCCCGGCCTCGGCGTCGCTGGCCCAACGTACGAAGCTACCGAGGAACTGATCCGCGAAGGCATCGTCTTTCATATCGAAGGGCTCAAAGCCGATGGCGATCCCATCCCTGAACCGACCACCCGCGTTACAAGAATGCCCATCTCCGCTTAGAAATTAGATATGAACGAAACTATCCCCCAGCTAGCGACTTACGATGAGGCCGCGCTCGACCAGGCTTTTATGACCGTTGCCGAAGAGATCCGCAGTGGAGCCTCGTCTCTTGACACCCCCGCAGCGCAGGAGGCCTTCCGGCTGCATTGGCTGGGCAGGAAGCAAGGTCGGCTAAAACTCATCAGCGAGGCGTGGCTCAAGTCCGCTCCGGCGGAGGCTCGCAAGCCGCTGGGTATCCGGTTCAACCTGCTCAAACAAAAGATCGAGGTGGCGCTTGAGGTTCCGGCTACGACTGGTGCAGCGGCGGTGCGCGGAATTGACATTACCCTGCCGGGAACGGTCCGGCAGCCGGGGATCGCTCATCCGCTGTTGCAGACGATGGAGGAGGTTGTTCGTGTCTTCCATCATCTTGGCTACTCGACCAATCTTGGGCCGCAGGTGGAGAGCGATTTTTATAACTTCGAAGCGCTGAACTTTCCGCAGAACCATCCGGCACGCGATACGCAGGACACGCTTCAGATTGCGAACCAAGGCTCGAAGGCGAGCCGCGACCGTCTGTTGATGCGCACGCATACCTCGCCCGTGCAGATACGGACGATGGTGGCGCAGGCCCCGCCAATCCGCATCGTCATTCCGGGCAAGGTACACCGTAACGACGCCGCCGACGCGACGCACTCGCCGATCTTCCACCAGGTAGAGGGGCTTTGCGTGGATACGAACATCACCTTCTCCGACCTGAAGGGGACGCTCGATCATGCGATGAAGGCGCTCTTCGGCTCGAACGTCAAGACGCGGTTCTTTCCCAGCTTCTTCCCTTTCACGGAGCCATCGGCTGATGTGCAGATCTCGTGCATCTTCTGCGGAGGCAAGGGCTGCCGCAAGTGCAAGCACTCAGGCTGGATTGAGCTGCTGGGCTGCGGAATGGTCGACCCTGCTGTTTTTTCCGCGGTCACCGATGAGCGCCGCAAGCTCGGCCTCGACGACGATGCCTATAATCCTGACCGCATCACCGGCTTTGCCTTTGGCATGGGCGTTGAGCGGATCGCCATGATTCAACATGGCATCTCGGATATCGGGCAGTTTTATTCAGGCGATATGCGATTTCTCGAGCAGTTCGCATAAAGAAAAATAAGCCGAAACTCCTCTAGCGAACTCCCAGCACATCGCATTTTGCGTGCAATGCTAACTGGTGGGCCGTTCCGCCCAGATAGCGGCTGAATCCTCCCGGCTCGCGGCGAAGGCCGACGACCAGAAGCTCGGGCAATAGCCGATCGATCCCCTGAAGCAGAGCGTCGATCTCGTTTCCTTCAATCAGCTCGGAACGTAGGCTAATTCCATCCTGCTCTGCTGTGGCTCGGGCTTTGTTGTGCAGGTCCTCATAGAAGGCTCGCTTCTGATTCTTGAGCAGTAGCGGAACCTCGGGGGCGACGGCAGACACATAACTCATATAAGCGGGCTGGTTCTCGATGACAGTGATGAGATAGATCTCTCCGGCGACAAGTTTGGCCAGATCGAGTGCCGAACGAAAGGCGTGTTCCGCTTCCGGCGATTCGTCGAATGCAACTGCAATCTTCTTGAACATTGCATCTCTCCCCAGCTTGCAGACCTACTAGCTTGTTATGCTTCAGTCTTCGAGGCGGACGTTTTTTATACGCTACGAGTGCTTCTTCTTTGAAAGGCCGATGAAGCCGAAGAGCAGGTGCAGCACGGCCAGCACAAGCGCGCCCCAAAATGCCTCGCTGAAGGTGGTCACGGCAAAGCCTGGTACAAATTTGCTGGAGAACCAGAGAATCACCGCGTTGATGACCAGGAAGAAGATGCCGAAGGTGAGGATGCCCAGCGGCAGGGTAATGATCTTGAGAAAAAGTCCCAGTGTCGCGTTGAAGAGGCCGATGACGACGACCGCAATGAGTGCAGAGATAAGGCCGCTGATATGAAAGCCCTCGACGAAGTGCGAGACGAGCAGCAGAGCAACAGCATTTAATATCCAGTGCAGAAGCAGTCGGAGCATAATCGGGTTTCCTCTTTTCAGCCTTGGAGTTGAGTTCTCAACTCTCCGGTCGAGCCTGCAGACAGAAAAAGCATACCTTATCTTCTTTAAACGATGTGCGGTTTGATGAGTCGCGCTGACTTCTCAGAATGTCTAAACTTTAGGCAGCACATTACTCTGCGGAGGTTACCACTGTGGGCAAACAGTTTGAGCGGATCGAACCGCTCCACCGCGAGTTCATCGAAAAGCAGCGGATCTTCTTCAATGCCTCGGCTGCCGCCGAGGGCCATGTCAACGTCTCGCCACGGGATGGCGCGGCTTTTCGCGTGTTGACGGCCAATACGGTGGTCTATCTGGACCGCACCGGCAGCGGCAATGAGACTGCCGCCCACCTGCTCGCCGATGGCCGCCTGACACTGATGTTCTGCGCGTTTGAGGGGCCGCCGCTGATTCTTCGCCTCTATGGACGGGGACGCATTCTGCCGCAGCATGGCTCTGAATATGCTCACCTGCTTGCCTCGGAGTTTGGAGGCGTGGAACCGCCGGGGGCGCGGCAGATGGTCCACCTCGATGTCGATCTGGTGCAGACCTCATGCGGCTTTGGAGTGCCACTGTACGACTACGTGGGAGAGCGCGACCAGCTCATTCGCTGGGCCGAGGCCAAAGGGGAAAAGGGGCTGGAGGAATACCGGCACCTGAAAAATGAGCGCAGCATTGACGGGTTTCCGACCGGGCTGTTTGAGGAGACACCTTCCCGGTAGTCCGGATAGGGCAGGGACGGCTCAACATTTAGACTAGAGAGCGTCCACCATGAAGATTCTTACAAGCTGGCTCCGCGCTTACCTGCCCTCACTTTCCGTCTCTGACCGGCAATTGGCCGATGACTTGACGCTTCGCGGCATCGCCGTGGAAGGCGTACACGACCTTGGCGAAGGCAATGGCCACCTGTTCGAGATGGACATTACGACCAACCGCGTCGATGCGATGAATCACTACGGCATTGCGCGGGAGGCGGCGACGATCTATAACCTGCCGCTGACTTCGCTGGATGAGACGTTGCCTGCAACGGTGGCAGGAGCGAAGGCTTTTCCGGTACGGATTGAGGCGCCGGAGTTCTGCGGGCGGTTTACGGCGCGGGTGTTGCGCAATGTGACGATTGCTCCAAGTACGGGGCGCATTGCCGAATACTTTGGCCTGCTGGGGCAGAAGCAGATCTCGAATGCGGTGGACGCGAGCAACTTTGTACTGATGGGGATGGGGCATCCCACGCATGCTTTCGATCTGGACAAGATCGAAGGCGGCATCGTGGTGCGGCTGGCGCGCAAGGGCGAGAAGCTGCGGCTGCTGGATGGGACCGAGCGGACGCTCGAGACCGACGATCTGGTCGTGGCCGATGAGAAGAAGGCGCTGGCACTGGCAGGCGTGATGGGCGGCTGGGACTCCATGATTACGCACGAGACGAAGAATATTCTGGTGGAGGCGGCGTGGTTCGATCCGGCGAGTATTCGGCGCAGCTCGCGGCGGCATATGCTGCACACGGACGCCTCGCACCGCTTTGAGCGTGGCGCGGACTTCAACGCTGCTCCGGTGGCGAATGCGCTGGTCTCGCGGCTGATTCTCGAGAGCGGAGGCCAGGTCGAGGGCGGGCTGGTAGATGTAGTAATTCCGGCGGCTGCGGCGAAGACGGCTGATCGTGCGCCGATTGCGCTTTCGGTGAAGCAGGTGCAGCGGCATCTCGGAACGACGATTGCCCCTGAGGGAATCACGAAGGAGATTGTGGCACGGTATCTGGCGGCGTTGGGCTGTGAGCTGACGGCGACCTCTGAAGATGCGTTCGCGGCGAAGCTGCCAAGCTGGCGGCTCGATCTGGAGCGCGAGATCGACCTGATCGAAGAGGTGGCGCGGGTTTATGGCTATAACGGATTTGCCAATACGCTGCCGACTCCGGGCATTGTCATTGCTCATCCTGTGGCCGCCGCTGAGGCTGCGGTGAGCGAGCGGCTGTTGGCGCTGGGATTCAGCGAATCAATCTCGAGCACGTTTGCCTCGCGGGCAGATAGCGATTTATTTGGCGCACCAGGCAAGGGGACGGTCGCGATGGAAAATCCCTTGTCGGAGGAGGCAGCGCTGCTGCGGCCTTCGCTGGTGCCGGGGATGTTGACCATGCTGGCGCACAATCTAAACCGCGATGTGCCAACGGTGAGGTTGTTTGAGCAGGGCGCGATCTTTACTAGCGGAACAGATGAGGTCGTAGAGTCGGCTTCGCTTTCGCTGGGGCTGACGGGAGCGGTGGCGGCGACTTCGCTGCACGCAGCGGCGGATGCGCCGGTGTTTGAGCTGAAGGGCGTGATCGAGTCGCTGCTCTTGCTGTTTGCCGGTGGCGAGGTTGCTTTTACGGCCGATGCTCCGGTTTGGTTGCAGGCAGGACGGAGTGCCACAGCCCTATTGAATGGCGAACCCATCGCTCAGTTTGGTGAGTTGTCCGCTTCAGAGACAGCCCGGCGCAAGCTGCGACAGCCGGTTTATCTGGCGCAGATTGACCTCGACAAGCTGTATGCGATTCCCTTGCGCCAGGTAACGGCGCGTGAGATCTCGCGGTTTCAAGCGGTCGAGCGCGACTTTTCGTTCACCTTTCCTGACTCGATGCAGTGGCAGACGATTGCCGCAGCGATTCGCGCGCTGGGGATTCCTGAGTTGCAAAAACTCGCTCCGACCGAGATCTTTCGCGATGCGAAGGGTAAGTCAGTGCCACCGGATTACTACGCGATCCTGCTGAAGTGCGTGTTTCAGTCGAACGAGCGCACGCTGCGGGAGGACGAGTTGACGACGTGGTGGAGCGATATCATCGCAGCGCTGACCAAGCTGGGCGGGACGATTCGCGCTCCGGGGCTTTAGAGTCGAAGTATTTTCCATTGTCTGCTGCAAGTGTTTGCAGTGAAAGCGGCAGGCATCCACATAGATTCCACACAGGATTTCCCCAACAAAATCCACGCTGCTGCCGTCTATACTTTAAGAATATGAGTACATCTACTATCAGCGTCGATGAGTTTCAGGCGCTTGAGCAAAAAGTCCTTCGTGCCGTCGAGATCGTCAAGCGGGAGCGCGAGGCCCGCGCTGCTGCCGAAGCCCAGGTTGCATCCCTGAATGAACAGCTTGAATCCCAGCTCACTGCCCAGATTGCCGTCGAGTCGCAGCTCAACACGCTGACCAAGGAACGCGATACAGTGCGCCAGCGGGTCGAGAAGATGCTGCAACAGATGGACGAACTCCTCTAACTCAATTTGATGAACTCCTCTAACCGAATTTGACAAGGAGCAGCGATGGAGCAGACAGTCGAAGTCCCGGAACAGCAGGCCGAAAGCCAGTCCATCGCCGTCGAGATCTACGACCAGATCTATAACCTGCGTGGGACGGACCCGGCCTATATCGAGCAGCTCGCTCATATGGTCGATGCCAAGATGCGCGCGGTCTCGGCGCATGGCGGCACGGTCGATAGCCTGCGCGTCGCGGTGCTGGCAGCGCTGAACATCGCAGACGAGCTGTGCACCGCGCGGCAGCGCCAGGACGTACTCGCCGGAAGCCTGTCGCAGTCGCAGGTCTCGATGCGTTCGCGCGCGGGATCGCTGGCGGGGCTGCTGGACGAAGTTCTGGAAGAGCGCAAGGCCGGCTAGTTTCCTGCCCACTGCCTCGGCAAAAGAGGAGCCTGCGTGTATATCCCCAAGGCCAACGAAGAGAACCGGCTCGAAGTGCTGCACGATCTGATTGAGTCGCATCCGCTGGCATCGCTGGTCACGATGACTTCCTCCGGCCTCTTCGCGTCGCATCTTCCGATGGTGCTCGAACGCAAATTGGGGACGCACGGACTGTTGAAGGGGCATCTCTCCCGCGCAAACAAGCAGTGGCGCGACTTCCAGCCTGCGGTCGAGGCTTTGGCCATCTTCTCCGGCCCGGAGCATTACATCACTCCATCGTGGTACGCGGAGAAGGAAGAGACTGGCAAAGTTGTGCCGACGTGGAACTATGCCGTCGTCCATGTTTATGGACATCTAAAGGTGATTGAAGACCCTGCGTGGCTCCTCGAGCATCTCAACGCGCTAACTACGGTCCATGAATCTACATTCCCAACTCCATGGCAGGTCAGCGATGCGCCTGCTGACTATGTTGAGTCGTTGTTGAAAGGGATCGTCGGACTGGAGCTGCCCATCGAGCGCATCGAGGGCAAATGGAAGGCCAGCCAGAACCGGTCGGAACGCGACCGCGCTGGGATTATCGAGGGACTCGAGGAGCTGGAAACGCCTGAGAGCCTCGCGATGAAAGCTCTCGTGGCTACCAAGCAAAAATAAATTTATGTCATTTGAACCATAATTTGACCGGCCCCGCCAGCCCAATGGAAATCGACCCAGATCTCACCTTTGCTCGAGGAGTACATTGGCCTGTTCTCGTCAATCGAGATTTGGCGAAATTTCCGCAAATAACAATTCCGAACGTACTTCAGAGTAAAGTGCAGTACATTCTTGCCTGGTTATTTTCAGCCGACTGCTTATTTCATTGAGGGGCTGTCATCTGCTTTTAGGTCGCCAAGCGCGTATTGAATCCCAGCTCGAATGTGTTCCAGCATCGGCGTCATGGAGTACACCCGATCACTGTGGCCGTGCCCTTCGTAGAAAACTCGTCCCTTGCCCTCGCGGCGAATATAGCTCAAGGCATAATCGCCATCGGTTCGCGGATTCACTTCCTTTGCTTTATCTGCAGCGCTCATCTTGCCGTAGTCAATACTCGTCAATACATGGACGTTTTTCCGCGAGAACGAATCCTGCTCGAAGGTATATGTCTCGTCATGGATCTCGAACTCCTTGCCATGGAACATGGCTGTCAAAGGACTGTTCGGGTCATCGATCTTGACAGTAATCAGTTGCGGATCGGGCCAGTGAAATTTGAAGTAGCCGCCAATCAGCTTGTTGAACTCCGGCCATTGCTGTACAGGCTTCGATTCCAGGTGCAGACTACGCATGTCCGGTGGGGGTAACAATGAATTGAAATGCGCCACGAAATCGGCGCGGGTGATCTTACCCGTATTGCCGGTATCCAACTTCTGGAACCAATTATCGGCAAGTGCGGCCCACTCCTGCCGGCTGACGGTTTCGTCGTTATCCTTGTCGGCTGCTGTGACGAGTCGGGATGCTAAAACCAACGCCCCTAGATTCCGTCCGGGACTGTCATTCTTTGCAGCAGCCTCGCTTGCCAGGCAATCGGTGTGATACGAGTCTGTCGCCGCGTGTATCCCGGCAACGCCCTTTCCACCTCTCACGAAATCCAGGAATGCCGCTCGCCGCGCGGCCGTCACGGTGGGATTCGGATCGTCAAGAAAACACGCAGTGGTGCTGTCCAGGAAAATGGCGTCGTATTTCTTGAGATTATCGGTATTGATATCCGCAGCGTCGTAAGTGACGGTTGTGGTCCATAAACCGCCCTGGTTCCCCAGTGCTTCTACCGTCTTCGCAGCCAGCGGGATGGAGGCATGCACGAACCCTCCCGCGCCCGTATGGGCCAGCACCAGCACTCTGCGTTCGTGTATCGGCTTGCTACCAGGGATAGTCGGTAAAGCTGCCATCATGGCGTCCACAGCAGCTTGCGATACCGGGATCGGCGTCGAGTTACCGGCCGGATTGAAAGTGTTGGCTTGCCCGGGTTTCACGGCGGGCGGCGCCGGCAGCAACTTGCTGATTCCAGCCAAAATCTGAGACTGGGTGAGAGTTCCGCTCTTTGTGTTGTCCCAGGCTGTAAACCAGGAGCTGAAGCCAGACTCCAGTTCGGGCCGTGTCAGCGTTCCATCCTGATGGGTGTCGAGGGCAGCAAATAGCGCCTGAGCTGTTCGGCCACCGCTCGGTCCCTGCGCTCGTAAGCCCGTGATACCGAATGCGAGCAGCACAGCGCCAGTCGAGATACAAGTTGTTGCGATTAATCTATGTCTCATAAAATTCGTCGGAATGAGTCTATATCGAATGTGATCGTCGAGTCAGGTCAAAAATGCTTGGACGGTTTTGGCGATTAGGAGAAGATCTCCGTCCAACACGAGGCAGCAGGTATTTCGGTGAAGAACGACGAGTGATAAATCGCCAATGCGTGATTCGAGAAGAATCCATCCTTGGAAACGTGCATTGCTCTGTTATCGCCAAACGGAAGTGATGTCCGAACAGCCAACATTTCAGGCAGTTCGATCACGATTAGTTCTTGCTCAAAGCACATGCAGTGTCATCGTTAGAATTGATGGCGCCAAGTCAGTGCGCAGGTCTCTCGAAGCCGGGAAGAATACGCGATTTGACTTCAAGCTTGTGGTAGTTGCGATAGGTAGCCCGGAACGACCAGACGATCATGTGGAAGGATCCGGAGCCGCTGATGGCATGCAAGGTGATCGTGGAAGGCATCCAGAAGGTCTGGCCGTCGAGTTGGACAGGCGCATAGTCTATGGTGAGCTCCCGCTTACCTATAACGGGTGACCTGTATGAGTCTCCCTCGATGATGGTGTGATGCGGTGTGGTGAGTTCCAGGTGCGTGATCTGCATGGATGCAGGATCGATAAAGACTCGGCCCTTACTATCTTCCTGTAAAAGACAGTCGGCGGTGTTCTGGGGAGTGAGAACGGTGGCGAAGCGAACAATATAAGGGTCGGCCGGGTGGTTCTTCTTGGTCCCCTGCAATGTGTAGTTCATACAGGCTGTCTGGCTGGACGAGACGAGGGCGAGGCCTCCTTCGAACCATCCACGAAGCATGGTGGGGCCGTCCATATCCTGTGAAGTCGCTGGCTTGCCGTCAACGGTCTTGATCTCGCGTGACTCTACAAGAGTTGTTGTATGGTTGGGGCTGGGGGTGCGCTTGAGGCGGAAGACGGAGTCGATGACTGTATCCTCGTTCCGCGGGTCATGTTCGTTCCGTAGGTCATGTTTCACCTCCGAGATGACATGCTCATTGCAGAAGAAGCTCGGGACACCGGCGTCGTAGTGGTTCAGATTAGCTTCCAGCCGTTGCAGAATCTCTTCCAGCGTGGGCGCCTTCGGCTGCTGCGCACACAGCGCGGACGAAAGCCCAATCAATGCAACCAGCGAAATGGCCGTGGATAAAGCTTTAGAGGTCATGGCGAATCGCACATCTTGACGCACACCCATCATAGGCAATCAAGGTTCATGAATGGGATTGATTTGTATGAAAGTTTTTCGACAACTCACCGCGAAGAAGAGACGCAGCGGAATGCGCATCTATGCTACGCCGTGTTGTCAACTTGCTAATCCACGCCGCCGCGTTTAGCATCCAACCTAGAAACCGGCCTGCGAAGCAGGTGCGCGATCTACGCTGGTTGAACCAACATTCATTGAACAGGGGTCTTGACTCGTATACATGGCTCGGTGTGCAACGTCCGCCAGTCCGGAATGCCTAAAGAGCCACGGCAGGGTCCCGCCGTCTTAGGACGGGTTCACCAGCGCTTCGTCGCACGGCCCAGCGGGTCGGTCTTCTTTTAATTATTACTGGCAATCTTCCCTTGCCTGAATTTCAGACGTGCATCCCACCCTTCTCCACTTCGGCCACATTACTCTCCCTACCTTCGGCGTCCTTGCCGCCGTGGGACTTATGGCCGCACTGGCGCTTAGCTTGCGCACGGCAGCCATTGCAGGGCTTAGTCCCGACCGGCTCTGGAATGCGGGGCTGTTTGTGCTGCTTTCGGCGTTCGTGCTTTCGCGGGTGCTTCTGGTGGTGATGTACCTGCACGCTTTTTTGACCTATCCCATCCTGCTGCTAGCGGTCCCATCGCTGACTCCTCTGGGGCTTCTGCTGACGGGGATTGTCACAGTGCTGTACCTGCGAGTGCGGCGGCTTCCTCTGATGGCGACGCTGGATGCGTGGTCCCCCTGCGCGACACTGATCTGGGCGTTTCTTGCGCTGGGGCATTTTGCCGAAGGCAGCGACCCGGGGCTGGTAACCGCGCTGCCATGGGGCAGGCCGATGATCGCGGGAGGAATTCCGCTCCATCCCGTAGCCCTGTATGCTGCGATTGTGGCGGTGTTGCTGACGGTGGCGCTTTTGCTCCATCTCGGACGGCGGCAAAGGCGCGGCGATACGGCTGCTTTTGCGCTGGCTGCCGGTGGGGTTGCACAGTTTCTGCTGACTTTTCTGCGTCAGCCCGACCCGTCTGCCGAGCTACTCGGCAATCTTCTCGATCCAATTCAGTGGGTTGCCATAGGAATGATCGTTGCGGCTGGAATTATCTGGCTGCGACCACGAAAGCTGGTGTTCGATGCCGTCTAAAAATATGTTGCCCAAGGGCCAGCGCCGCCGCTCCGTCATGGCGGAATACCGCGCCACGCGCGGCGTCGAAGAGACTGAACCCCTACCTGTTCCAGTGCTCGATATTGAAGATGAGACGGAAGATGGAATTCGCACCTTTGCTGCCGACGTAGCGGCTGCCGGACTGCGGCTCGACCAGTATCTGGCGCAGGCGATCCCGGACATCAGCCGGGCGCGGGTGCAGATGCTGATTGAAAACGGCCAGGTACGCGTCGATGGCCAGACCGCCAAGCCGAAGCACAAGCTGCACGGAGGCGAGTCCATCGAGATCGAAGGCGCACCGCATCCGCCGCCGCTTCACGCGATTCCCGAGGACATTCCGCTCGACGTGCTCTACGAAGACCAATACCTTGCCGTCATCAACAAGCCGGCGGGCATGATGGTCCATGCGGGTTCGGGCGCGAGCGAGGATGCGCGGAATCGCGGGACGCTGGTCAATGCCCTCCTCTTTCACTTTGCCAAGCTGTCGGACGTGGGCGGCGAGCTTCGACCCGGCATCGTGCACCGGCTGGACAAGCAGACCAGCGGCATCATCGTGGTGGCTAAGGACGACAGCACCCACCGTAAGCTGGGGGAGATGTTTTCGCAGCGCGAGATTGCCAAGACCTACATCGCGCTGGTCCACGGCCACGTCGCCAAGGACGAGACGACCGTCAACCTGCCGATTGCGCGCGATTTAGTTCGCCGCATACGAATGACGACGCGACGGCCAGATGGGCGCTCGGCTGTCTCACATGTAAAGGTTGTGGAGCGCATCAAGTCCGACTATGGCCAGTTTACGCTGGTCGAGGTTCGCATCGAGACCGGGCGGACGCACCAGATTCGCGTGCATATGCAGTCGCTGGGGCATCCCGTGGTTGGCGACAACCTCTATGGCGCGCCGCACCGCATCGGCGACGGCGAGACCGCCCTGGAGCTCGAGCGAAACTTTCTTCATGCGGCGCATCTGGCCTTTACCCACCCTCAAAGCAAGAAGGTTATGGACATAGACGCTCCCCTGCCCCAGGAGTTGCAGGCATTTCTGGAGAAGATTCGGACGGGCTTTGGGGAAGTTGAGTAAAATCAATGCTTGTGACTGCATCTAACCGTACCCATCGTAGGCCCGGGCTGTTGACCTTTGCTTTGCTGCTCCCAGTTGCATTTGCCGCTGCGCCTTTGCACGCGCAGACAAAAGCGACTCCTCCCAGCCCTCTGTCCACTCCTCTCGCGAATCAACCGGCAGCGCAGTCTACCCCCAATACCACCCCCCAGGGCCAGACTTCGTCGCAGGAAGAGCCGATTACGACCATTCAGGTCCAGGTCAACGAAGTTAACCTGATCTTTACCGTCACCGATAAGAAGGGTCGCTTCATCACCGGGCTGCAGCGTCAGAACTTCGGCCTGCTCGACGACGGACGTCCACCGGAGGCGGTCCTCGGCTTTACGCAGCAGACCAATCTGCCGCTTCGCGTCGGCATTATGCTGGACACCAGCAGCTCGATCCGCCAGCGCTTCCAGTTCGAGCAGGACTCCGCGATCGAGTTCCTGCTTCAGATACTGCACCTCAACGACAAGGCGTTCGTCGAGGGCTTCGATATCGCGACCGACGTAGCGCAGGGCTTCACCAACAACGTCGATCAACTGAACCAAGGCATTCGCAAGCTGCGCCCCGGCGGCGGTACGGCCCTCTACGATGCGCTGTACAAGACCTGCCGCGACCAGATGCTGAACCTGCCTGAACCGGGTTCGGTGCGACGTGCATTGATTCTTGTCTCCGACGGCGACGACAACTACAGCCGGGCGCAGGAGAGCGATGCCATCAAGATGTGCCAGCGCGCCAATACCATCGTGTACGCCATCAGCACCAACGTCAGCCCCAGCCGCGACAAGGGCGACGACGTGCTGAAGGCCATCTCGGAGGCAACTGGCGGGCAAGCCTTCTATCCCACAAAGATCGAGGATGTCGCCGTCGGCTTCCACAACATCGAGCAAGAACTGCGCAGCCAGTACTCGCTGGTCTATCGCCCCGCCGACTTCAAGCAGGATGGCGCGTTCCGGACGATTTACCTACAGGCACTTGATCCGCGATATCACGTCCGCGCACAGAAGGGCTACTTCGCTCCGAAGCCGCCACAATAACTCAGGAACCAGGAGAAGAGAGGCTATGGCTGAAGGCGCAGAGTTGTGGAAACAGGTTGACCGGTACATCACCGATCAACTGATTCCCGCTGATACGGTTCTTGAAGAGGCGCAGGCAGCCAATGTAGCCGCTGGCTTGCCCGCCATCGATGTTGCACCTAACCAGGGAAAGCTATTGCATCTGTTGGCACGCATCGCAGGAGCGCGCAAAATTCTCGAGATCGGGACTCTGGGCGGCTACAGCACCATGTGGCTCGCGAGAGCGCTTCCTGAAGATGGCCGACTCATAACGCTCGAATTCGATGCCAAGCATGCCGAGGTCGCTCGCAGGAACATTGCGCGGGCAGGGCTGGACAAGTTGGTCACAGTGCGGCAGGGAGCTGCGCTCGATACGCTGCCGTTGCTTGTGAAAGAAGGCGAAGGCCCCTTCGACCTGATCTTCATCGACGCCGACAAGAAGAATATTCCGAATTATCTGGCATGGTCCTTGAAGCTCTCCCGCAAAGGGACGCTCATCCTTGTCGACAACGTCATCCGCGACGGCGAGGTCATCGACGCATCCAGTGAAGACCCGAATGTGCTGGGCGCGCGACAACTCTTCGACGTGCTGAAGTCCGAACCCCGACTGCAAGCCACTGCGCTGCAAACAGTTGGCAGCAAAGGCTATGACGGCTTCGCCATGGCTGTCGTCGTCGAGTAGAACGGCCCATCTTCTCGGCTTTGCCTGCTGCGAAATTATGCGGCAGGCAGGAAACTCTAAGGTTGCATCCGTGTCTAACTACACAGGGAGAGCTCCCATGAATATGCGTCTGCGCTTTGCGCTGCCCACCTTTGCCTTGCTCGCTGTTGTGGCCTGTGCGTCACTGACCGGTGCTTCCACTGCGTCGGCACAGCAGCCTGCGGAAATCCAGAACGCGTGGACAGAACTCGCAAATCAGCCCGCCAGCCACACTGCTTTCAGCTTCGACCGCACCATGATGCAGGTGGCGCAGGCACTGCTGCAGTCCGGCGGAATGAGCTCAGAGCGCGCCGCTACTGCGCTGACAGGTATATCCGTCGACAACTACCACTACTCGGAGCCTGCCTTTTACACACCCGAGGTGATGAGCGGCATCATTGCCAGCTATCACGCAGCAGGCTGGAAACACCTGGTCAATGCTAATCAGTCGCCAGAGTCGTCGGCACAGCCCCGCGGCGCCATCACCGACCTCTGGCTGCATAACTCTGGCCCGAACATCAGTGGCGTGGTCGTGCTCACGCGCTCTCCGCGCGATATGAGCATTATCCAGATCACCTGCGATCTGCGCCCGCTCGACCTCGTCCACCTCAGTGGCCACTTCGGTATTCCGAAGGTAGACCCTAACGCCGTGATGGTGCCTGCTCCTGACGGAAGATAACTTCTACCAGCCGTACTGCTCAACCTGCCGCAAAAGCGCCAGCTTTCGTTCCGGAGGCAAGAAACTCGCTTCAACGGAATTCGCTGCAAGCTCGCGCATCTGTTCCAGCGTGAAGCCGTAGCGCTCCTGGGCCAGAATGTACTCTTCCAATAAATTGCTGCCAAACATTGGCGGATCGTCCGAGTTGAGCGTGACCATCAGGCCGGAGTCGAAGTATTGACGCAGCGGATGCTCGTCAAAGCTGGGACAACAGCCGGTTCGGATGTTGCTGGTGACGTTGATCTCCAGCGGAATCTGTTTGTGCGCCAGCACTTCCATTAATTCAGGATCGTGCTGAGCCGAGAGGGCGTGGCCTATGCGTTCGGCACCGATATTGATCGCCGCCCAGATGCTCTCCGGCCCCACCGATTCTCCTGCATGAGCGGTGAGGCGCAGGCCAGCCTGCTTTGCTTCCGCATATAGTTCGCGGAAGAGATCGGCTCCGCCACGGGCCTCATCACCGCCGATGCCGATGCCGATGATGCTGGGATACTTCGGCTGCAACTCCGCCGCCTTGCGAAATACCTTTGCTGCCTCGTCCGCACCGAAGTGACGAACAGCGTCGATGATCCAGAGAATGGTCGTGCCGAACTCCTGCTCGCCGCGGATGCGTCCCCGCTCGATGGCCTCGACGAAAGGCTCGACCTCGGTCTTCTTCCAGTAAAAGATGATTCCGAAGGAGATATACACCTCGGCGTGCATGACTCCCTGGGCCGCCAGCTCCCGAATCATGTTGTAGGTGATCAGTTCGTAGTCCTCTGGCCCGCGCAGGCGCTCGGTGACGGCCTTGAAGGACATGAGGAAGCCAAGAAAGTTCTCGTACTTATAAAGCTCACGAGCGGATTCGAGAGTGAGAGGCCCGGCGTCATGACGACGGCTCAACTCAACCAGCGTCTCCGGCAGGATGGTGCCTTCGAGATGCAGATGCAGCTCTGCCTTGGGAAGTTTGCGGAGCCAGTCGACCACATCGATCTCCGCGTCTCGCTTTGTAGTTCGTTTAGCCATTCGTATTAGTTTAGAGCGGATGCACAGATGGCGTGCCCTGCTGCCTGATGGATCAAATGAAATACAGGGGTCTCTCCACTACGGCGGCAAAAACGCCGCCTTCGGTCGAGATGACGTAAGTTCGCCTTGGTTACGGAGTGCATAAAAAGCACGTCATCTCGACCAAAGCGAAGCGTAGTGGAGAGACCCCTGTATTTGCCTTTTCTTTCTGAAAGCTCAACGGTACATTTGGATTCGACGGTCTTAAGACAGCTTTTGAAAAGGCCCAGCGTGCGCTAACCCTTGTAAAACTCGCTGCGCTTGCGGCTGTAAAAGATATAGACCACCAAGCCAATAATCAGCCAGACGAAGAAGCGAATCCACGTCTTCGCCGGCAGCCCCGCCATCAGCAAGATGCAAAAGAACACCGACAACACCGGAATGACCGGCCCAAAGGGCACACGAAATCCGCGTGGCCGCTCCGGCTGCCGGACGCGCAACACGATCACGCCGATCGAGACCAGCACAAAGGCGAAGAGCGTCCCGATGTTCGACATCTCGGCGAAGGTGCCTACGTCGAAGAGACCCGCCGGAATGGCCACGAGAATTCCCGCGACCCAGGTAGCAAAGGCAGGCGTGCGGAACTTCGGATGAACCCGGCTGAAGACGTCGGGCAGAAGGCGGTCGCGCGACATCGCAAACCAGACCCGAGCCTGTCCCAGTTGGAAGACCAGAATGGATGAGACCATTCCCACCAGTGCGCCAATCAGGACGGCGAGCCGTACCCAGTGCAACCTGTGGCCGCCGGGCGCGGTCATGGCGACCCGCTTCAGCGCGTTGACGACTGGAGCACCGTCTCCGGCGACAGACTGCCAGGGAACCAGGCCGGTCAGCACTACGGCCACGCCGATGTACAGGATGGTGCACACAATCAGCGTTGCGATGATTCCTATGGGAACGTCGCGGCGCGGATTCTTGCACTCCTCGCTCGCCGTGGAGATGGAATCGAAGCCGATATAGGTGAAGAAGATGATCGAGCCGCCCGCGAGGATGCCGCTCCAGCCATTGGGCGAGAACGGCGTGTAGTTGGCCGGGTGAATGAAGCTGAGACCGAAGAAGACGAACAGCAGAATCGCCGCGATCTTAACCAGCACCATAATGTTGTTGGTCCGGGCCGACTCGCGGATGCCGCGCACCAGCACCACGGTCAGCAGCAGCACGATCAAAAATGCGGGGATGTTGAAGCCTGCATGCCACCCTGGGGTGTAGATGTCGTGACCCTGAAGATCTTGCAAGCCAAGCGGCAGATAAGCCGGAGACAGCCATTTGGGCGAGATGCGCAGCCCCATCCAGTCCAGCAGCGCGACCACATGCGCCGCGAAACCGACGCTGACACTCATATTGCTGAAGGCATATTCGAGGATCAGGTCCCAGCCAATGATCCACGCCACCAATTCGCCGAGCGTCGCATAGGTATAGGTGTAGGCCGAGCCCGCAATGGGGATCATCGATGCGAGTTCGGCGTAACAGAGGCCAGTCAGCGCGCAGACGATTGCCACCAGCACCAGCGAAATTGCCAGCGCTGGCCCAGCGCCGGGACGTCCGGCGATGGCTCCGTGGTGCAGCAGCAGATCGATGACGGGCGAATCCGACCACGAGGCCAGTGCAGCGGGGTTGCCGCCAATCGCCACGCCGATGACAGTGAAGATTCCCGACCCGATCACAGCGCCGATGCCGAGCGCAGTCAAAGAGACCGGGCCAAGCGTCTTCTTCAACGCGTGCTCCGGCCTCTCCGATTCAGAGATCAGCTTGTCGATCGATTTGGTACGAAATATCTGTCTGGCCAGCGGGATTGCTCCTCAAACAGAATTATCTGGAGCAGCTTTGACACTCGTCCGAAGCAACTTGCCCTGAGCGGAGCCCTCGGCGGCAAAGGCCGCGCTATCGGTTCCGCTCAGAGCATCGTGCCGTTACCGCTTGCTCTGACCGCGTGAAGCCTTCTTGATCTTGGCCTTGTTCTCGCCGCGAGCGCCGGTGCGCTTTGCCTTGGGGGCGGCCTTCTTGCGTGCTGCGCGCTTTACCTTCTTGCGCTCTTCGGTATCGGTGATGCTCTTGGTATTTGCCATGATTCGGTGCCAATCTTTCTATAAGTGCGATTTTTCAGAACTTTAGAGGCGTTCCAGCTGGGCGAACTTCTCCACCAGCTTCTTCACGCCGTGCTGTTGAAATTGTACTGTAATCTTCGCGTCATCCCCATCGCCTTCGCGGCGAAAGACGGTTCCTTCGCCATACTTGGGGTGGCGGACGCGGGCTCCCTGCTGCAGTCCGGTCTTGCCGGTGGCCTCGGGAATGCCCAGCTTTGGCCGCGAGATCTTCTGTCCGCGGCCAGCAAAGAAGCTCGCAATGTTGTCGATAGACTGCCCCGGAGCAGCAGTTTTGCTGAACTTCGAGCGGCCAGCGCTCGTTGCCGAGCTGCCTGATCCCGACCTTGAGGCGCTCTGGTCTTCGTCTTCGTAGCTGTAATGGCGCTCGCCTGCCTCGGCGTTGCCGCCGCCAAACCGGTTCGCCTTGGGGTATGGAGTGGAGTAGGAATTTCCATAATCCAAGCCTGAGAACTGAGGCCGGGCCGGTGGACTGCCCAGGTCTTCGACCAGACGCGATGGCACCTCCTCAAGAAAGCGCGAAGGGACGCTCGACTCCGGCATGTCGCTGCCGTAGCGGCGACGATAACGGGCGCGCGTCATCACCAGCGTATCCATCGCCCGGGTCATGCCGACATAGCAGAGGCGACGCTCTTCTTCGAGTCCCGTGGGGTCAGTAAATGTGCGCGAGTGAGGAAAGAGTCCCTCCTCCATACCCGCCAGAAAGACCAGCGGAAACTCCAACCCCTTTGCTGCATGCAGCGTCATCAGCGTTACGCGAGCGTCAGAGGAATAAGAGTCAGCATCGCTCACCAGCGCCGCGTGATCGAGAAACTCGTGCAGCGTCTCGCCGCGCTCCTGCGCGTCCTGCGCAGCGTTGGCGAGTTCCTTAAGATTTTCGATCCGCGAAAATGACTCCGGTGTGGCCTCATCTTCCAGCACCCGGATGTAACCACTGCGATCATTCAAAAATTTAATCAACTCAGGCAAGGTGGCCGCATCACCGGGCTTGCGGAAAGCAGGCTTCTCCTGCGCCGCGCCGGATACAACATCTTCACTCTTAGCCGCCGAAGCGGTTCTGCCGCGAGACCCCGCAGCCGATTTCTTCAACACCACTGGCGCAAAAGGATTGAACGAAACAGCGCCAATCTCGTGAGCGGCATCGGAATCGACAGCGTTCTCTGGGGCGATCGTAGAAATCTCTTCACTGGGGCCGAAGTCAAAACCGAAGTTGAAGCTGGTGTCGAATGAAGTATCGGCCTCGTCGTCCACCGCAGGAGCGGCCTCCAGCTCTGCAACATCAAAGGAGGCATCTTCGCTGTCCGCTCCTTGATCCACATCCCCTGCCAAATCTTCGGTGAGCTTCTCGGCAAATCCGGGGCCGAGCATCGCGCGCGCATCTTCGATCAGACGGCGAAAGCCACTCAGCGCAATCAGCGCTCGCTGCGGCAGCAGCTTATCTTCGATCGCGATGCCGATAGCGTCCCATGTACTCATGCCGGAAGAGAGCGCCATCCGCTCCAGCGTCTCCATCGTCGTCTTGCCGATGCCTCGCGGAGGAGAATTGACCACGCGGCTCAGCGCGATGGAGTCGTGCACATTCTGCACCAGCTTCATATAGCTGATGATGTCTTTCACCTCGGCGCGGTCGTAGAAGCTGAATCCGCCGACCATGTGGTACTGAATCTGATATCGGCGCAACGCCTCTTCCACTAATCGCGACTGCGAATTAGTCCGGTACAGTACGGCGCAGCGCGGCGCGTCTTCCTGCTCTCCCGCCGCACGAAGATACTTCTGGATGCGGTCCGCAATGAACAGCGCTTCATTCTCGCCGTCCGGCGCTTCATAGAAGCCAATCAGGGAGCCGCCTTCACGCGAGGTCCAAAGGTTCTTCCCCTTGCGCTGCGTATTCTGCGCAACGACCGCCGACGCTCCTTCGAGGATCACCTGCGTCGAGCGATAGTTCTGCTCCAGCCGAATCGTTCGAACCTTGGGAAAATCTTTTTCGAATTCCAAAATGTTGCGGATGTCGGCGCCGCGCCAGCTATAGATAGACTGGTCCTCATCACCGACGACGCAGACATTTCCCTCCGGCCCGGTCAACAGCTTCATCAACTCGTACTGCGGACGGTTCGTGTCCTGATACTCGTCGATCATCAGATAGCGATAACGGCGATTGTACCTCTCTCTTACCTCGCTTGAAGATTTCAGCAGGCGCACCGTCTCCAGCAGCAGATCGTCAAAGTCCAGCGCATTCGCCTTGAACAATTCCTTGCGATAGATCTCGAAGATGTGCGCGATCTTCTCCTCCATCGGGTTGGCGCTCGCCAGGAAATACTCCTGCGGGTCGATCATGTGGTTCTTCGCCCACGAGATGCGCCCCAGCGCGACACGCGGCTTCAATGATTTGTCATCGATGGCCAAACGTTTTAACGCTTGCTTAACAACTGCCTGCTGGTCGGTCTCGTCGTAGATGGCGAAGGTTCGCGTCAACCCGACGCCGTTGACACGCATGGCTTCGATATCGCGGCGCAGGACACGCACGCAGAAAGAGTGGAAGGTGGCCAGCATGGGCTTCGCCAGCGAAGTATGCCCGAGAATCTTGTCGACTCGCTCGGCCATCTCTTTGGCAGCCTTGTTCGTGAAGGTTACCGCCAGAATCGAGTCCGCCGGAACGCCTCTCTCCTTAATAAGATAGGCGATGCGATGCGTAATCACGCGGGTCTTGCCGCTGCCCGCTCCGGCCAGCAGCAGCACCGGGCCATCGACAGCTTCGACGCCCTCCCGCTGCTGCGGGTTCATATTTGCTACTAACTCCGATGGCATTGCTAAAGCTCCAATCTCAATTTTACGTGTAGGCGCCGCAACAGTTTTTTAACCGTCTGTACATTGAGATTGACGACATGTGATGGGTATCATTGACAACACATGATGTGCATCTATTGATCGGAATAATTCCAGCAAATACTGACGAGTTTTTCTGATACAGCGCACAAATATTTTTCATCGAATGCGGAACAACTCACATCGAAACTGCGTAACCATACACAACGACGAGCTTCCTGATCCATGGCAGAGAGATCCCGTCGTCATCCAGCATCAAGGGAGAAACTCATGCTCCGCCAGAAAACACTTGTCCTCGTTCTCGCCGCCGCTTGCTCTTCGACCATGCTTTACGCTGCGCCATTCGCCAGCATCTTCCACAAAGACAAGAGCACCGCAACCACCAGCAGCAGCTCTGCGGGTGTCAATGTCGATTTCAACAACACCGCCGAGTATCCGCGCCAGATCAAAGTTGGTTCGAAGGTCAAAACATTGGCCTCGCACAAGGTCACGCACATCACGATCCCTGCCGGAACCTCCGTCACCGTCTACAGCAGCATGAAGACACACAATCCCGGGGACGTTCTTGTAGTGGTGGATGCGAGCAAACCGAACCAAACCATCAACGTCGACTAACTATCTTTCCGCGTAGCTCCGCGTCCCTAAAAAACCCAATCCAGATGGGTGCTACGCGTACTTTGCCTTAAACACCCGGCCTGCAAGAAATTCTATGCGTGGCTTATGCCATACCGCGCTCTTTGCGTGGATGGGCGGCCCCGTACCCCAAAACATTGCCGCATCGACAGGAGTGTCCTTATGATTCGCCATTCTCTTTTTGTCACGCCGATTGCCGTAGCCTGCTTGTTTGCATCGCAGGCCCTGTATGCTTCACCCATTAACATGGGCGCTCCCACCAACGCCATGTTCGCTCGATCGAAGACGGTGAAGTTCCAACTCCATAATGCTTCTGCCGCAGCGATGGATCTCAAAGCCGGCGATACAGTCGTAACGTTGAAGGCCGGTGAGACCATCCACCTCGAACTGGCCCCCGGCACGCGCATCGTCACTAACTCGGCCACCGACGCTCACCCAGCGGGGACGATTGTTCTTGAAGTCTCAGCCGGATTCAGCGGATCCACGGTTACGCTCAACTAATTCTCTTCGCATCCCCAGGGCAGGCATCCTATGCCTGCCCTGCTCCACCATAAAACCCCGCAAAATATCTGTGGTAATTTATCGTCCACCGACGGGCGGACGATATTCTAGAGGCATGTCCATTCACAATATTGCCGTCTTTTGCGCATCCGCCAGTGGCGCCGATCCTGCCTATCAAAAAGCTGCCGACGATCTGGGCAAAGCTCTTGCCGCACATGATATCGGCGTTATCTACGGCGGAGCCAAAGTAGGTCTCATGTGCGCCGTCGCGGAATCTGCATTGACACACGGAGGGCGCGTCGTTGGCGTCATTCCCGAGGTCCTCGTCGATCTTGAAGTAGCACACCACGGCATCACCGAACTGCACGTCGTCGACACCATGCACACGCGCAAAGCCCTGATGGGCGAGAAGTCCGATGCATTCATCATCATGCCCGGCGGTTTTGGAACGCTCGAAGAGATGTTTGAAGTGCTCGCCTGGCAGACACTCAAGCTGCACAACAAACCAATCGTGCTCTTGAACATCAACGGCTTCTACAACCAGCTGCTGAACTTCCTCAACCATGCTGTGGCCGAGGGAATGCTGAAGCAGAAGAGCTGCGAGATCCTCCTCGTCGCCAACAGCGTCGAAGAAGCACTCGCTGTCCTGAGCATCGGGTAATAGACCCTATCAATTTCCTCGATGCGCGCGGTTATCGCCTATTCCTTGCGTTTAATGAGCTCTATCTCGAAAATAAATATGTATACGAAATACATATTTAAAAAGGGAGAAAATTTATGCTCCAACAACAAAAGGAAATCGTTCAGGCTACCGTCCCCGTTCTTCAGCAGCACGGCGAAACCATCACGACCGAGTTCTACCGCACGCTCTTCGATGAAAATCCATCCCTGTTCGACATCTTCAATCCTGCAAACCAGCAGAACGGTGGACAGGCGCGCAGCCTCGCGGCCTCCATCCTTGCCTATGCGGCCCACATCGACAAGCTCGACAAGCTTGGCGGCATGGTCAACCGCATCACGCACAAACACGCCAGCCTCGAAGTTCAGCCCGAGCACTATCCCATTGTCGGCGATCATCTGCTGCGCGCCATTCGCACCGTGCTTGGCGAGGCCGCTACACCCGCGGTGATCGATGCCTGGGGAGCAGCGTACGGTCAGCTTGCGAAGATCATGATCGGAGAAGAACAGAAACTTTACACCGAAGGTCAGCAGCAGCCCGGCGGATGGGCCGGTTATGCTCCGCTCAAGGTCGAGCGCAAGGTGGTGGAAAGTGAGACCATTACATCGTTCCACCTCGTATCTCCCACGGGCGCATCGTTGCCGCCGTTCCAGCCGGGACAGTATCTCGGCGTCAAAGCGCACGTTCCCGACTCTGCCTTCACGCAGATCCGCCAGTACAGCCTCTCGAAGATTGCCGATGGCCGCACCTACCGTATCAGCGTCAAACGTGAAACTGCACCAGCGCACATCGCAGCAGCGGAAAACGGCCTCATCTCCAATCACCTTCACGAGTCGGTGCACGAGGGCGACACCATCCTGGCGCATGTGCCACAGGGCGACTTCGTTCTGCGTGACAACAGCAAGCCCGTGGTGCTTCTGAGCGGAGGCGTCGGCATCACTCCGGCCATCTGCATGTTCGAGCACCTCGCACGCAACTCCAACTCGCGCCCTGTGCTGTTTGTTCATGCCACAACGCAGCGAAGACACCATGCCTTCCGCGACGAGGTTCGCGCGCTTGCCGCTGCCCACCCGCATACCCGCGCTCTTGTTTACTACGAGAAGGTATCGCCAGCCGACGTGCAAGGCTGCGACTTCGATGTGGAGGGCCGCCTTACAGTCGACTCCCTGCGTCCTTATCTCTTTGAACAGGCTACCGATTTCTATTACTGCGGACCGGTGGGATTCATGGCAGCCGTCGAGAGGATTCTCGATGAACTGAACGTTCTCCTCGCCGACCGTTATAGTGAAGCATTCGCTCCTGATCCGTCCTTCGTGACGGAACTGGCGAACGCCTAAATTATCGGAGCCGTTCTTTCATGCGTATCAACCGCTTTTCGGACCTGGCCCTGCGGCTGCTGATGTATCTCGGCAGCCGCCCCGAGCCCATGCAGGCCACGGTCACTGTCCGTGCCGCCGCTGGCATGTTCAACGTTCCCTATGCTCATCTGGTTAAGGTGGCGCACCAATTAGGGCAGCAGGGATTTCTCATCACCAGCAAAGGAGCAGGCGGAGGGTTGCGGCTGGCGCGCGCTGCCGAGTCGATCTCCGTTGGTGAGATTCTGCGGGTAGTCGAACCTGGAGACTCTGTCATTGACTGCTACTCCCAACTCTGCCCGCTTGCCGGGGCATGCATCCTCAAAGGCGCGCTCGATAGCGCCTACGCCGCCTTCCTCGACAAGCTCGACGAATATTCGCTCGCCGCAGTCGCACGCACACCGCGCCTGCAGAAGCTGGTCTATCTCAAGCCGGGAGAGGTCAGCCCTTCGCCGCGCACTCCGCGCACTGGCAAACGCGCCGCAGATAATCCCACGAGTAAATCCCGGACTCGTGCCCGTCGTTCCATTTAAATTTCAACGCATACTTGCCCACCGGAGTTACTTCGACCGGCCGCGCTGGCGCCTCATACATCGCCAGCAGCGCCTGTGGCTTGGGCTTTGCCGCACCCGGCTTGCGCCCGCTCTTTTCGCGCTCTTCATGGCAGGTCGCGCAGGGGCAGGCATTGCGAAGCCACGCGAAATTCCAGGAGCTGTGATGACCATCCTTCCAGTCGATCTCGACGCCGGTCCCCTCGGTCTTCATGACGCGCACCTTCTTCGGAGTCACGGCGTCCGCGTGCAATTGCTTTTCTTCGGCGGCCTCGCGCTGAGCATCGTCCGCGCTCACTATCCGAATTCCTTCGTGGCTCATACTCCTTTTACCTCTTTCAGCGCGTCGCGATCGAAGCGCAGCTTCAACACCAGGATGCTCATCGCCAGCACAAATGTCACCGCATTGGCCGCGATGATGGGCTTAGAGCGCAGTAGCACACCGTAGGTCAGCCATAGCGCCGTTCCAACCGAGAAGATCAAAAACATCCCCAACGAAATCTCTCTCGCCGAGCGCAGCCGCAGCACGCGGATCAACTGCGGAAGAAAAGATACCGTAGTGCAGGTGGCCGCAACGTAGCCGATAAAATCGATTGTGTCCTGTCGCATTAGCGCTGTCTCCAGAAGAAATAGGCCGAAATAACACATCCCGTGATTACCACGATCATACGCAGAACCTCTGGGTTCATGCGCCGCGCATAGCGTGCGCCGATATACCCTCCCGCTGCAGCAAACATCATTGAGATCAGGCAATAATGCCACAAGACCGCTCCGCGCACGATAAAGGTGATGATGGCCACAAAGTTCGAAAGGCAGGCGGCGACAATCTTCATGGCGTTCAGCGAGTGCATCTCCTCCACGCCGAACAAGGCAAGCACCGTCATGACAAGAAAACCACCACCCGCGCCAAAGTATCCGATATAGAAGCAGATAGGAAACAATGAGCAAAACAGCGGAAGATATCGTGGAGTACGTTCCGCATGAGGCTCCGCAGAGCGAGCCCGCAGCCAGCGCGATACTGGTCCGCTGATCCCGAAGATCACCGCTCCCATCAACAACAGCCACGGAATGAGATACAGAAACGTGACCTGGTTCGTCCGCAGCAGAACTTCAGCTCCGGTCAATCCTCCAAGGATCGAAGCGAGCACGATAACCGGCAGCAGGTCTTTGCGAACATCCGACTTCAACGTAGCCAGCGAGGTCAACTGCCCCGGCCACAGAGCCACTGTATTCGTCGCATTCGCCTGAACCGGTAGCACTCCCATCGACAGCATCGCCGGAAACGACAAAAACGAGCCGCCGCCCGCCATAGCATTCATCACGCCAGCGAACGACGAGGCCGTGACCAGCCAAAGATAGTGCCAATGCGAGCTAAAACCGAAGAGCATCCATCTTCAATTGTATTTGCTAACCGTGTCTTCACTCCGCGAAGACGGGCATCTCCGGCGTAGCCGCAATCAGCCCACGGGTGTACTCGTGCCGCGGAGCCTCGCAAACCTGCTCGCAGTCTCCATACTCCACCAGCCGCCCGCGCTGCATCACGGCGACGCGATCGCAAAGATAGCGCACCAGCGGCATCGAATGCGAGATGAACAGATAGGTGAGCCCGTACTTTCGCTGTAACTCGCGCAGCAGGTTCACCACCTGCGCCCCGACCGAGACATCCAGCGCACTGACCGGCTCGTCCAGCACCAGAAACTCCGGCCGCAGCGCCAGGGCACGCGCAATATTGATGCGCTGCCGCTGACCGCCGCTGAACTCGTGCGGATAACGCTCCAGCGCGGACACATCCAGCCCGACCTCCTGCAACATCCCTTCCAGATGCTCTCTGGAAGCAATCCCTTGCTCGCCATGAATCGCAAATGGCTCGGCCAAAATCTGGCTGACTTTCATACGCGGATTCAGTGCAGCATAGGGATCCTGAAAGACGATCTGCATCCGGCGCCGCAGACCTCGCATCTCCCGCGCAGACGCTGCAAGCAAATCCACCCCGTCATACAAGACCAAGCCCGCCGTCGGCTCAATCAGGCGCAGCAATATTCGCGCCACCGTGCTCTTGCCAGAGCCGGACTCTCCCACCAGCCCCATCGTCTCGCCCCGGCGAATCGCAAAGGATACATCATCCACCACGCGCGACGCACCGCCATCGCGTGAATATTCCTTCACCAGCCCTCGCGCCTCCACCAGCACCGCCGCATCCATCGACATAGCCGGATGGTAGCATCGAAATTCAGGAGCTTGCTCAGCGCAATGACGATATCCCCCCTCTCTCTTGCCGGAAAAACCGCCCTCGTTACGGGAGCCAGTTCCGGGCTGGGCTGTGCGACTGCGGTGGCCCTCGCCCAACAGGGAGCAAATATTGTCGTCACCGCCCGCCGCGAAGAGCGCCTTCGCCAGCTCTGCGCCGAGATCGAAGCTCTAGGCACAAAGGCCGTCTTCTTTACTGGAGACGCCGCCAAAGAAGCCACAGCCCAGCAGGCCATCGCGCTCGCCATCGCTACCTTTGGCCACCTCGACATCCTCATCAACAACGCCGGTGCCGGGAACTACAAAAATCTCGTCGATACCTCAGCCGAGGAGTACGACGCCCTGATGAACGCCAATGTGAAGTCGGGCTTCCTCTTCTCCCGCCACGCGGCTCCGCACATGATCGAGCAAAAACATGGCACGATCGTCTTTATCTCATCCGTCGCCGGGTTACAGGGAGTCGCCGGAGAAGCCGTCTACTCTGCCAGCAAATTCGCACAGGTAGGCTTCGCGCAATCGCTGGACGCCGAGCTGCGCAAACACGGCATCAAGGTCGGAGCCATCTGTCCCGGAGGCATGAAGACGGAGTTCGCCGTTGGAAACGGCCGCACCGAAGACTACGTCCGCAACTCCCACATGATGGAGCCGCAGGAAGTTGCCGAGGCCATCGTCTTCGCCTGCCTCCAGCCTCCCAACGTCCGCATTCCTCAGATGACCGTCCGCCACATGGGCTGATCTCGGCCAATAAGCAGCCACGCACGTCCTCCTCGCTTCAGTTTTTTTATAATGAAGTCATGTCGAAGCGTGAATTTCAAACCGAAGTCAGTCAGCTACTCCAGCTCATCATCCACTCTCTCTATTCGCATCCAGAGATCTTCCTGCGAGAGCTCATCTCCAACTCCTCCGATGCGCTCGATAAGCTGCGCCACCTGACCCTTACCGACGATATCTACAAGGCGCTCCCCTTCAACCCTCGCATCGATCTCGAGCTCGACGAGGAAAAAGGCACTCTCACCATCGCCGACACCGGCATCGGCATGAATGAAGAGGACCTCATCTCTCACCTCGGCACCATCGCCCGCTCTGGAACGAAAAACTTCCTCGCGCAGCTCTCCGGCGACGCGAAGAAAGATTCAAATCTCATCGGCCAGTTCGGAGTAGGTTTCTACAGCGCCTTCATGGTGGCTGATCGCATCGAGGTCGTCTCCCGCAAGGCCGGGAAAGAGCAGGCATGGCACTGGGTGAGCGACGGCAAGACTGGCTTCGAGATCGAGCCCGCAGAGCGCTCAGTTGCCGGCACCACCATCCTTCTTCACTTCAACGAAGAAGGCAAGCCGTACGCCAATAGCTGGCGCCTGCGGGAGATCGTGAAGAAGTACTCCAACCACATCGCCTTCCCCATCTTCCTGACCTACGACAAGAGCGAGTGGAACGAAGCCGAAAAGAAGTCCGATAAAGTCCGCACCACCGAACAGGTCAACGCTGCCAGCGCCCTCTGGCGTCGCCCCAAAAATGAACTCACCGACGAGGATTACAAGGAGCTGTACAAATCCATCTCCGGCGATTCGCAGGACCCGCTCTTCTGGTTTCACACCCGCGCAGAGGGAACGCTGGACTACACCACGCTGTTCTACATTCCCGCGAAGGCCCCGCTCGATCTCTACCAGGCCGAATACAAGGTCGGCGTAAAGCTCTACGTGAAGCGCGTCTTCATCATGGATGACGCCAAAGAGCTTCTCCCCCAGTACCTGCGCTTCGTTCGCGGCATCATCGACAGCGAAGACCTTCCCCTCAACGTCAGCCGCGAGATTCTCCAGCAGAATCGCGTGCTCACGAGCATCCGCACCGCCAGCGTCAAAAAGATCCTCTCCGAGCTGAAGAACATCGCAACCAATCAGCCCGAAAAATATCTGGAGTTCATCACCCAGTACAACCGTCCACTCAAAGAAGGGCTCTACAGCGACTTCGCCAATCGCGAGACGCTGCTCGACCTCATCCGCTTCAAGACCACCAAGGTAGATGGCCTGACCAGCCTCGCCGACATAAAGTCGCGCATGAAGGAAGGCCAGAAGAGCATCTACTACATCACGGGCGGCTCCGAATCCTTGCTGCGCACCTCGCCTCTTCTCGAGATCTACAAGAAGAAAGATATTGAAGTTCTCATCCTCGATGACGATGTCGACGAGATTGTCTTCTCCGGCATCGACAAGTACGGCGACATCGATCTCAAAGCCGTCAACAAGGCATCGACCGGCGACGACCTGAAGGACGAAGCCGAGCCCGAGGCAGACAAGGCCGAAGCGTTGAAGCCGCTCCTCGACAAGCTGAAGGCCGCGCTGGGCGACCGCGTCAAGGATGTGCGCGCCTCCGTGCGGCTCGCCGACAGCCCCTCCTGCATCGTCTCCGACGAAGAGGAGCCATCCCTGCAGATGCAGCAGATGCTGCGTGCCATGGGCCAGAAAGACATTCCTGCGCCCAAGCCCACGCTCGAGATCAATCCCGATCACGAGATCGTCAAGAAACTGCTTGCGCGTTCCGACGACGCCGTCACCCAGGATGCCGCATGGATGCTCTTCGATCAGGCCCTGCTGATGGAAGGCGTACCCCTGCAAGACCCCGCCGCCTTCGTCCAACGACTCAACCGCGTTCTCAATCTCTCGATTTAAAAAAAGAAAATTAAATCAACAAAATTAAATAAGAAGGGGCTGCGCACATACGCAGCCCCATTTATTACAAAAGCCAATCAACTGACTATCAAAATTTGTAGGTTGACACATAAAGTGGAACATCGCGCATTGATAGCAAGAGAGCTAAACGGCCAGCCGCAATAGATTCCACCCACCTTCTGTGATCGAAATCTCATGTGATGCCTTATGGCACAGTGATGGCGGTGCGATGTTTCCAAAGTTGAGAACCGGGGCATTGACAACTCGCCCTCACCCTTCGGGGTGTGGACGAGTTTTTGCTCTTTTTCCCTTTGTGGAGCGAAACGTATCGCGTGCTTCCTTCGCCATCTTTGTAACGAGCCAGGCCGAAAGGCATAAGCAGGCAATTGCGTAAATGGTCAGAAGGATCTCGAAGTTCTTTCCTATCCAGTAGACACGGCGCGAGGGCCAAAGAAGTACGCAGATTACTGCACAAGTGGGGAGGCAGATGATTGCCCCTTCAATCAAATTCAATACCCCAAAGATGCTGGCGGCAGGATCGATGGCGCTATTTCGATCCCAGAAGGGGATAGAGAGTCCATCTTCGTTCAGCAGCCATTCCAGGTTGTTCTCGATGTATCGGGAGAGCGCGATACTAATTAGCATGTGATCGCCAAAGAAGGCCGCTGCACTCAACGATATAAAAGGGATGAGCCAAAGAATATTAATAATTAGAGGATTGGAATGAAACCCCTGAATCACAAAACCGAAAATAGCGGCTAACCCAACTACATACGCTGTCAATACCTGCTGCTTCAATTCGATCCGTTGCCTAAATTCCGAACGAACGATGTCCAGGTATTTGATGATCCGATCGTACTGTTGAGGAGTCATGCTCATCTTGTGCACCTCACCGACTACCTCAGACATCGTCTGACTAAGTATCCAGCAAATTACATCAGAAACGGGTCGCTCATGCCATATTTGATTATGCGGAATTGATCGTTATCAACTCTTCTTGTCAGCGGTCGGATTTGCTTGTAGCGCTGTCACTTTCGGCGATCACCAGATCCCATGGCTGGATCGACAGAACCTGACCTGGACTCAAAGCTCTTTTCGTCAGCAGATCATGTGCGGGCGCTCCGGCATATTTCACGGCGACAGGTGAGGAAGAGTAGTTGAGCATATACGTGAGGGCCTTTCCGGATGCGTTCAATCCACTTTTCACGCGAATGGAGGATACAGGGGCTTCCGCATCAAAAGGTATACCGCTATCCTGTAGAGCCCGCTGCACGACCGCCTGCTGCAATTGCTCAGAGAGAGTTGTTCCCTCATAGATAAGCGTGCCCGTTCCGAACTGGTTTTCTGTGATCGCGGGCCAACGTCCGAAGAACGGGTGATCATAGGTGGCGAGCGCCTTCGCTGTGGTAGGTTGAAGGAATTCCGCCCATTGGCTCACCATGTTTCCCTCAGTCACATGAAAGGGATTGCCGCGAAGAGGAAGCGGCTTCTCAAGATTGGAGAACTCCTGGTAAGTGAAGCCGGCAGCATCGCGTAGCGGACCGGGCGCCTTCTCCCAACGCACGGCTGAATTCTCGTTCGTAAATCCGCTTTTGAAGGTCATAAGTACGTGTCCGCCATCGTGCACGTAATCCGAGATACGTTTGAGCAAGGCATCGTCTGCGACGTAGAGCGAAGGAACAATCAGCAGCTTGTACTGAGAAAAGTCGGCCGTCGTGGGGAAGACGAAATCCGCACCCACGTTCGCCTTGTAGAGAGCGTTGTGTAGTTGTTGGACCGTGGCGCCATATGCGCCCGCCGCTTTACCTGGCGTCCAATTGAGCTCGGCATGAGTGTAAGGCATAAAGGCGAGCGCATTGCTGGAGTCGGGACTGTAGAGGATTGCGACGTCATTGCGGATCTTCATGTTCACGATCTGCGGCCCGATCACCTGCAGTTCATGCGCGATACGGCTTACCTCGGCATAGGCCCGGTTCGGCTCCAGATCGTGGCCCAGCACGCCCTTCCAGTAGGTCTCCTGCCCCGCGTGAATTGAGTGCCAGTGCCAGTACTCGACCATGTTGGCGCCGCTGGAAATATCGGTGTACACATCCAACCGGAGCTGCCCATCATAAGGCGGGAACTGCATCGTCGAGTCCCATCCAAGTGTCTGTGCGTTGGTCTCGGTAACGAGGAAGTTCTGGTGCTTAAGTGAGCGGGAAAAGTCGCCCTGCAACGCCTGCCACGCACCGTCCATATGGTCTTGCGTGCCATGGTATGGATTATTCGCGACGACATCGAGCACCTTCGCGACCTCGGGCTCGTTGACGTCGAGGCGCATCATGGAGCCGAAGTCCTGGGTAACAAACTGATCGGGCCTGCGATGTGCGCGTACGAGTGCGGCTTGCCATGCAAGAAAGTTGGTGACGCGATCCTGCTCAAAGCGCGACCACTCGAGCTTGTAGCTGGTGCTGGTGGCGTTGTCGCGGGTGGGCATGTCGTTCCAGTCATTCACATCCTGCCCCCAGTAGTTTAGGAACCAGGCCTTGTTTAGCGCGTCGGTGGTGCCGAACTTCTTCTTAAGGCGTTCGACAAACTCTTGGAATACCTGTGGGTTTGAGGCGCCGTAGGAGCTGGTCTCGTTATCGATCTGCCAGCCGATGACAGTGGGATTGTCCTTGTAGTGGCTAACCATGTTGACGATGAGGCGCTCGGCAGATCGACGGTAGTTCGGGTCGTCAGTGTTCATGTTCTGCCGCATGCCATAGCCGACGCTGGCTCCGCCAAGAGGTCGGGCGAGGATCTCGGGATGCGCCTTCCACATCCAGGTGGGGATGGAGTAGGTGGGCGTTCCCATGATGACTTTGATACCGGCCTTGCCCATAGCATCGACGATGCGGTCCATCCACGCGTATTCAAATTGTCCGTCCGCCGGTTCCCACAGGCTCCATGTGGATTCGCCCATGCGCACAACGCTGATGCCGGCTGTTTTCATCAGCGCGACATCTTTCTCAAGTCGGCCTGGCTGCAGGTCAGCCGGCATGTACTCGTTGTAGTAGGCCGCGCCGTACAACACGTTGGGCATGATCGCGCCAGGCGGCGGGGCCGTTTGTTGTTGCGCCGACATGGCAGAAGGCAGCCCCAGAAGTGCTGCAACGCAAAACCGGGCGAGGTTCGATCTCATCAGTACAGTCCTCTGTGGGCTTTTCATAACGTCTCCTTGCTGATTGAACATCGCGGCACTGGCAGTCTTCACAACGCGGCAACTTCGCTAAGGACGCGCAACGCATTGATCGTACGAGGATAGCCGATAAATGGCAGCCACTGGGTCAGGACGTCGATCAGCCATGCGCGGTCGTTGCCCACATGGCCTTGATCTTCACTTCGCAACCGCCAAGCGAGTCTAGCATTCTCAAGGTGAGCAACTCGCGTGTGGTACGTCGACGCCGGTGCGCGTGTAGTGGCCGCCGAAGCGGTTCGCTGACAGAAGGTGCTGGAGGTGCATCCGGTCCAGAGCGAGGATTTGAAGATTTTCTCGATAGCGAAGCTATCTAAGCACACGAAAATTCGATCTTCCAAGTACCTCAACGACCTCATCGAACAGGACCATCGTGAGATCAAGTTCGGAACCAGACCGATGCTTGGCTTCAAAAAATTGAAGATCCGTCGCCATCACCATAGGCGCCCTTGAATCGCTCCGTCGTATTTACAAGAACCAGCTTGCCCTGGGCCGGCGGAGGCGCAAAGGCCAAGCTACGCCTTCGATCTGGAATGAAGTGCCCGCAGCCCTGTTGCATTAGCTCTGTTGATGCAGTGTGGCTAGAACTTCTTTGATCAAGCGGCGATTGTGAAGACGTCGAACAGTACCAACGTACGCACCGACCAGGATGATCTCTAAAGGAAAACTACGGCGCTTGAACCTTCTTGGCCACTACAGAACTAAATATGAATTCTGTAGTGGCGGACTGTTTTGTCCATTTTCAGAAGGAGAACTTTATTCCTCCCTGCATGACGCGTGGTGCAACGGATCCGATCGATGTGATCTGGCCGAAGTTTGAGTCACCTGGATTGGAATCCGGCTGGCCGAAGCTGGGATGGTTCAATGCATTGAAGGCCTCCCAACGGAATTGAACCTTATAGCGGTCATAGATGCTCCAGTTCTTGATTACTGCCAGATCAGCAGTGCTGATTGGGGCCTCCTGAATCGAGAATTTTTTGGAGTTTCCAGCCGTGCCATATGCGTTGTTCGTAAATGCAGCAGGATTGAGGTACTGGTGTACCCAGTGACTCTTACCACCCTGTCGAACCTGAAGGGGTTGTCCGGAGACAGCATCCGCGCGGTCCTGACCCACAAGAAATCCGGAGTTATTGTTGCCTTGTCCACCGTTGATGGTGAAAGGAGGCCCAGACTGTGCGGTATAGAGGCCGGAGATCTCCCACCCACCTAAGGTGTTTTTTATCAGAGCATTTTTGTGGGCCAGCAGAGGTAACCTGTAGACCAGATTTGACACGGAGACAACGGGATAATTCAGGCTCGACGGTCCGCGGTCGTGACCAACACTATGTGGATCGCTAACGCTGGATTCAAACGATGGATCGCCCGAACCGCCTACGTCCGTGTCATGGGACCAGGTGAAGTTGGACTGGAACTGAAGACCGTGCGAGAAACGTTTCTCCACACCAGCTTGAAGCGCGTTATAGCTCGAGGTTGCTGCAGGCTGTACCTGAATAATCTGGGCGAAGTTCGTATAAGTTGATCGTACATCGCCACAGTTATTGGGATTAGGAGCAACACCAGGGGGGCACACAAAGCCCCCAGGATTTTGGTCCACAGTGGTCGCCTGATGGAAGGACTCTGAACCCACGTAGGCCAGATGCAGAACAAACTGATTGCCGAACGACTGTTCGAGCGAGAGATTCCAGCTTTGAGTGATGCCCAGCTTGAAATTGCTGGCGAAGACTGCGGGAACGGCGAGAGGTGTAATGAACGCAGCGTTGGAAGGCGGAAGCTGCGAGGGCGAGGCAAATGGCGGGAACGGACTTTTGCCTCCTGTAGAGGTAAAGCTACTCCAGGGATTGTCAAAGGATAATGGTGTTGTGCCGCCTCCACTCAGCCCATATGAGGGCGCAAAGGGAGCCGTATCCCAAACGTGATTGTAGAAGGCATCTTCGAGGGGAGTGGTGAAGAGACCAAAGCCAGCGCGGAGGACCGTGTCGGGATGTACCTGCCACGCAAGGCCGATACGAGGCTCGAAGTAGCCATAGGTGGTTGGCATAAGACCATCGTTGATACCGTGGTCTCCTGGGAAAACGAGCCCGAGTGGAGCATTTGGATATCGCGTGCTCTGCTGTCCGGGAACGAAGGCCGCACCGCGACCGCCGCTCACCTGAAGCGGAAAGTTTGGGTCCCAGCGCAGACCGGCCGTGAAAGTCAGGTTCGGGAGCAGTTTAAACTGATCCTGCGCATAGATTCCGATCATGTAGCCGGATTCACTGCCGCTCTCTCCAGCTCCCTGACTCATGTTGTTTAGATATCCCAGCAGAAAGTCCGACAATGGAAAGCCCGTGTATTGGCCGTTGAAGCTGACGGCAGGATTGACGCTGCCGCCATAAAACTCAAAGCCATAGCGGTGCATGATGTCTGTTCCAAAGGTGAGGGTATGCTTGCCGATCGTCTTGGTTGCCGTATCGGTAAACCACCAATAGCGGCGACGGGTATCGTTCGGGTTGCCGGTGAAGGCGTTGAAGCCAAGTCCCCCGCCATAAAGTACATTGCCATCAAACGCCGACAGGCCACCGATATAGCACTGTCCCACGGGGTCCGAGACATTGATGTATCTGGAAAGGCAGATGGGGCTTCCGCCCGCATCTTTCTCGATGGTGCCAGTGGAGAAGTCAATCTCCGCCCAGGAGAGCGTCGCGCTATTCAGCAAACTTGGTGTAACCGTCCAGGTATGGCCAGCGACCAGATTAAGATACGTTCCATTCTGGCCATTGACGCCAGCGAGAATATCTCCCGGAACTGATGCCCCCGGTTGGTTATAGAGATAAGTAAAACTACGCAGGAAGACGCGCTGATTAGGATTAATCGTGTAGTCAAAGCGCGTCGTATTTTCGTTGTAGGTAAACTTTTGCGCAGGAGCGGCGTAGTTAGTCAGACCTGTCGATGGGTCTTGCCCAAGCGGCAACGATTTCGCAATAGCAAGAGCACCCGTGCTGAACAGGTTGGGGTTGACCTGGTTCGGCTTCCCATTCACTGTTTGAAAGACTCCAGCAAGCGGACCATCAATATCGCCAGCCGGGACTGCGCTGAAGTCTCCGTTGAGCATGGCCTGTGTCGGAGTGTCGGTCGAGTTTGTGGAAGCTTGATAGTGACTTCTCGTTCCCTGATAGTTCGTAAAAAAGAAGAGCTTGTCTTTGAAGATGGGGCCACCGATATAACCACCGAACTGATTGCGCTTGAGAGGATCGACGGCGCCGCTAAACCAGTTCGATGCATTCAGGTCGTTGTTGCGAATAAATTCGAATGCTCCGCCATGAAACTGATTGGTGCCCGACTTGGTCTGGATGCTTACGACCGCGCTAGGTGCGAATCCATATCGTGCATCGAAGTTATTCGAGATGACACGGAACTCCTGTGTCGCGTCTGCGTTTGGAAAAGGTGCGGCAAGCAGGGCGAACGTATCCATATTGGCTACGCCGTCGAGAAGGTACCATGTGCTGCCTTGACGCTGGCCGCCCGCGGAAGCGCCAGATTCAAGGGGGAATGAATTAGAACCCGGCAGGGTCGATGCTTGTGAGGCCAGTTCGTTGGTAACCCCGACCGAAAGATTCACAAGGCTCGAAGGATCTCGACCATTAAGCGGTAGGTCCTTGATGGAGTCTTCGCCGATCACCTGACTGATCTCTGCTGTTGTTGTGTTGATCAGCTCCGCTCCGCCGTTGACAGTAATGGTGTCCTGTGTGCCTCCAATCTGGAGCGCAATATCCAGAGTTGCAGACTGCGCAACGGTGAGTACGATTCCTGTCTGAATGCGAGTGGCAAACCCTTGAGCTTCCGTGGTCAAGGAATATTCACCAGGCGGGAGCGAAACGAGGGAATAGACTCCAACATCATCACTCTCAGAAGTCTTGGTGAGATTTGTGCCGGTATTTTTTGCGGTCACTCGAGCATGAGGCACCACAGCGCCACTCGAGTCGGTAATCTTGCCGGTGAGTTGTGCAGATGTGCTCTGAGCCGTTGCCGTCAGACTAACGCCAAAGACAACGACTGCTATCAAAGATAGGACCTTTAGAAGTTTCGTCATGTAGTAGAACTCCTTCCAACTTTGTGTAAGTTCTTCGATTGGTTTTGCAATTCATGCATAAAGCGGCCAGGTTTTAAGTACTAAAGCTTGATGAAGATGCGCTTGCGATAAAGTAGCCACGCTGGGATCCAGCAGATCGCCGCGAAGACGATCGAGTAGACGAGCGAACCGAACGCGGGCGTTCCGATGTAGTAAAAGAAGCCGGAGTATACGAACTGTTGAAATGACTGATTGGAGTTGACATGAAAGACTGCGACGGCGGACGACAGTAGTTCAGAGAGAACGTATGCGGTGATCGCATTGGTACCGAAGACCACCCACGGATAGGTCCATCGCCCCTTCCACTGCTTGATCTCCAACGCGAAATAACATGCGGCCAGGATCAGAGCACTCCAGCCCCCAGCGTAGAGAACGTAAGAACTAGTCCAGAGTTTTTTGTTGATTGGAAAACTCTGTGCCCAGACCAGTCCCGCTGTGAGCAACAGCACTCCGCTGATCACTAACCCCTTAACTTTGTCGAAAGATGGGCGCACACTCTTCAGCCACCAACCGGCAATCATTCCCAATAGCGTGCTGGCAAACGAAGGAATATCGCTTAGCAGCCCCTCCGGGTCACGCGTGCCTTCAAAGAGACGATGAGGGAAGATATGCCGGTCGACATAGGCAACGAGGTTGATATCCGGATCGAGTAGAGGAAATTCTCTACCTGGCATGCCATGGCCGGGTACCGGGACCCAGCGCAGCAGCACCCAATACCCTGCAAGCGCGAGCACAAAAAGTGCGATCCGAGGCGCAACGCGATCAGTCAGCAACTGCAGCAGACTCGCCAGGAGATAGCAGACTGCAATGCGTTGTAATACGCCATAGATTCGTAAGGTATGGAGATGAAAGTAGGGGAATCCATTTACTACGAGCCCCAGCAGCACCAGCAAAACGAAACGCCGCAGGATGTGAAGCAGTAGCTCACTCTTCGGTGTGGACTGCGCTTTGCGAGCGCCAAAGGAGAGCACAATCGAGACACCCATAATGAATAAAAACGTGGGGAAGACCAGATCGGTGGGCGTAAATCCGCTCCATGGGGAGTGGTTCATTGCACGGTAGGCCAGGTTGTTCTGGCCGTTGTTGTTGACGAGGATCATGAACCCAACGGTGATGCCGCGCATAACATCGATCGATAGAAGCCGCGATGATGGCTTGGGTGCGACATGCAGTGTTTCAGAGCCGGGCGACATAGATACCTCCTCTTCTTGCCTACGATGCGACGTAGCAGCGACATTCTTCGAGCAGCTTCTGCGACTCGACGATCAGATCTGGCACCGGCATGGGATCGCTCGGACGATAGGGTGACGACAGCCAGGTCTGCTGCCATAGATCGAGCGAGAACCGGCTGTCCAAGCGACGGCTCTTGAAGTACGCCGACCAGCGCGCGGCGTAGTAATCGCGGATAAGCCCGGACCAGACGCGGGAGGCATAGTCCGAGAGCTCCGGCCATCCCCATGTGGTGATAAGTTGACGGGCATTTTCATCATAGTAAGCAGCCTCGTCGTCGCTCTTGGCCCATGAGCGCGCGGCCTCTGTCCATGATTCCAGGCGCCGGTCGGGGCGCAGGTTCATCAGGGCGTCGATGCGGTTCATCCATGAGAGGGCACGCCCAGCATTCTCATCCGCGACCGCGTGCTGTTTGGCATCGGCTGCCTGAACTGCCAGCGCCAGCGCCTGGTCGACATGGCCGCCCACGGCCTGAGCCACCAGCTCGATAAGATCGTTGCGATAGAGTTCGTTGTGCGATAGCTCTGGCGCGCAGGAGAGAAAAAGTTCTACAGCCTTCTGAAATGCAGGCCCCGCATCGACTGAGGCTGCAACCGGGTGATTGCTAGGCTCTGCCTGCCATGCCTGCTTTGTCATCCAGATGTGAGCGCTGTAGGCACTCTCAAGCAGCAACGTCCAGGCTTGATGCATGGCTGCAGGAGAAACACCATAACGCGCCATACAATATTGAGGAATCCACACGCTGAGGTCGATCGCTTCGCTGCGCCATCCAGCGTCGGTCATCAACTCATATACGACCTCATTGTTCTCAATTCCTTCGGGGCACATGCCCCAGCCGACTAGATTTCCCCGCTGCTCGCTCGCCAATACGGCTGCGGGCTCTGTTGCCATGAGCGCCAGATTTCCCTTGATGTTGTTGTTTCCACCGAAGGTATGAGCCATGCCGTTGATCCATTGCTTGCCAAAAAACGCCTTTTGCAGCTTCCATTGGCCCGGAGCGTACTTGCCTCGTACCGAAGGCGCGAGGTCATTGGCGTAATCGATGATCAACATGCGATCGTTCGGCACGCCTCGCAGCAGAGCTTCGACCGAGGGGTTGTCCCAGAAGGCGGAGTCGTAGACAAAGAGCCAGCCCTGCATCACCCATGTGCCGTTCGGATCACCGGCCTGTATGCCTTCGAAGATCGTCCGTCCGAAACGTTCGAGGTCCTCATAACGATGGTCCTCGCTGACAGGCACGGCAAGCTCGTTGAAGGTATCTGCAAGGTAGTATTCGACCTCGCCGTACTCGGCTTTGTACTCCTCAATAAACTTCTTGCCGATCTGTTGGTAGAGAGCTGCCTCACCGGGATGAAGAATGAACGTTCTGGTGCTGCGAGGGATTGTCTTGAACTCCTCCGGCAACCAGAGCAGCGTAAAGGTCTCAACATCGGGATGGAGTCGCTTGAACCCCTGCGGGACGAATCCAGCAAAGGCTGGGGCTACTGGCTTCATTCCAAGCTCGCGCATCCGGTCAAGAATCTTTCCCTGAAGCACACATTTTTCGTCGACCCAGTTCTGCGGGAGTGGACCATCAAGGTTGTCGATATTGCCCATACGGTGCCATGGCAGATGAGCAGGACCGACAAAAAACTGGTTGATCTCCGCCTGAGTGAGTCCGAGCGAAAGCCACACTCTCTGCCAGATCGCCTCCTGACCTTCCATGGCGAGCGGCATATTGATGCCGTGCAAAGCCATCCAGTCCAGTTCGCGCTCCCACCGCGCCCAGTCCCAGAACGCCATCGTGTAGCCATAGGTGCAAGGATTCAGATATTGAACGAACTTGTACGGGCAGGCAACACGCCGATGAGCGAACTCTGGCAGGGGGGAAGGAAGTTCCAGATGGGATCCGCTCCAGGTGATCATGGCATTGCAGGCTTCCCGGAGATAGCTATACACTCCCCGGCAGAGAGCACTACCGCTACTCCCTGAGACCTTTACACGGCCTGCGATTGCCTCGATCTCATAGACCTCTCGACCATCGGCGAGCGGAATCCATGCCAGGTCGAACTCGGTCGCCCGCGCGCCAAGCTGACGGCTAAGTACACCCCGGGCAGACGATACTGCCGTCTGCTGAGAAGAATAGGTTGGGCGAGTGGTTCGTGGGCGTGCCCGGCTGGCAGACTCTTGCGCCGTCGCATCCAGGTCGACTGTGGCTAGTGCCACTCCGACGCCAGCGCAGGAAGCTTCGATAAATTTACGTCGTGTCCACACGGATGGAAGAGCGCCTCGATGTGCCGAGTATTCACTGCTCATCCAGAACTGTTAAGCAATTTCACCGTTTCCAGCCCGCTTTTCACCGTCAAATCGATGTTGTTACACAGACTTTCACTTAATCAGAGACAAATAGGATCAGGCACATCCTTAACAAAGGACGAGCTCTCCATCAATGGAATGAGATAAAACCAATCACAGAGGATTAAGGTTTGATCAAGCGGTAGCCAACCAGGCGCGCCTCGGGAGCGTTACCCGCAATACTTGTCGTTTCAATCAGGGCCTCGAAGTATGGCATCTTGCCAGAGGTGGCTCCGATCTGTTGAGCAAAACTTCGAAATGAAATGGGATTGAAGGGAAAGTCTGCAGCCGCTTCCGTCCCTGCCATACCAGTTCCCTCGAAGAGCACAGCCTGCCCGTTATCTTCGATTCCCGGAAGGTAGGCAAGCACACCATAGCTGCGCCGGGTCCCATCCGCGGAAATTGCGTCCTTATAGATCGAGGCCTCCCCTTTTGCGGGATGCTTATTTAAGACATACCCTTCCGAGGACTTCCAGTCATAATTGACATCGAAGTTCAGACGATCAGAGAACAGTCCAATCCAGGGATTGGCTCCGATTCCACCGATCAGAATCACATTGTTGCTCTTGAGATCGTCGATGCGCAAGACGCGCGCATTGCGTGCCTCGACTTTCACCTTACCGGCCTCGGGCAACCGGCTGAGTCGCATGGCGAGGTTCAGATCTGCACTGCTTGTGTACTGATGCGCAGCGAACCAGTCGGAGGTCAGAGGTGCCGTTCCAGCATGTGGAAGGGTTGACTTCTCCAGGTAGCTTCCGCTGAGATATTCGTCCAGTGGCACTGCCCTCTGCGTCAGCTCTTCAAACAGGACCAGGGCATCATCCGATGGAACAATCACGACGGAACGGCCACTATTAAAGATGCTGGACCAGAGCGCCTCCGATGGCCCCTGACTCCGATTGCTGAACCAGAAATAAGCACCCAGCAGTCCCAGAAGAACTACTGCTGCTCCGGCCACAATGGCGCCGTATTTTCGGCGCCGGCCATGTCTCGTGTCAGCATCTCCGCTCTCCAGAACAGAACGGCTTACTTGAGGATCGTCTGTCCTTGTGGACGCTCCCCCACTGTAGACAGGCACTTTGGAAGTATTGCTTCGCGGCTCGAAGACCGGAACGTACCCACCCTTCGGAATCGAGATCACGACCGGACAAGCTGGGCACTCATGTTCGAAAAACTCTTCCAACCGTTGGCGGAGCAGCCGGGCCTGCGTCCGGACAATGCTGTCATCCGAAGCGCTATACGCCGGCGACCTCGCAAAGACGTGAATACCGATCTGCTGCTCATTGAGTTCGCGAGAGTTGCCCTCAATCGTGCGTAAGCAGATGAACTCGAGAAATCGGGTGAGCCGCACAGATTTAGCAAAGGTGCGGGAAGATAAGACCTGTTGCAGAAGTTCCATCCGCTCATCGACCATCCGCAGGGGTGCTTGGACTGCCGGAGATGGGTCTTGACTAGGTATGGAATTTGCCTTGATCACAATTTCTTCCTATCAGGATAATAGTCGAGCTAACTAATCTTTTACGATCTGAGCCCACATCCCCTTTCAAATGGCGCTTACAAATGCTTATCGGAACGAGCAGAACCATGTAAATACTGGGGGCCAGAGAAGAACTCTGGGCCCATGCAACCAAACAATACATTCATGAGGTTCGCCGCCTTCAGATGCTGCAAACGATCAGCGGCGGTTTTGAAGAGACGCGGCTTCAGCCGCGTCGTAAGTCATTCTTATGCAAAGAGGCTTTAGCCTCTGAGGGGAATCATTGGGGACTTAATCAGACCTTCTCCAGGAGGAGTACGACAGAATCATGCCGGAACCGACCCAGAACACGATGACTCTCTTCGAATTGACAGTGTATTAACCTGCGATCGAAGAAGTGTGGAGAGAGTCAGGCATTAGCCGCTTGAAGATCGAGGCAGCGATCAGCAAGAGATGATCGAGAGGTCCGGGGTCAGGTCGATTGCGGCGACCTCTCGCTTCCCGGACCTCCGAGGCTTATGGGCGCCTTCTCTATCCAAAAATCCCACGTTCTGTGTCCAGAATCTCAATGCCTCTGTCCGACTACAAATTCTCTATCTCTAAATATCGAGGTTCTTCACATCCAGCGCATTTTCTTCAATGAACTTGCGGCGGCTCTCGACGTCTTCGCCCATCAGCGTGGTAAAGATCTCCTCACAGGCAGCCAGATCTTCGAGCTTCACCTGAAGCAGCGTGCGTCGTTCCGGGTCCATCGTCGTGTCCCAAAGCTGCGGAGCCGTCATCTCGCCCAGACCCTTGTACCGCTGTACCTGGTACTCCTTGCGCCCCTGCTCGATGACATACTCGAACACCTCGCGCGCTGTCTTCTTCTCCACCGGATCGTGCGAAGCCTTGCTCGCACGTTTGCCCGGCTTGGCCTCAAGCGCAGTGCCAGGAGCAGTTGCGGTCTCCGCTACACCTTCTTCCGACGCCGCCTCTTCAGCCTCTTCGGCCGCCGCTTCTTTCTTGGTCTTCGCCGAGTACTCGATGAAGAACGGCCCCTTCAGCTCTTCGCGAATCTGCGCGTGCTTGCCCAGCATCTGGCGGCTCTCCGCGGTAGAAGCCAGCGACCAGTCGATCGGCCGCACTGCGCCCTGAGCGTCGGTGAAGTTCACCGAATACATCCGATGCTCTTCATCGAACACCACATCGCTCACATGCTTGAACTGGTAGGTCTTGGCCATGGCTTCCAGACGCTGCTGCATCGTCTTCAGCTTCTCCGGCGATTCAAAGTCCACGCGCCGCGCCGAGTCCTTGCCCTCCTGCGCGAAGATCTCGGCAAACGCCTGCGTCACTTCTTCATTGCGCAACCGCTTCTGCACCTTGTCGAAGAAGCCGAGATAGTCGTTCAACTGCGTCATGAACTTCGTCAGCGCAGCGCCTTCAAGACTCGCCCCGCCCTCGCCATAGCGAATCACCATGCCGTCGGAGGCGCGCTTGACCATGACACTCACATACTCGCGGTCGTCCTTGATGTACTGCTCGAACTTGCCCTTCTTGATGCGATAGAGGGGTGGCTGCGCGATATACACATGACCGCGCTTGATCAACTCCGTCATATGCCGGAAGAAGAAGGTCAGCAGCAGCGTACGAATGTGCGATCCGTCGACGTCAGCATCGGTCATCAGGATCAGCTTGCCGTAGCGCAGCTTGCTGGCGTCGAAGTCGTCCTTGCCGATGCCGCAGCCAAGCGCTGTAATCATGGCGCGAATTTCTTCGTGCCCCAGCATCTTGTCGTACCGCGCCTTCTCGACGTTGAGGATCTTACCCTTCAACGGAAGGATCGCCTGAAACTTACGGTCGCGTCCCTGCTTGGCCGTGCCACCGGCGCTCTCTCCCTCGACGAGGTAGAGTTCGCAGCGGTCAGGCTGCCGCTCAGAGCAGTCCGCCAGCTTGCCCGGCAATCCGCCACCATCGAGCGCACCCTTGCGCCGAGTCAGGTCGCGAGCCTTGCGCGCAGCCTCACGCGCACGGGCAGCGTCAATCGCCTTGTTGATGATCTTCTTCGCCACCGAAGGATTCTGTTCCAGGAACCCACCCAGCCGCTCGTTCACAAACGCCTGCACCGTTCCCGCGATATCGGAGTTCAGCTTGCCCTTGGTCTGTCCCTCAAACTGAGGCTGCGAAAGCTTCACGCTGATGACGACCACAAGCCCTTCGCGCACGTCATCGCCGCTCAGATTTTCTTTCACGTCTTTGAACAGTCCAAGCGACTGCCCAGCCGCATTGATCGTCCTCGTCAGCGCCGTCTTGAAACCCGAAAGGTGCGTTCCGCCGTCAACCGTGTTGATGTTATTGGCAAAGGTAAAGACCGTCTCGGAGTAAGCGTCGTTATATTGCAGCCCAATCTCCATGGCCACGTTATCGCGCTCGGCCTCCATGTAGATCGGCTTCTCGTGCAGCACCGCCTTGCCCTTGTTCAGAAGCTTGATGAACTCCGCAATGCCGCCGACGTACTTGAACTCCTGGTGCTTGCTCTCGCCCGTCTTCGCATCGGTGGTGCGCTCGTCCGTCAGGTGAATCTCAAGGCCCTTGTTCAGAAAGGCAAGCTCGCGCAGCCGCTGGGCCAGCGTGTCGTAGCTGAACTCCGTGACGGTAAAGATGCTCTTGTCCGGCAGGAAGTGAACCTTCGTTCCCTTGCGCTTGCTCGGCCCCATCTTGCGCAGCGTGCTGATCGGCGCGCCCTTCGAATAGTCCTGCTCCCAGGCATGGCCATCGCGCCAGATCTCGACATCGAACTCTTCGCTCAGCGCATTCACGCAGCTCACGCCGACGCCGTGCAGTCCACCCGAAACTTTGTAGTTGGAGGCATCAAACTTGCCACCGGCATGGAGCATGGTCAGGACCACCTGCACCGCAGGCATCTTCTCTCCGTTGATGACCTTGTCGTCCACCGGAATACCGCGCCCGTCATCGACCACCGTGATCGAGTTATCGACATGAATGGTCACATCGATCCGCGTCGCATGGCCGCCCAGCGCCTCGTCCACCGAGTTGTCGACCACTTCATAGACCAGGTGATGCAGTCCCTGCTCGCCGGTCGAGCCGATATACATCGCCGGACGCAGGCGTACCGCCGCGAGGCCTTCCAGAACCGTAATGTTTTCAGCAGAATACCCGCCACCCTCTTTTTGGGGCGCTGAGTTTGCCGTGTCGGGTTGAAGTGCGGAAAGCTCGGTCTCGGTGGGGATAGCCGTCGTTGCCATGTAACTCCATGCAGCCGTAGCTGAGATGCTCGGGAAACCGCTCGGAACGGTGCTGCTCATATATTCGCAAAAGCCGCGTCAATCCAGCACTTTGCTCACGTCCGGACGTGGTTTTCGATATCTCAAGTATACCACGCGCAGGCACCGCCGCGCCTCCCCGGGAAACCACGCCGCGCCCCCGCTTGTGCTACCTTTTTCTTGTGTCGATGCCTCCTCCTCCCCCCCAATCGCCGCACGTTCGGCACGCTGGCCGAGGTCATCTCCGCTCACTCGATGGTGTTCGAGGAGTTGCCATCCTCATGGTGCTCTTTTCGCATGGTTTTGAATCGAACGCCCGGGCCGGGGGACCTCTGGTCCGCTTTATTGGAGGCCTCTTCTACTACGGTTTTTTTGGCGTAGACCTCTTCTTCGTCCTCTCGGGCTTCCTCATTACCGGAATCCTATTCGACACCTCCGCTGACCAGGGATTTTTCTCCAAGTTTTACGCCCGCCGGGTTCTCAGAATTTTCCCGCTCTACTACGGCGTCCTTATAGTCCTTTTTCTGCTCACCCCACTCCTTCACCTCCACTGGAACGGGATGGGCTGGCTTTTGCTCGGATATCTTCAGAACCTTCGGCCGACGCAGATTACCACCTTTCTACCCAGCCCCCAGGTCGGCATCTATCACTTCTGGTCGCTCGCTGTAGAGGAGCAGTTTTATCTCGTCTGGCCGGCTGTCGTCTTTTTCATTCGCGACAAGCGAAAGCTCTTCTACACCACCCTGCTTATCTCCGCCACAGCGCTTCTGCTTCGCCTCGTCCTCCTCGCTCACGGTACGCCGCCCATAGACATCCACGTCAATACCCTTTGCCGCGCTGACTCGCTGCTGTTGGGAGGTGCGCTGGCGCTTATCTACCGTTCGCGCTACTGGGCCCGGACTCTCCAGTTCGCACCGCTTGGCTTTATCGCCGCGACCGGTATCGTCATCCTCTCCGTCTCCATCCTCGGCCTGGACCCCCATGCGCCTCCATCCGGAATCTTCTGGGTCGAAGGCCTCCGCTATACCGTCCTTGCACTCGGCTTTAGCTGCCTGATCGCATGGGCCCTTCGTCCCCGGTCGGTTGGCCTCTGGTTCTTCGAACTGGCGCCGTTACGTTTCTTCGGAAAATACAGCTATGGCATCTACGTGCTGCATGTGATCTTTCTGCCCTTCTTCGTTCACTATTTCCGCATTCATATCCTGGCCGTCACGCATAACAAGCTGCTGGCTGTCATCGGTGCGGGGTTCATCTCGCTGGCCATCGGTATAGCTGCCGCATATCTCAGTTATCACCTCTACGAGAAGAAATTCCTGCGCATGAAACGCTACTTTGACTACAACCAGCCAAAGCCAACAGGGCCCTCTGAACAGCTTCTGCCTCGCGAAAGCATCTCCGCATAGGCTGTATCGCCTGGCAATCAACCAATAGCCAATACGCTCGAATCTTCTTCAGTGACGATCCGAGAGGACTGGCAAATCACGATATCCGCACCATAAATTCGATTATCGCGCAAACTGCATATTTTTCTCGCGCGCCTGTGTCTAATGAGATATGTCGAAGGCTGGCTTACTCTAATTTAAAGTGACGCGCTGCCCCTGCGAGCGTAAGAGGCTTCCCTTAATGTGGATCGTAAAACTAGCCCTTAACCGGCCCTACACCTTCATCGTGCTGGCGATCCTCATCCTCATCGCGGCCCCGGTCGTCATCCTGCGCACGCCGACCGACATCTTTCCCAACATCGATATCCCCGTCGTCTCCTGCGCCTGGAGCTATACCGGCCTCAACCCCGAAGAGCTCGAAGGCCGCGTCACCACACCGTTCGAGAAGGCCGTCACCGCGCTGGTCGACAACGTTCAGCACATCGAATCCACCACCGTTAACGGTTGGGTCGTCGTTAAGATCTATCTCCAGCCCGGTGCCAGCCTCGATACCGCCAACGCCCAGGTAAGCGCTACTTCGCAGTACATGCTCAAGTCGCTCCCCCCCGGCATCCTCCCGCCGGAGATCATCGACTTCAGCGCCTCCAGCGTTCCCATCCTCCAGCTCGGCCTCTCTGGAAAGGGCCTGTCCGAGCAGCAGTTGAACGATCTTGGCCTCAACTTCGTCCGCCCCCAGCTCATCACCATCCCCGGCGCCATCGTGCCCAACGTCTATGGCGGCCAGCAGCGCTCCGTCATGATCGAGCTTAAGCCCAAATTATTGCAGTCTAAGGGGTTATCGCCTACTGACGTCCTCAATGCCATGTCGCAGCAAAATGTCGTCCAGCCCGGCGGCACCGCCAAGATCGGTATGGACGAGTACGACGTCGTTCTCAACTCCTCCCCGATCACGGTTGAAGGCATCAGCAATATCCCGGTACGCCAGATCAACGGCGCTACCGTCTACATTCGCGATGTCGCCACTGTCACCGACGGCAGCATTCCGCAGACCAACGTCGTCCGGCAGGACGGCCATCGCGGCGTGCTCATCAGCGTCTTGAAGTCAGGCAAAGCGTCCACCCTTAGCGTGGTCGGTGGAATCCGCGCCATGCTGCCGCAGCTTAAAACCACCCTTCCGCCTGAGCTCAATATCAGGCTCCTCGGCGACCAGTCCCTCTTCGTCCGCGCCTCCATCGATGGCGTCATCCGCGAAGCCATCATCGCCGCCGTCCTCACCGGCCTCATGATCCTGCTCTTCCTCGGAAGCTGGCGCAGCACGGTCATCATCGGCATCTCCATTCCGCTGTCGATCCTTACCTCGATCATCATCCTCAGCTTCCTTGGCGAAACCATCAACATCATGACGCTGGGCGGCCTCGCCCTCGCCGTCGGCATCCTCGTCGACGACGCCACCGTCACCATCGAAAATATCGAGCGCTATCTCGAAGAGGGGCAGGCCCTCCACGAAGCCATCCTCAACGGCGCGGCGCAAATCTCCATCCCCGCCCTCGTCTCCACCCTCTGCATCTGCATCGTCTTCCTGCCGATGTTCTTCCTCAGCGGCGTCTCCCGCTACCTCTTCGTCCCGCTCGCCGAAGCCGTCGTCTTCGCCATGCTCGCCTCCTACGTCCTGTCGCGAACCCTGGTGCCGACCATGGCGATGTATCTGCTCAAAGCGCACGACAGCCACGCCGCGCCCTCGCGCAACATCTTTGCCCGCTTCCAGCGCAGCTTCGAGCGAGGCTTCGAGCGCGTCCGCCTCACCTATCAGGGCATTCTCGACCGTCTGATTCAGGTGCGCCTGATCTTCGTTCCAATCTTCATCGTGCTCTGCCTCTGCGCCTTCATCCTGCTCCCATTCCTTGGGCAGAACTTCTTCCCCAACACCGACAACGGCTCGTTCATCCTTCATGTTCGCGCCAAGAGCGGCACCCGCATTGAAGAGACGGCCCGCCTCTGCGATCTCGTCGAGCAGTCCATCCGCCGTACCGTGCCATCGTCCGAGCTGGACAACATCCTCGACAACATCGGCCTCCCTTACAGCCCGCTGAACTTCCAGCACGCCACCTCCGGCCTCATCGGAGCAGGCGACGCCGACATCCTCGTCTCCCTCAAAGAGGACCACCACCCCACCGAGAAATACGTTGACGCCCTCCGCGACAAGCTCGCGCGCGAGTTTCCCGGAACCATCTTTTACTTCCTGCCGTCCGACATCGTCACCCAGATCCTCAACTTCGGCCTGCCTTCCCCAATCGACGTGCAACTCGAAGGCGCCAACATCGCAGGCAATCGCACAGTCGCCAACGACATCCTCCGCCAGCTACGCCAAGTCCCCGGCCTCGTCGATCTGCGCATCCAGCAGCCCGACGACTATCCCACCCTCAACATCAGCGTCGACCGCACCAAGGCCTCGCAAGGCGGCTATACCGAGCACGACGTAGGCGGCAGCATCGTCAACATCCTCAGCGGCAGCTCGCAGCTAAGCCCCATGTTCTTTCTCAACACGAGAAACGGCGTCAACTACAGCATCGTCGCTCAGGCTCCGCAGTACGATATTCAGTCGCTCAGCGATCTGCGCAACATCCCTATCACCTCGCCGACCATGAAGACGCCCGAGATCCTGGCCGACGTCGCCGATATCCATCGCGGTACGGAGATGGCCGTCGTCAACCACTACAACATCCGCCGCGTGCTCGACATCTACGGCAACGTGCAGGACCGCGACCTCGGCTCCGTCTCCCGCCAGATCGACAAGATCGTCGATTCCAGCAAAAAGTCATTGCCCCGTGGCAGCTTCATCCGTGTCCGCGGCCAGATCGAAACCATGCGGACCTCGTACATCGGTCTGCTCTCCGGCCTCGGCTTCGCCATCGTTCTCGTCTACCTTCTGATCGTAGTCAACTTCCAGTCGTGGCTCGATCCCTTCATCATCATTACCGCGCTTCCCGCTGCGCTGGCTGGAATCGTTCTCTTCCTCTTCGTCACGCACACCACGCTCAGCGTTCCCGCGCTGATGGGAGCCATCATGTGCATGGGCGTGGCGACGGCCAACAGCATCCTCGTCGTCTCCTTCGCGAAAGAACGCCTCGATCAGCACGGCGACGCCGTCACCGCCGCGCTCGAAGCCGGTGCCACGCGCTTCCGTCCCGTCATCATGACCGCGCTCGCTATGATCATCGGCATGATCCCCATGGCCCTCGGCCTCGGCGATGGCGGCGAGCAGAACGCGCCTCTAGGGCGCGCCGTCATCGGCGGCCTCTCCTGCGCCACCGTCGCCACGCTGGTCTTCGTTCCCGCAGTCTTCGCCCTTCTTCATGGCCGCCGCCAACGGAACCCAGAGACACCCATCGGACAAGAATTTCAGGAGCTAGTATGAGCAGCCAGACGAACGCCGAAATGAATACAGACACGACCACACCGTCGCACTTGCCAAACTCCGCGCCTGAAAGACGTGGCTTCTCCGCCGGTGTCTGGATCGCCCTGGCCGTGGTCGCCATCGTCCTTCTGGTCGTCATCATCTTCGGCATCCTCTCTCGCAGCGCCGACGAACACACGCTCGAAAAGCACACCGAGGCTGCGGCGATTCTTTCGGTCAACGTCATTCATCCCTCGGCCGCTCCGCTTACGCCCGAGATCTCGCTGCCCGGCAACACTCAGGCCTACATCGATACACCGATCTACGCCCGCACCAGCGGCTATCTCCAGCACTGGTACTTCGACATCGGCGCTCGCGTCCGCAAAGGCCAGTTGATGGCCACCATCGAGACACCCGAGCTGGACCAGCAGCTACAAGTCGCCGAGGCCGACCTCAAGAGCACCGAAGCCAATCTCGATCTCGCCAACACCACCGCCGCCCGCTACATCAATCTGCTCAAGACCAACTCCGTCTCCAAGCAGGAGACCGATCAGGCCACCGGCGACGCCGCCGCAAAGAAAGCTGCCGTCGATGCGGCCATGGCCAACGTCCGCCGCCTGCAACAGTTGCAGTCGTTCGAGAAGATCTACGCTCCCTTCGACGGCATCGTCACCGTGCGTAACGTCGACGTCGGCGCTCTGATCGACGCCGGCTCCAACACCACTCCCAAGGAGCTCTTCCACCTCGCCTCGATCGAAAAGATTCGCGTCTTCGTCCCCGTGCCCGAAGCCTACGCAGGCGACATCAAGAACGGCAGCACCGCGACCCTCACACTCGATCAATTCCCCGGCCAGATCTTCAAAGGAACCATCGCCCGCAACTCCAACATGATCGACGCCGCCTCTCGCACGTTGAATGTTGAGGTCGATGTCGACAACCCCAAGGGACAGCTCCTGCCCGGCGCCTACGTCTTCGTTCACTTCAAGGTGCCCGAGCGCATCGCCAACCTCACCATTCCCTCGAACACGCTGCTCTTCCGCAGCGAGGGCCTTCGCGTCGGCGTCGTTCGTGACGACAAGGTCATCCTTGTTCCCATCACCATCACGCACGACGCCGGTCAGGTCGTCGAGGTCGCCGCCGCCGATCTAAAGACCAGCGACGAAGTCATCCTCGATCCCTCCGACTCTCTCATCGAGGGCCAGCAGGTGCACGTCGCACAAGTAAGCCAGCAGAAACAGGCGGGTGAGTAATGAGCCGTTACCTCATCGCGACCTCCACACTCGCCGCGCTGCTGCTCTCCGGCTGCATGGTCGGGCCCAAGTACACCAAGCCGAACGTCCCGCTCGCGCCCAACTACAAAGAGTCGACCGCCGCCACCAGCAACTTCAAGGAAGACGCCGACTGGCATCCCGCACAGCCTGCCGACACCGTCCTGCGCGGCGATTGGTGGACGATCTTCAACGATCCCCAGCTCAATCAGCTTGAGCCAAAGGTAGCCGCCGAAAATCAGAGCCTCAAGGCAGCCGAAGCACGCTTCCGCCAGGCACGCGCGCTGATCCAGTACAACCGTTCCAATCTCTACCCAACCATCGGCACGTCGCCCTCAGCAGTTGGCGAGCGCGAATCCGCCAACCGCCCTTACTTCACCACGACCAGCAACAGCACAGCCGACACGCAGATCCCGCTCGACCTCAACTACGAGATCGACCTCTGGGGACGCATCCGCCACGGCGTCAACGCCGCTCGCGAAGAGGCCCAGGCCAGCTCCGCCGACATGCAGACGGCCCTGCTCAGCCTGCAGGCCGAGCTTGCGATGGACTACTTCGAGGCCCGCAGCGCAGACGCCGAAGAGAAGCTCCTCAACGACACCGTCAAGGACTACGAAGACGCCTACCGCATCACCAACAACCGCTTCGAAGGCGGCGTCGCTCCGCAGTCCGACGTCGATCAGGCCCGCACCCAGCTCGAAGCCGCACGCGTCGAAGCCAGCGATGTCACTCTGCTCCGCGCTCAATACGAGCACGCCATCGCCGTCCTCATCGGCCAACCGCCAGCGACCTTCATGCTGGCCGCAACTCCGCTCGACGCGCGCCCTCCCGCCATTCCCATCGGTCTGCCCTCGGAACTTCTGGAGCGCCGTCCGGACATCGCCGCCGCCGAACGCCGCGTCGCCGAGGCCAACGACCGCATCGGCATCGCCCGCGCCGCCTACTTCCCCACCCTCTCGCTCAACGGTGCTGTAGGCTACGAGTCCACCGCGCTGTCGAACCTCCTCAGCCGCTCCAGCTTCCTCTGGGCCGTCGGCCCCACGCTCTCCGAGACCTTCTTCGACGCAGGCCGTCGCCGCTCCGCATCGCAGCAGGCCCTTGCCGGATACGACGAGACCGTCGCCAACTATCGCCAGACCTCACTCACCGCATTCCAGCAGGTTGAAGACAACCTCACCGCTCTGCGCGTCCTCAATGCAGAAGCAGCGCACCAGCATCAGGCCACGCAATCGGCGCAATCGGCACAACAGATCTTCAACAACCGCTACGTCGGCGGCATCGACACCTATCTTCAGGTCGTCACCGCACAGACGACAGCGCTCATCAACGAGCGCAACGACATCGACATCATGCGCCGCCAGATGGACGCCAGCGTCCTGCTCATCAAGGCCCTCGGCGGCGGCTGGAACACGACGAATCTGCCAAAACTCTAGTCGCAGATTCATGTAACCACTAAAAGCGCATTTACCCGGTTACAGCAGGTGGCATGTAACCGGTAATAGCTCGCTTTTCCGGTTACATGCCCCTATTCCCTTGAAATGTTCGATAATCGCCGGGAAGCCCCTTTATGGTCAGACCAATTTTCTGCTAGCATTGCTGGCCTATGGACTCCTTCAACTCTGCCCGTCGCGACCTCCTCAAGTTTGGCGGCATGGGATTGGCCGCCGCTGCCGCCACCCTGCCCGCCTACGCCTCTTCAAAACCCGCGCTGCACAGCAGCTCCGGCGTCTTCGACGTTCGCGCCTTCGGAGCGACGGGAGACGGCAAAACGGTAGACACTCCTGCCATCAACCGCACGATCGAAGCCGCGGCAGCAGCGGGCGGAGGCACGGTTCTCTTTCCCGCCGGAACGTATCTCTGCTTCTCGATCCACCTCAAGAACTACGTCGATCTCTTTCTCTCGCAGGGCGCGACCATCCTCGCTGCCGACTCGCCGCTGCCCGGCCAGAGCACGGGCTACAACGGCGGCACTTACGATGCAGCAGAGCCGAAGACCAGCTACGATGCCTTCCAGGACTACGGACACAATCACTGGCACAACTCGCTGATCTGGGGCGAAGACCTCCACGACTTCAGCATCACCGGTCCGGGACTCATCTACGGTAAGGGACTCAGCTTCGGCGCTGGCCCCGGACGTCCTCCCGGTGCGCCTCCCAGACCTGCGGGCGCACCCGGCAAACCCTTCGCTCGTCCCTCTCGCGGCGACTATCCCATGTATCAGGCCGAGCAGCCCGGAGTCGGTAATAAGGCCATCGCGCTGAAGAACTGTCGCAACGTGATTCTGCGCGACTTCTCTATCCTCAAGGGCGGCCACTTCGGCCTTCTTCTCACCGGCGTCGATAACCTGACCATCGAAAACCTCAAGATCGACACCGATCGCGACGGCATGGACATCGACTGCTGCAAGAACGTCCGCGTCTCCAACTGCACCGTCAACTCGCCGTGGGACGACGGCATCTGCCCCAAGTCGAGCTTCGCGCTGGGCTACAACCGCGCGACCGAAAACGTCACCATCACCAACTGCTACGTCACCGGCACCTATGAGCTCGGCAGCGTGCTCGACGGCACCTGGAAGAAGTTCCCGGACGACGTCCACAACGTCTATCGCACCGGGCGCATCAAGTGCGGCACCGAGTCGAACGGCGGCTTCAAGAACATCACCATCTCGAACTGCGTCTTCGAGGGCTGCCACGGTCTCGCGCTCGAGTCCGAAGACGGCGCACTCTGCGAAGACATCACGATTACCAACATCACCCAGCGCGACGTCTACGAGTCGCCTATCTTCTTCCGCCTGGGCGCTCGGTTGCGCGGCCCCAAAGGCACGGGCAACCAGAGCACGGTCGTCGGCACGCTACAACGCATCCTCGTCGACAACTTCGTCAGCTACAACAACAACTCCAGGGTGTGCTCCATCATCAGCGGCATTCCCGGCTACGCCATCAAGGACATCAAGCTCTCGAACATCTTCATTCAGCATCAGGGCGGAGATTATGCAAGCCAGGTCAACATCGTTCCGCCGGAAGAGGTAGAGAAGTATCCAGACCCAGGTATGTTCGGGCCGATGCCTGCGCAGGGGTTCTTCTTCCGCCACGTCGACAATCTTGAGCTAAGCCACGTCGAAGTCGCTCCGATGAAGGCAGACCCGCGGCCATCGTTCTCTCTTCAGGAGGTCAACCGCGCCGACTTCATCGCCGTGACCGCGCCGACCAACCCACCGGCCTTCCATCTGAACAAGGTCACCGACCTGCGTATTCTTCTCAGTCGCGCTGCAAAGGACACTCAGATGGACAGCGCCGACGACAAGACCCTCTAGCCAGGGAACCTCTGATTAAGTCATTCTTTTGAAGGGACGCGGCTTCAGCCGCGTCCCTTCTTATGCAAAGAGGCTTTAGCCTCTGAGGGAATTGTCCAGAAACCTTGATAGTTTTTTTAGACAGGTTCTAAGGCCGATGAAACCGCCCCACCAGAATGCCCTTCCCTAAAATATGCCCTTCCACCGCCTTCAGCACATCGGCTTGTGTCGCATCCGGCCCAAGGCTCAGCTTGGTATCGAGCGCAAACAGCTCGAACGTGTAGTGGTGATAAGGCCCGGCCGCACCCGCACCCATGCCCATATAGCCGATCTTCTTTCCTGTGTTCACAGACTGAATCGACCCATCCGCTAACGTCGCCTCGGTCGGCACGTTCTCCGGTAGCTCGCTGGCGCTTCCCGGAATATTGAAGATCATCCAATGCAGCACCTGGTTCGTCGTCCTCTGTAGCGAGGTGTCCGGATCGTGCAGAATCAGCGCGAAGCTCACCGTGCCGTCCGGCACATGTGTCCACGTCAGCTTCGGAGAGACAGGAGCTTCCACCGCTCGCGTGTACTTGTCGGGAATAATCCCGCCATCCTCGAATGCGGAAGAAGTCAGGGTCAGGCCCGGCTTTGGGGCTGCCGGGGCAGCCGGAGTCTGAGCAGTCGCTACGAACGCCGACATCAGCACGGCACACATCAGGATCTTTTTCATTCTTCGCTCCCGTAATTCGAAATCTAATTGAAGTGGATTGTCAGCTTTGGCTAAATTTACACCAACATCGCAAGCAGCATTCGCGTTCCCAGCGAACCGTCTTTAAATTACTCGATTCTTTTTGTCAGGCAGTCTGTTGCTCGTTCTTTATCCCTCTACACCATCTCCGAATTTGCTCTGGCGGTCGACAATGTTCGTAAGCGATCTATCCACACTCGCGCCCAACCCTTAACCAAATCCAATCTTCAAGCAGTATCAAATTCCGCTCCATGCCTGACAAATCAGCTATTCTGAAGCCCCCACAGGTTTGGGTCTGGTTAGACTTGTCTACACTTGGCGTTAAACCCAAGCCTAATTTTTCTAAGACTTTAGGACTTTAAGTCCAGGAGGGGGAACCAGACTCCCGATTCAAGTCAATAAGGAGAAACGTGCGAAACCTTCCGACCTCCATCGCGTCTTCAATCATGCCCATTCTCGCCCTGCTTCTCCTTGCGGCTCCGCTTGCTGCCCAGCAATCCTGCAAAGACCTCCTCAACCTCCAGCTTCCCGAAACCGTCATCACCTCTGCCGCAAGTGTCTCGACGGGCAACTTCGCCGTACCCAAATCCACCGCAACGATCGGCAATCTCCCGGCATTCTGCCGAGTCGCAGCAACCACAAAGCCAGCGATCCGGTTCGAGGTCTGGATGCCGTTGCATAGCTGGAACGGTAAGTTTCAGGGCGTCGGCAACGGCGGCACCGCAGGCGTCATCAGCTATCGCGCCATGGCTGCCGCGCTGAGACGCGGCTACGCGGTCGTCAGCACCGACACCGGCCACGTCAACAACCCGCCCAGCAACGGCTTCGACTCGACCTGGGCGTTGCATCACCCCGAGCTCGTGGCCGACTTCGGCTACCGCGGTCTGCACCTTGCCACGGTCAACGGCAAGCAGATCACGCAGACCTTCTACGGCAAAGCCTCCGCGCACTCGTACTACGTCGGCTGCTCCAAAGGCGGCGAACAGGGCCTGATGGAAGCCCAGCGATTTCCCGACGACTACGATGGCCTGCTTGTAGGCGATCCCGCCAATAACTGGACGCGCCACTACGCAGGCGCGCACCTCTGGTACTCCATCGCCACCCTCAAAGACCCGGAGAGTTACATTCCGGCCTCAAAAGTTCCGCTGCTGGCCAACGCCGTCATCGCAGCCTGCGACGCCATCGATGGAGTCGCGGACGGCGTGCTCGACGACCCCCGCAAATGCCACTTCGACCCGGCGGTGCTCACCTGTAAAGAAGGCGAGCCCTCGTCCTCCTGCTTCACTCGCAAACAGGTCAAGGCCATCAAGGACATCTGGGGCGGAGCGCATGACTCTCACGGCAATCTTATCTATCCTGGCATTTTGCCAGGCGGCGAAGCCGGGACGGGCGGCTGGCCGAGCTGGATCACCGGCAACAAGCCCTTCGCCGCAACCCATTGGAAGGCCGCCGATGGCTTCTTCCAGAACATGGTCTTTGAAGACCCCAACTACAACGCGCTCAACTTCAACTACGACACCGACATGAAGACGGCGCTGGCCAAGACCGGCCGCTCGCTCGATGCGGTCGATCCCGACCTGCGGCCCTTGCAGCGGCGCGGCGGCAAGCTGATCCTCTATCACGGCTGGAGCGACCCCGACATCTCGCCGCTCAACACCATCAACTACTACAACCAGGTACAGGCGACGGTTGGAAAGGACACTTCGCAGTTCCTCCGCCTGTTCCTGGTGCCGGGCATGAACCACTGCACCGGAGGTCCCGGTCCCAACCATTTTGATGGAGTTACGGCGCTTGAAGAGTGGGCAGAAAACGGCGTCGCACCCGAGAAGATCATCGCCTTCCACACAACCGAGGGCGAGATCGACCGCACGCGTCCGCTCTGCCCCTATCCGCAGGTGGCCGTCTATAGCGGCAAAGGCAGCACCAACAACGCGCACAATTTTGCCTGCAAACTGCCGTCAAGGTAACTTCATAGCCGCAGTCAACGGGGTGCCCCACGTCCGGCATTTGAGGACGTGGGGGTAGAGCGCCACGAAAACCCGCGATTGCTCACCCTCCGCACCTCGGCATGTTTCAATAGAAGTAAGGACCTCATAGAAAAATGCCTCTCAATTGTGGAATCGTTGGCCTGCCCAACGTCGGAAAAAGCACCATCTTCAACGCGCTCACCTCGGCCAAGGCCCAGGCGGCCAACTATCCCTTCTGCACCATCGACCCCAACACCGGCGTCGTCACCGTGCCCGATGAGCGCCTCTCCAAGATCTCCACGCTGATTCAGCCCAAGTCGCTCGTCCCCACGACGATGGAGTTCATCGATATCGCCGGTCTGGTTGAAGGCGCCAGCAAGGGCGAAGGTCTCGGCAACCAGTTCCTCGGCCACATCCGCGCAACTGACGCTATCTGCCACGTCGTTCGCTGCTTCGACGACGCCGAGGTCATCCACGTCGCCGGAGGCGTCAACCCGCTGCACGACATCGACATCATTAACACCGAGCTTCTGCTCGCCGATCTCGATACCGTTGAGAAGCGCAACACCAAGGTCGAAAAGCTGGCCAAAAATACCAGCGACCACAAGATCAAGACCGAAGCCAGCGCGATGAAGAAGCTGCTCGACGCTCTGAATGCGGGCAAGCCTGCCCGCACTGCCGACCTCACCGATGAAGAGAGGCTGATCGCGCGCGAGTTGTTCCTCATCACCGCCAAGCCTCAGCTCTACGTCGCCAACGTCGATGATTCCGGCATCATCGAGAGCAACGCCTATATCGCCGCTGTCGAAAAGCGCGCCGCAGAGGAAGGCGCGCAGGTCGTCCGCATCTGTGGAGCGATGGAATCCGAGATCGCCCAGCTCGAACCTGCCGAGCGCGATGAATTTCTCAAGGACATGGGCCTCTCCGAGCCCGGTCTGAACCGCCTCATCCACTCCGCCTATCGCCTGCTCGACCTCATTACCTACTTCACCGCTGGCGTGCAGGAGGTTCGTGCGTGGACCATCAAGCGCGGAACGAAGGCCCCCGGCGCGGCAGGCGTCATTCACTCCGATTTTGAGAAGGGCTTCATCAAGGCCGACTGCTACGCCTCCGACGACCTCTTCACCTATGGCACCGAGCAGGCCGTCAAAGAGAAGGGCCTGCTCCGCTCCGAAGGCAAGGAGTATGTGGTCAAGGACGGCGACATTCTTTTCTTCAAGTTCAACGTCTAGTTCTTCAAATTCAACGTCTAGCAACGAGCCTTCGCTGCTTCACCGTTCTCTCATGTAAACCGCAGGCAGAGGGCGGGTTCGTCATCTGCTTCGCGAACATGCGGTAATCCTGGTTTCCCGGTCGCAACGTCGACCAATAGCCTGTCCTCGACAGCAGCGGTTTGTGCATCTCGATGATCTGCCGTGCCAGAATCTTCACACCGCACTCAAGGTTGTTCTTCGGCTGCAGGATTGTCTTCTCCGGATCATCCGGCGTCAGCTTCCGGTCCGCCTCCCAGTCAAAGTCGCAGCCGTAACGCCTTTGGTCTTCGTAGGTCAGTTGCATCAATCCCTGGCTGCGAACCATTCTTCCTGTTACTGCATCCTTCACCGCGACCTGCGGCTCGGTATGACGCACCCGGCTTGTGGGATTGAGGCCCGCCTCCGCACCGGCCAACGCCTGAAAAAAATAAGCCCAGAAGGCTCGCTTATCCGCCATGCCCATGCCATAAAAGCGCGGGCAGAACTGCCGCACATCATGCGGAACCCGGTAGGACAGCATCGACGCAGGAATCGCCTCTTCGACGATCTTGTCCCATGCAGGGTCCCAGCCGTCTTCGCCAAGCTCAATCTTCTTTATGGCAATCGGAGTTGCCGGTGCCGGTTTCATCGCCTTCATGGGAGGAGCAGGAGGTTTAGGCTCTTCATGCTTTGCTGCGCACCCACCCACCAGTAGCGCCAGTCCCACTGCGGCACCCAACCCGGCATTAAGCAGCTTCACACCCATCCAAAGCCATCCTCGCTCTTATCCGGGCCCGTGCAGCGGAGCATAGAAGGCCTCCTCCGCATTTGTCCAGAGAATTAGCTTGACGTTATGGCGGCGATATTTTTCAGGCCGCAGGAATGCTTATGTACGAAAATGAACCATGATGGATGTGCGAATGGACAAGTGGCTCTGGGCCGCCAGATTCTTCAAGACGCGAGCGCTGGCGTCGAAGGCATGTGAGCTGGGCAGGATTGAATCGAACGGCCAACGATCCAAGGCGGCGCGCGAGGTACGCGTCGGCAACATGCTGCGCATCAAAAACGAAGCCGGGGACTTTGAGGTAGAAGTGTTGCTTCTCAGCGAGATGCGCGGGCCGGCGGCGGTTGCCCAAACGCTGTACCGTGAGACCGAAGAGAGCCAGCAGGCCCGTCTGAAGGCCGCCGAGGAGCGTAAGGAGATGATGCGCATGGGGGCCGTGACCGAGGGGAAGCCCTCAAAGCGCGACCGTCAGGAGCTTAAGCGGCTGCGAGGCAGAATTCACCGCTTCTAAGTTTGCGTTTGCAGCCCGCAAGGTCGCAACATAACCAAAGCAGCATCCAACTGAGTGCCGCTATCTCCTTTCCTGAATGACTGAGTGGAGAATAGGGCTCAATCGAGGGCTTTTCGTGAAAATTAACGCTACGCGCCACCTTTTTTCGGCTGTTTTTCTAGGGTTTTTTTGCGGCCCGTGCATTGTATTGGCTGCACAACCACCCGCCGCAGCGCCGCCGCCGACAGCACAAACACAAGAAACGCCCTCTGCGATGCTGCAGCCCGCGCTTAATACGCTCGCGCAGTCGCTCGAAGGATTGCGACCGGACAAATGGAAGACCTCGGATGCAATACGCGAGGAGACGAGCTCCAACATCAGCTCCATTCATCGCGATATTGAAACGGCGCTGCCGCAGTTGCTCGCAGGCGCCGACGCAGCACCCAATTCTGTCTCGCAACTCTTGCCCGCCTACCGCAATATTGAGGCGCTCTACGATGTGCTGCTCCGCGTCGGCCAGGTCGCCAACCTTGCCGCTCCCAACCAGCAAAGTGCAGCGATCGACCACGCGAGAGCGAGTCTTGAAGATGCCCGGCGCGCGCTCGGAGATCATCTCAACTCCGCGGCGCTTGCGCAGGAGCAGCAGGTGCATAGCTTGCAGACTGCCCTTCGCGCGGTGCCGCCACCCGCTGCTCCGGTTGTCTGCCCGACCCCGGCACCGGTGAAGAAGCGCAAACGGGTGAACAAGCCGGTAAAGAAATCTGCTCCTTCTCCAGCTAGTTCGCCGGTTGCTGCCCCTTCTTCTCACTGACGGCGGTTGTTCGTCCCGTTTTTCCAGGGATCATAGACGAAACATTCCGCAAATAATGGTCCGGGGTTTTACTCAGTGGAATGGCGTGCACATAGCGATCTTCAGTCTGACTGAGTGGAATATCGTGCACGATCCTATCTGCCTTTGTCACCGTGGGAAGTTCGAACCCGCCGCTCAACTTGGTGGTGGGGAGAGTGGTGCTCAGTGGGTTTTGCTGAGCAGGCATGGTGATGCTCATTAGAAGAAGCATCCACAAGGCCGGATAAAACCCATCCACACCGAGAACAATCTGCTTTAGGATTTTTTGTCCCATAGGATGCAGGTCTCCGTCCGCTCTGGAATCTTCTGAGCCCGGCATGATTCCTCAAGTTGGACGCAACTGGATTGGTTAGCGCAACCTCAATTCGAAGGCTTTTTTATCGCTGTTTCAGCCGAAAGCGGTTTGCCGAAGTTCGGCGTGCCATCGGCGTTCCAGGTAAAGGGCTGTATCCGCGGCGAGCGCTTGCCTCCGCAGCCCTCACCCGAGCCTGGGTTCGCGTGATAGATGATCCAGTCTTCTCTGCCATCCAGCGACTTGAAGAAGCCGTTGTGGCCGGGGCCGAAGACGCCTGCTCCACGGTCCTGCTTGAAAAAAGGATGATCGAACTTCGACCATGAGGCGGTATCGAGCAGGTTGGAGTCGGCGTTCGCCTTCACCACGCCCAATTCGTAGTAATCCGTCCAGCAGGCGGAGCCGGAGTAGACGAGGAAGATGTCCTGTCCGTGCTGCAGAATCTCCGGGCCTTCATTCACATTGACGTGCGGCATCTCGGGGCGATTGAGCAAGTCGCCGACATGCTCCCAGGGATATTTGGGATAGGAGAGCAGGACGCGCTTCGAGTCGATGGTCCACGGATTTTTGAGGTGCGCCAGGTAGATGCGCTGCTCGCCGTCGCTATCGCCCTCCCAGCCGGACCACACGATATATTTCTGGCCCTTGTTTTCGAAGACGGAGGCATCGATGGCCCACTTGTCGGTTACGTCCGCAACCTTGCCCTTGAAGGTGAAGTTGCCATCGAGCGGATCGGCTGCCGCGTTTTCGACGACATAGATGCGGTGCGACTCATTCTGTCCTGCATCGGCGGCAAAGTAGATGTACCACTTGCCATCCACGAAGTGCAGCTCCGGCGCCCAGATGTCGTGCGAGTAGGGGCCGGTGGCCGGTGGCGTCCACACGACCTTCTTCTCTGCGTGGGCAAGGTCAGTGATGTCGCGGGTCTTCCAGATGGTGAGGTTCTGGCCGGTCGTGTTCATGTAGTAATAAAAGCCGTCATGCGTGACGACCCAGGGATCGGGGCCGGTCTGGAGCAGCGGATTATGGAAGGTGTCAGCGGCCTGCGCGGTCGTCTGTCCCTGCGCCGTCGGCTGAGAGAACGGCAGTGCAGCCGTAGCGAGTAGAAGCAATCCGGAGAGCAATTTCATGGCGGTCCTCTGGAGATCCTTGGCAAATTGAACGCGATCTCGGGGGTGTATTCGCTTACATAGCATCATCTCATCTCCGGCGGTTGCTTCGAGGCCATCCTGCCAGCCCGAAAGCCCCTCTTGACGGCGCAGCCTATAATGTCCTATGGTCAGCGCCCATCCAGCCTCTTCGGAGGCTGATCCGCAGTCGCGGTCGCAAAACGAACCGAAGAACCCATCGGAGATACCGGATACCGATACAGGAACGAAGCTGGAAACTGCTCTTCCTGTTGGAGTTACGGCGGATACCCCGGTTGCTGCGGAGTTGCGTGCCGATGCGGCGAAGGGTGAGCCTGTCGCACCGTCGGCCCTCGATGAGTCTTCGGCCTCTCACCTAAGCGGCGTCGCGGCGGGGGAGATCGAGACTGTCGATGCAAAGTTCCAAAAGCTGCTGGAGACGGTCCATCACAACCGCCCAGCCGATGACCTCGATATTATTCGCAAGGCATGGGCGTTCTCCATGTCGCAGCACGAGGGCCAGAAGCGTGCCTCGGGCGAGCCGTATATCATTCATCCGCTCGAAGTCGGGCAGGTACTTGCAGAGTTGAAGATGGACTCGACCGCGATTGCAGCCGGTCTGCTGCACGATGCCGTCGAAGATACCGATGTCACCTCAGTCGAGTTGGGCAAGCGCTTTGGCGATCAGGTAGCGCATATCGTCGAGGGGGTCACCAAGCTCGACAAGATCAAGTTTGCCAACCGCGAAGACCATCAGGCAGAAAATATCCGCAAGATGCTGCTGGCGATGGTGACGGACGTTCGCGTCGTCATCATCAAGCTGGCCGACCGTCTGCATAATATGCGGACGCTGGAACACCTGAAGCCGGAGCGGCAGCAGAAGATTGCCCGCGAGACGCTGGATATCTATGCTCCGCTGGCGCACCGTCTGGGCATGGGTAAGCTGCGCGGAGAGCTTGAGGACCTTGCCTTCCGCTACACCGATCCCTTTGCGTACGAGCAGGTCTCGTCCGAAGTCAATGCGCTGCGTGGGGCGGGCGAAGAGTTTCTGCATAAGATCGTCACCGAGCTGGAAGAAAAGCTGCGCGAGCACCACATTCAGGGGCGCGTGGAGTGGCGCATCAAGCGTCTCTACTCCATTCAGCAGAAGCTGGAGTCGCAGAAGATCCCCGTGGACCAGGTCTATGACCTGCTCGCGGTGCGCGTCATCTGCCAGACGGTGCAGGACTGCTATGCGGTGCTGGGCCTTCTGCACAGCACCTGGCGTCCGGTGCCGGGGCGCATCAAGGACTTCATCGCCATGCCGCGGCCCAATCTCTATCAGTCGCTGCATACGACGCTGATCGCACCGGGCGGGCACCAGTTCGAGGTGCAGATCCGCACCGAAGACATGCACCGCGTCGCCGAAGAGGGCATCGCGGCGCACTGGAAGTACAAGGCCTCCGACAACGTCACCTCGAAGGACGAGCAACGGCTGGCGTGGATGCGGCAGTTGATGGAGTGGCAGCGCGAGATGCCCGACCCCAACGAGTTCATGTCGACGCTGAAGATCGACCTGTACCCCGAGGAGGTCTACACCTTTACGCCGAAGGGCAAGGTGGTGGTGCTGCCGAAGGATGCGAGCCCGATTGATTTTGCCTATACGATCCATACCGAGGTAGGCAATACAACCGTGGGCGCGAAGGTGAACGGGCGCATCGTTCCGCTGCGGACGCGGCTGCGCAACGGTGATATCGTCGAGATTTCGACGCAGACGGGGCACGCTCCCAGCCGCGACTGGCTCAGCTTCACCAAGAGCTCGCGTGCTCGCAACAAGATCAAGCACTGGCTCAACGAACAGCAGCGGGTACGTGCCATCGAGATCGGTAGAAAACTACTGGACCGCGAAGCACGCAAGTACAAGCTCTCGCTGGGCAAGTTCGATGAGGCCGACTACGACAAGGTCGCCGGCGAATACGGACTCGGGACACAGGCCGAGTTGCTGGCAGGCGTGGGCTTCGGCAAGTTTTCCGCACGACAGGTTCTAAACAAGCTGGAGCCGGGATCGACCATGGCCGCGGAGCCTGCGCCGTCCGAAAGCACGGTCGGCAACGCCCTCGGCCATATGTCCGATGCCGTGAAGAAGGTCTTCTTCGGCAAGGGGTCGGACTCGCTTCAGGTAGAAGGGCAGGACGATCTGCTCGTCTATCGCGCACGCTGTTGTAACCCGATTCGTGGTGAAGAGATTATTGGCTACGTCACCCGGGGCAAGGGCGTAGCAGTTCATGCTCGAAGCTGTCCCAACGTGCAGAACCTGCTGTACGAGTCGGACCGGCGCATCCAGGTGGAGTGGGCTCCTTCGCCGACAGAGCCCGGAACGACGAAAGCCCAGACGTACCCTGTAAAGCTGACATTGCTTTGCGATGATCGTCCCGGGTTGTTGAAGGAGTTCACGGCAATCATCGCGGACGATGGAACCAACATTCGCAGCGTGGACACAAAGCCCACCCCCGAGGGAACCATGGTGGTGGACTTCGTCGTCGAGACGGTGGATGTTCGCCACCTCAACAAGCTGGTGCAGAACCTGCGCAAGGTCCCCGGCGTGCGCGACGTGCATCGCGTGCAGAAGATCTAGTTCCCGACAAGAAGTTGCAATGGCATGGGATGGCAGTGTATGTTCAATAGCAAGATGACGACCTTTTCCAGCCGATTTTGGTTTACCTTCCGCTACTGGCACACGGTAGCGGCATCGGCGGAGTAGCTTCATCTGAGAGATTGCTGAGTTTCAGTTGATTCGATATCCACACGAGCCGCGACCTGATGAGGTTGCGGCTTTTTAGCGTAGGAAACAGGAGAAGCAATGAGCATGAGTGCGGCAGTGAATCCGGTGGCGGGGCGGTTTGGAGCCTATGGCGGCCGGTATGTTCCGGAGACGCTGATGGCGGCGCTCGAAGAGCTGGAGGCGGCCTATGCGCAGGCAAAGGACGATCCGGCCTTTCAGGCGGAGCTGGCCGATCTGCTGCACAACTATTGCGGCCGTCCGACCCCTCTCTACTTCGCCAAGCGGCTGACCGAGCAGCTTGGCGGGGCGAAGATCTACCTGAAGCGCGAGGACCTGCTGCATACGGGCGCACATAAGATTAACAACGCGCTGGGGCAGGGTATGCTGGCGCGGCGCATGGGCAAGCAGCGCATCATCGCCGAGACCGGGGCAGGACAGCACGGCGTAGCCACCGCGACCGTATGCGCTCTCTTTGGCCTCGAATGCGTCATCTACATGGGCGAAGAGGACATGCGGCGGCAGGAGCTGAACGTCTACCGCATGCGTCTGCTGGGCGCAGAGGTGCGCGGAGTCTCCGCAGGCTCGGCCACGCTGAAAGACGCCATCTCCGAGGCGATGCGCGATTGGGTCACCAATGTTCGCACCACATACTACATCCTCGGCAGCGCTCTGGGAGCGCATCCTTATCCAACCATGGTGCGCGACTTCCATCGCGTCATCAGCCTCGAAGCCAAGGCGCAGATATTGAAGCAGGAAGGCAAGCTGCCCACCGCAATCGTCGCCTGCGTAGGCGGTGGCTCGAACGCGATCGGGGCCTTCTATGAATTCCTACCCGATGCGAATGTGCAGTTGATCGGCGTCGAGGCAGGCGGACGCGGCACCGCGCTCGGGCAACACGCAGCGCGTTTCCAGAAGGTTGGCGGCGGTGTCCCCGGTGTCTTGCAGGGAACCTACAGCTACGTCCTGCAGGATGACGCTGGGCAGATCTCGCTGACGCACAGCGTAAGCGCGGGTCTGGACTACGCCAGCGTAGGCCCGGAACACGCCATGCTGCACGACTCAGGCCGCGCAAGCTACGTCTCCTGCTCTGACGATGCGGCACTGAAGGCCACGGTAACACTCGCTCGAACAGAAGGAATTCTTCCCGCGCTTGAGAGCGCCCATGCCGTGGCCGAGGCCATCCGGCTCGCTCCGACGATGGCGAAGACGGATGTGCTGATGGTGAACCTCTCCGGACGAGGTGATAAGGACATGGGGATTCTGGCAAAGGAATTGGATTTGAAGGGAGCAGGGCCGAATGTCGATCGAGTTTAAGAAGAAGCCGGGGATCGTTGCGTATCTGACAGCAGGCGATCCTGACCTGGCGACGACGCGGGACATTGCGCTGGCAGCGATTGATAACGGCGCAGACGTGATCGAGTTGGGCGTGCCGTTCAGCGATCCGCTTGCGGACGGGCCGGTGATTCAGCGCGCCAGCGAGCGCTCCGTCGCCCGTGGAACCACCCTGACCGACGTTCTGGGATTGGCGAAGGAGCTGCGCGCAGCACGTCCGGCAGCGGGCCTGGTGTTGTTCTCCTATCTCAATCCGGTCGTGCGAATGGGAATGAAGACCTTCTGCGCGAAGGCTGCCGAGGCAGGCGCAGACGGCGTTCTGCTGACCGACATGATTGTGGAAGAGGCAGGGGAGTATCTGGAGGCGATGCACGCGCACAAGCTGGCCCCGGTATTTCTGGCCGCGCCCACCAGCCCCGATGCACGGCTCAAGGCGATTGCCAATGTCTCGCAGGGCTTTGTCTACGCCATCTCTCGCGTCGGAATTACCGGAACGCAGCAAACCATCGCAGGCGATGCCGCGGAGTTGGTCTCCCGTCTGCGAACCTTCACAAAACTGCCGATTGCCGTAGGTTTCGGCATCTCGAACGCGGAGCACGTCAAGGCCGTCGGCGAGTTTGCCGATGCCGCAATCATTGGCAGCGCGCTGGTGGCGCTGATCGAAAAAAGCGACCCATCCGAGGCTCCGGCGGCCGTCGGGCGGTTCATTGCGGGGTTGCGCGCATGAGCATCCTGAACGCAGATAAATCAATTCGCGTGGACACCCCCGTTTATCATGATGTGTACAACAATTTTCCGCAGCGGATGACGCCAGAAGGATCAAAGTCTGGACGAACGCCGCTGCAACGTGAGGCTGATGCATGGATATCTCCGACTGGCGAAAGAAGATCGACGAACTGGATGAACAGATTGTTCGTCTCATCAGCCAGCGCGCCGAGGCCGCAAAGGCCATTGGCGAGCTTAAGAAGACGGCGGAACTGCCGGTCTACGAGCCTCACCGCGAACAGGACGTCTTCAACCACGTTCGCGCCGCCAACCCCGGCCCGCTGGCCGACGCCGAGATACAGCATGTCTACGAGCGCATTATCGACGTGATGCGCACCTTGCAGCGACGGGACCAGTAAACGCCTTATTTGTTCCGAATTAAGTTACAAAAAAATCATCCAGTTATCTATCTAAAGAGAGCGAAGCGAAAACAATGATCGTAGCGATGCAGGACCATGCAACAGAGGAAAATATCCAAAGTGTGATCGAGCGGATGGTCGAGCTCGGCTTCAATGTTCACCGCACGACAGGCGCAGCACAGACGATTCTGGCCGGCGTTGGAACGCCCGAACACTTCGAGGTTGCCGAATTCAAGGTGCTCCCCGGCGTGCACGACGCCTATCGCATCTCGTCGCCCTACAAGCTGGCGGGCCGCAACTTCCGTCCCGAAGGCACGAAGATAAAGTTCTCCAACGGCGTCGTCATCGGCGGCGAAGAGATCATCATCATGTCCGGCCCCTGTTCGGTCGAATCGCGGGAGCAGATTCTCACCAGCGCGAAGCAGGTTAAGGCAGCAGGCGCAAAGTTCCTGCGCGGCGGCGCCTACAAGCCCCGCAGCTCGCCGTACAGCTTCCAAGGTATGGGCGTCGAAGGGCTGAAGCTGCTGCGCGAGGTTGCCGATGAGACCGGCCTTCTCGTCATCACCGAGGTCATGGAGATCTCGCAGATCGAAGTCATGCTGCCTTACATCGACTGCTTCCAGATCGGCGCGCGCAACATGCAGAACTTCAACCTGCTGCGCGAGCTTGGCCACGTCCGCAAGCCCTGCCTGCTGAAGCGCGGCATCGCCGCAACCATCGAAGAGGTACTGCTCAGCGCGGAGTACATCCTCTCCGGCGGCAACTACGACCTCATCCTCTGCGAGCGCGGCATTCGCACCTACGAGACCTATACCCGCAACACCATGGACATCTCGGCGATCCCCGTGCTCAAGAAGCTGACCCACCTGCCCGTCTTCGGCGATCCTTCGCACGGCGTCGGTATCCGCGACCTGGTGCCCCCCATGGCGCTGGCCAGCGTCGCTGCCGGGGCTGATGGCCTGCTGATGGAGATGCACCCGAACCCGGACAAAGCGATGAGCGATGGCGCACAGAGCCTCTACCCTGAACAGTTGGTGAAGCTGGTGGCGCAGTTGCGTCAGCTCGCGCCAATCGTTGGGCGAAAGATCGCCTAACCATGCCTGCCGGAACAATGGAACGCGTTCTCATCATCGGTACGGGCCTGATCGGTGCATCCACCGGTCTGGCCCTGCGCGCTGCCGGGTTTGCCGGGCGCATCGACGGATGGGATACAAGTTCGCTGGAGCGGACGGCAGCGGCGCAGATGGGTGCCATCGACGCTGCCGCCGCCACCGCTGAAGATGCGCTGGAACTGGCGCGCACCGCCGATGTGGTCGTGCTCGCCGTGCCGGTGTTGGCCATCAAGGACTGGATGCAGCGTCTTGCGCCAGTGGTCCATGCCGGACAGTTGATTACCGACGTAGGCAGCACCAAGCTGGAGATCACCGAACTCGGAAAGACGCTGTTTGCGGCACCCGATGCTCCGGCATTTCTGCCCGGCCACCCGATGGCCGGTAAAGAATCCGGGGGCGCCATGCTGGCTGAGGCGCGGCTCTTCAATAACGCGATGTGGCTTTTCACCCCAGCCACATCCGGGCCCACGCCCATGGAAAAAGAGTGGCGCGATTGGGTTGGCTTCTTCGGCGCACGCACGCTCGATATGGATGCCGCACGGCACGACGAGCTATGCGCCTGGGTCAGCCATCTGCCGCAGATGTTATCGACCGCGCTGGCTGCGTTGCTCGAAGACAAGTTCGGCGATGCTCCCGAGATTGGCGCGATTGGTGCGCGTGCTCTCCGCGAGACGACGCGCCTCGGAGCCAGCCCCTACAGCATGTGGCGCGACGTTGCCATGACCAACACCGGCCCCATCGCCGACACGCTGTTTGCGCTGGAGCAGCGATTGGCCCACGTCCGCGAGAACCTCCGCACCCCGGAGCTGCGCGACGAGTTCGCCTTGGCAAACAAGTTCCGCCAGCGCCGCTAAGGCCTTCAGAAACTGGGCTGACGCGTTGCCGTTCGGGTAACATCGGTACAGAGTGAGCAAAGCCATCAACAATCTCAGCATCAGTCTTGCCGACGTGCAGGCAGCCCGCGAGCGGCTGCGTGGATCCATCTACTATTCTCCCTGTCCGCACTCGCAGATGCTCTCCGCGCTGACCGGCCAGCAGATCTATCTCAAGCTCGAAAACCTGCAGATGACCGGCGCGTTCAAGGAGCGCGGCGCGCTCAACCGCATTGCGATGCTGACGCCGGAGCAGGCCGCCCGCGGCGTCATTGCGGCAAGTGCAGGCAACCATGCGCAGGGTGTTGCCTACCACGCCACCAAGCGGGGAATCCGCAGCATCATCGTCATGCCGCTGGCGACGCCGCTGGTCAAGGTGACCGCGACACGCAACTTCGGCGCGCACATTGTGCTGCACGGAGCCAACTACGACGAGGCATACGAAGAGGCAACGCGCATCTGCGCGGCAGAGGGAATGACCTTCATCCACCCCTTCGACGATCCCGCCGTCATGGCCGGTCAGGGAACCATCGGCCTCGAGCTGCTGGAGCAGGTGCCCGAGCTGCAAGCCGTGGTCGTTCCCATCGGCGGCGGCGGCCTGATCGGCGGAATCGCCTGCGCCATCAAGGAGTCGCGTCCCGACATTCGCGTCATCGGCGTGCAGACCTCACGTCTGCCTTCCATGGCCGAAGCAGTCCGCCAACATCATCCAGTCACGCTCGATTCGGCAACCACCATCGCCGATGGCATCGCAGTGCGCCGCGCCGGAGAGGTGACCTTCCCTGTCATCGAAAAATATGTCGATGAGATCGTCACCGTCGACGAGGACGAGATCGCCTCCGCAATCCTGGTGCTTTTGGAGCGCGAAAAGACATTGGCCGAAGGCGCGGGAGCAACGGCGCTGGCCGCATTAATCCAGAAGAAGACGACGCTCAAATCCGAGCACACCGCTGTGATCGTCAGCGCAGGCAACATCGACGTCACCCTGCTCTCACGCATCATCGAGCGCGGTCTCGTGCAGGATGGCCGCCTCATCCGGTTGCGCATCCATCTGCTGGACAAGCCGGGAGCACTGGCCGAGCTGACGCGCTTGATCGCCGATCACCGCGCCAACATTGTGGATACGCTGCACAACCGCGCCTACTATGGCGTCAACCTCGGCGACACGGTCATCGACATCACGATGGAAACCCGAGGCCGCGAACAGGTTGAAGAACTGCTCGCAGCCCTGACGGCCGAAGGCTACAAACACAGCCGCGTGATCTAGCTTCGTGAGCTAATCGCGGCTGAAGCTGGTCTGCTGTTTTTCTTTTTGACGTTCGACCGCCAACGCAATCAGGCGGTCGATCAGCTTCTTATACGACAGCCCACTCGCCTCCCACAGCTTGGGATACATGCTGATGCTGGTGAACCCTGGCATCGTATTGATCTCGTTCAAATAGATGCGCGCCTTCTTACCTTTCCGCGCCGGCTCCATCAAAAAGTCGACTCGTGCCAGACCGGCGCAGTCGCAGGCCCGAAAGGCGGCAACCGCCATCGCGCGAATCTCTTTGACCTCGGCAGCCGTCAGCTTGGCAGGAATAATCGGCACGCTGGGATCCTCAGGCGAGTCGGCGTACTTCGACTCATAGTCGTAGAACTCCTTGTTCGGAACGATCTCGCCGACAACCGAAGCCTCGGGCGAATCGTTGCCCAGCACTGCCACCTCAAGCTCACGGGGCTTTGCCCCCGGCCCACCCACTCCCTGCTCGATGACGAGCTTGCGGTCGAAGCCGGCAGCGAGATCCATCGCCGCCGCAAGCTCCGAGCGATCATGCACCTTCGAGATACCAACGCTCGAACCAAGGTTTGCAGGCTTTACGAAGACCGGATATTGCAGAGCCTTCTCGATCTGGCGCGTGCAACGTTTAGGGTCAGCCTTCCATTCGCTGCGAGTCAACGCAAGATAAGGCGTCTGCGGCAACCCGGCGGCGGCGAAGAGCTTCTTCATCACGTCCTTGTCCATGCCAGCGGCAGAGCCAAGCACTCCGGAGCCAACATAGGCAATGTCAGCCAATTCAAAGAGCCCTTGGATCGTGCCATCCTCGCCAAACGTTCCATGCAGCACCGGAAAAATAACATCGACGGTCTGCGTAAGATTACCGCTCTGATAAACAAGGTCCGCACCCGCGCTGAGCTGCAGCGGCTGTTTCGATTCGCCGCCTGTCAGCAAAGCCTGCGCCTCGCCCGCGCTAAGCCATTGCCCATGTTTCGTAATCCCGATGGGCAGCACATCGTACTTCTTTTTGTCGATGGCCTTGAGGATCGAAGCAGCAGAGAGGAGGGAGACTTCGTGCTCGCCGGAGCGGCCGCCAAAGAGAATGCCAATGCGTTGTTTTTTCTTCATGTCGTCTTTTAATTTTCCTACTCTAGTCTGCGACAGAATAGCCACACCGTGCCACGGTTCATCCATCTTTGAACCACGGCTGCTACGGGTATTCTTCTTCCTATCTGCGTAATAACGTCAGAGACAGAACAGGCCCAGCAGCAACGCTGGACCTGCTCTGTTTCCAAAATATTTTTACTGTTATGCCGAGGCCGCGCTCTTGCCTGCCAACTGGCGCAGAACATACTGCAGGATGCCACCATTCTGGTAGTAGAGAATCTCCTGCGGCGTATCGATGCGCACCGTGGCGGTAAACTCGATGGTCTTGCCCAAGTCCGACTCCGCAAAGACACTGACCTCTTTGCCGTCGGCAAATTTCCCGTCGAGCATGGCCTTCAACGCTCCCGAAGCATCACCGATCGCGTAGACCTCTTCGCCCGTAAGGTGCAGCGATTCGGCGTTCTGTCCCGGCAGAAACTGCAGCGGAAGAATCCCCATGCCTACCAGGTTCGAGCGGTGAATGCGCTCATAGCTCTCCGCAATCACAAACCGCACGCCCAGTAGCAGCGGTCCCTTGGCAGCCCAGTCACGCGACGAGCCCGAACCGTACTCCTTGCCCGCAATGATGGCCAGCGGCGTTCCGCGCTCGGCGTACTTCACCGACGCATCGTAGATCGACATCGGAACATCGTCCGGCAAAAAGCGCGTCACGCCGCCCTCGGTTCCGGGAGCGAGCTTGTTGCGCAGCCGCACATTGGCAAACGTGCCGCGCACCATCACCTCATGGTTGCCGCGCCGCGAGCCGTAGCTGTTGAAGTCCGCAGGCTTCACCCCATGCTCGGTCAGATACTTTCCAGCCGGGCCGTCCTTCTTGATCGAGCCTGCCGGAGAGATATGGTCAGTCGTCACGCTGTCGCCCAGCACAGCGAGCACGCGCGCACCGTGGATGTCCTTCACCGGCTCAGGCTGCGCGCCCATGCCGTCGAAGTAAGGGGCCTTGCGGATGTAGGTCGAGTCCGCCTCCCATCCGTAGGTGTTGCCCTCGGGAAACTTCAGGTGCTGCCAGTTCTGGTCGCCATCGCTGACGGTGCCGTACTGGTGCCGGAACATCTCCGAATCAATGGACGAAGCAACAGTGGACGCGACCTCTTCCTGCGTCGGCCAGATGTCCTTCAGGTAGACAGGCTGGCCATCCTTGCCCTTACCCAGCGGCTCGGTATCGAAGTTGTGCTTGATGTGCCCGGCCAGCGCATACGCGACCACCAGAGGAGGACTCATCAGGTAGTTGGCACGAACCTCAGGCGAGATGCGCCCCTCGAAGTTGCGATTTCCCGAAAGCACCGACACGGCCACCAGTCCATGATCTTCAATGGCCTTCGAGACGTCGGTCGGCAGCGGTCCCGAGTTGCCGATGCAGGTCGTGCAGCCGTATCCGACGGTCTGGAAACGCAGTGCGTCGAGATAAGGCATCAGCCCAGCCTTCACGAAGTAATCCGTGACCACGCGCGATCCGGGAGCCAGCGAAGTCTTCACCCACGGAGGCGTCGAAAGCCCTTTCTCCACGGCTTTTTTCGCAAGCAACCCAGCGGCGATCATCACATACGGATTCGAAGTATTGGTGCACGAGGTAATCGCAGCAATCACAATCGAGCCGTGATCAAGATACTTCTCCGGATCGATACCGAAGCGATTTTGGATAGAGACCGAAGGCGCTTCGATCACTGCGGTGCCGCCACCCTGATTCACGGAGACGGTAGCAGCCTCAACCACAGGAGCTGGAGCGCCATTCGCACTGTTGACATCGCCGCCAGCGCTTGGGTGGCCGCCCTCGCCCTCCCAGCGAACCAGTTGCCGCATGCCATTGGCACTCGCCTTCGGCCCCAGCAGCGAGGGAAGCTGCTGCGCAAACGACGCTCCCACCTCGGGCAGCAGCACGCGGTCCTGCGGGCGCTTTGGCCCGGCCACGCTTGGCCGCACCGTACCCAGATCCAGCGAGGTCGTCACCGAATACTCTGCCTCGGGTGCATCCGGCGTGTGGAACAAGCCCTGCTCGCGGTAATAAGCCTCCACCAGCGCAATTTGTTCTTCTGTGCGTCCGGTCAGGCGAAGATAGTTCAGCGTCTCGACATCCACCGGGAAGAATCCGCAGGTAGCTCCATACTCAGGAGCCATGTTCGCGATGGTGGCGCGATTGGCCAGCGGCAGCTCCGAGACGCCGGAGCCGTAGAACTCGACGAACTTGCCGACAACGCCAAGCTTGCGAAGCTGCTCGGTCACGGTCAGCACCAGATCGGTTGCGGTCGTTCCTTCCTTCAACTTGCCTGTGAGTTTAAAGCCCACCACCTGCGGCACCAGCATCGATACCGGCTGGCCCAGCATGGCCGCCTCGGCTTCGATACCCCCGACGCCCCAGCCCAGCACGCCCAGGCCATTAATCATCGTCGTATGCGAGTCCGTGCCGACCAGCGTGTCAGGATAGGCGGCAACCTTTCCATCGGTGTCCGGCTGGGTCGTGAACACCACGCGAGCCAGATACTCCAGGTTCACCTGATGGCAGATACCCATGCCCGGCGGCACAGCCGAGAAGTTGCGGAACGCCGTCTGGCCCCACTTCAAAAACGCATAGCGCTCGCGATTCCGCTGAAACTCCATCGCGGCGTTCAGGTCATAGGCCCGCACGGTGCCGAACTCATCCACCTGTACCGAGTGGTCGATCACCAGCTCCGCAGGTTGCAGCGGATTGATCTTCTCCGGATCGCCACCCAACGTGCGCATGGCATCGCGCATGGCTGCCAGATCGACGATCGCAGGAACGCCGGTAAAATCCTGCATCAGCACACGGGCAGGCATGTAGGCAATCTCGCGCGAAGGCTCGGCGCTGGCGTCCCAGTTGGCGAGGAACTTAATGTCGTCGGCGGTGACGGTGCGGCCGTCTTCGTGACGCAATAAATTTTCCAGCAGGATACGCAGCGAAAACGGCAGCCGCGTCAGCTTGACGCCAACATCTTCCAGCGCGCGCAGGCGAAAGATGCTGTAGCTGGTTGAACCCGACTTCAGGGTTGACTGGCTTTTGAAAGAATCAGGGTGCGATTGGGTCGGCATGGTCTCTTCTCCAGAGAAGCGCTTCTTCTATCTTTATTAAGGAGCGCGAAGTAAGGGCCGCCGCGTGGAGGTCAGCGCGAACGGCAACGGGGAAAGCCTATCAAATTTGTGCGAAAGGGGTAGCTTGAGCGATCTAGCAGCGCCCGCGGTCAGGGCGACCGTGGTGAAAGCGCTTCGTGCATGGAAGACAGCCAGCCATCGACTCTATTTTACTTCGATTCCCTCCTCGGGCGGTAGGTGGCATCGCAGACCGTACTTTAATCCTTCCGGGGCGCCTCATTTGTGCAATCATTTCCAGTGCCGGTCAGGAGCCCCTGGCCAAGTTTCGATTCACAGGAGAACTACCGAATGAAGCGTTTACTCGCCGCCGCCCTGTTAATGGCAACCCCCCTTGCCTTCGCCCAGAAAAAGTCCGGTGACCTCAAGGTCTACTTTGCCGACGTCGAAGGCGGACAGGCAACGCTCTTCGTGCCGCCCAGCGGCGAAAATCTTCTGGTCGACGCAGGCTGGCCCGGCACCCCCAACACCGACAAGCTCGTCGCCCTCGCCAAGATCGCCGGTGTCAGCAAGATCGACAACCTCGTCATCACCCACTTTCACATCGACCACGTCGGCGGCGTTCCCGAGCTGGCCGCGCGCATTCCCGTCGTTCGGTTTATCGACCACGGCATCAACCGCGAGACCGACGACAAGGCCACCGTTGCCGGCTGGCAGGCTTACCAGAAGCTGCTGGCCAACGGCCACTACGCCCATCTCACGGCCAAGCCCGGCGAGATCCTTCCCCTAACGGGCATACACGTCGAAGTCGTCAGCGCCGACGGCAACGTGATCGAAAAACCGCTCAGCGATGTCAGTGCCGGAGCCGGAGCCGTCAATTCCGCCTGCGCCGCCAGCATCGAGAAGCCCGCTGAGAACACCGAGAACGACCGCTCCGTCGGCATGATCATTACCTTTGCCAAGCTGCGCATCGCCGACCTCGGCGACCTTACCTGGAACAAGGAGCGTCTGCTCATGTGCCCGGTCAACAAGCTGGGCAAGGTGGATGTGTACATCGTCTCGCATCACGGCTTCAACCGCAGCTCCAGCCCGGCGCTGCTCAAGGGCATCGCCCCTCGCGTGGCCATCATGGACAACGGAGCCACCAAGGGAGCCGAGGCCGACGCCTGGGCCATCGTTGACCACTCACCCCGCCTCAAAGACCTCTGGCAACTCCACACCGCCATCCACACCGATGCCGCCCACAACAGCAATGACTCTCGCATCGCCAATCTTCCCGGCCCCGATGCCTTTCATTATCTTGTTCTTACGGTGCATCGTAACGGCAGCTTCGCGGTCACCAACTCACGCACCAATGAAACTGTGGAGTATCCTGCACGATAGCCCGGCGATGCAATCCGGCAGATTGGGGATGCCTTGCAATAGCATCGATATGCCTGATCCAAAAACCGCATCATACTCAGAAAGTTTGGGTTAAGACCGTAGCAGTAAGTAAGAAGGAGATTGCGCGCGATGGTTACGTCTATAAAACAAAGATCAGGTCGCAGCCGCTGCCTGGGGTTCGCAGTGGGGATCGCCATGGTCGCAGGCATGGCAGGCTTTTCAGGGTGCCACCGGCAGGCTGTCGCAGGGCAGACTACAAACGACGCTGGCCCTGATCCCGCCGATGCAAATATGGCTCCCGTGGACAACAACGTAGCCCAGGCTGCGACACAGCCTCCTGCCCAGGGACAACCCATCCAGAATGAGAGCCAGCAGCAGGCGGCCCAATATCAGCAGAATGGCGCAGCCGCGCCTGCCGCTCAACAGCCTGAGCAGCAGGACCAGTCTTACGCCAACGATCAGAACGCCAACGATCAGGACTACGCCGACCAGAACGATCAGAACAACGATCAGAACTATGACAATCAGGTCGATGCCGGGCAGCAGGCTGTTGAAGAGGCCGACCAGCCGCCACCCGCCCTGCCTACCTACGATCAACCCGAAGCCCCCGGCCCCAACTACCTCTGGACGCCCGGCTACTGGGGCTACGCTCCCGCCGGCTACTACTGGGTTCCCGGTGCCTGGGTCTCAGCTCCGTACCAGGGCGCACTCTGGACCCCCGGCTACTGGGGCTTCTACGGTGGCAACTATCGCTTCTATCGTGGCTACTGGGGCTCGTACATCGGCTTCTACGGCGGTATCAACTACGGCTTCGGCTATACCGGCACCGGCTACTACGGCGGCTACTGGCGCGGCAACAACTTCTACTACAACCGCTCCGTCAACCGCATCAACATAAGCCGAACGAGCTACGTCTACAACCGCACGGTCATCGTCAATCACAACAACCGCATCGCCTATAACGGCGGCCGGGGTGGCCTGCAAGTAAGGCCCAACCGATCCGAGGTGGTAGCCATGCGCGGGCCGAAGGTCCGGCCCATGTCGGCGCAGGTCCAGAACCAGCGTCAGGCGTCACAGAACCGGCAACAGTTCTTCACGCAGAACCGCGGCCGCCCTGCCACCGCCGTCTCCCGTCCTCTGGTTGCCGATAAGGGTATTCAACGCCCGGTCGCCCGGCCTGTTCAGCAGCAGCGCCCAGGCCAGCCAAACCAGGCCCGTCCCGGACAACCGAACCAAAACACTCCTCAGAACCGGGGACAGTTCCAGAATCGGCCCAACTCCCAGCAGGCAAGGCCCAACCAGCCCGAAGTCAGGCAGAACCAGCCGCAACAAACTCGCCCGAACGTTCAACCTCAACAGCGGCAAGAACAGCAGTTGCAGAATCAGCGTGTCCAGCAGCAGCAACAGGTGCAGAGACAACAGCCGCAGGTCCAGCAGCAGCAACGACAGCAGCAACAGCAAGTTCAACAACAGCAGAGGCAGGTTCAACAACAACAGCAGAGACAACAACAGGTGCAGCAACAACAGAGAGTGCAACAACAGCAACGCGTAGTGCAACAGCAACAGCAGAGAGTGCAGCAACCGCAGAGGCAGGTTCAGCAGCAAAGGCCCGCTGTTCAAGCTCGCCCTGCGCAACAGGCTCGGCCTCAAGCTCCCCGGCCGCAGGGCCAAAACGGCAACGATAACCGCGATCGCCGCTAATTATTTATGTTGCAAGAACAAAGCCCCCTTCCATCTCCATGGAAGGGGGCTTTGTTCTTGCGGTGTGAGTTAGAGCAAATTCGGAGAGAGTGTAGAGCGGTAAAGAACGAGCAACAGCAAAGGCTAAATACGGGGGTTCTTCCCCTTCGGCTCCGCTCAGGGTCAGAAGGGCAATCATTTTTGATGACTCGATAGCCTCTGCAAAACGGTGTGGTCGAAGGCATGAGCCCGGACGGGATCCACGGCCTGCGGCGTTTTGTTACCCACAGGCCGTAAGTTTGTTAATTCGCGGCGGGCTTCTCGACATGGTCGATGACGAAGACTTCGGCGTTGGCCTTGGTAGCCTCGAGCTTTAGCCCAAGCTGCTCCTGTATCGCCGTGTAGAGACTCGGTGGCGCATTGGGATCGTCTTTCGCCGGGGGTCTGGGGCCAAATGAGGCAAACTGCGAGTCGTCGGGCGTCCAGTTCAGGTTAAAGTCGTACCTCTCGGTGAGGCCGGTGTGATCGACGACCGGGCGGTCCATCACTGCTCCCTGCATACCGTCGCAGAAATCCTTCATGGTCGAGTTCGTCACCATCAACTGCCCTAGCCCCCTAAAGAGAAAATTCCTTGGGTCGTTCGGCTGGTGAATGGTTACAGTCATCTTGGGCCCACCCTTTGCCACCGTCAGCGCGTAGACGGAGAGCTCTTTCTTGTCTTGATGGAAGGTGAACTTGAACCGCTGTGTGAGTGCAGACTGGATCAACATCCTGAACTGCTTAATGTCGGGGCGACCTTCGATGTCGGGTACACCGTCAAGATCGAATTTCTCGCTGGCAAACCAATCGGGCGCACCTACGATCTGTTTGACATGCAGGCTATAGGCAAAGGTGACCAGATCATTCATGGTCGTGTTGATCGTTTTGATCTGGCGCCCTTGAATGGTGAAGAGTTTGCCGGGACGGTTCGGGTCGCTGGGTTTTACCGTCACCACGTCGAACTTCGGCACGGCATCGAGAGCCATCGCCTTTGGCGGCTCAGGAATGGCCCAGGTGGCCTCAGGCGTGACGTGCTGGAAGTTCATGACAGCGCTATGGCCGCCCTGGGTCTGGTTGCCGGTGATGGTCTTGCCGTCGGCACTCAGGGTTCCAACGTAGGTAACGTCGATCGCCGAAATCTCAAAATTGAAGGCAGTGCCCTGCACGGTGATCGAATTGATCGGAATCGACTGTCCACCCTGGTCGATGCTGTAGGAGATGCCCCTGAGCTTTCCATCGACCTTGGTGATCTTCATGAGAATGCGCAGGCCCTGACCGGCTTGCAACGTTCCCTGCCAGTTGCCGGTGACGTCTGTCTCTTTGGCCTGGGCATGGGCGCGCAGCGCGCCTCCGAAGCAGGACAGGATCAACGTGAGCCCAACCATCCACAACAGTGTCTTCTTCATATGCGGTCTCCCCGATTGGGCGAACGGACGATGCATCGCAGAGACCGCGGTGACGGCCCAAAGCGAAGTCGGGCAATTCTATCAATAGACGGCGGGAGTTATGGATGAATTTTGGTGGGGATTGGCTTGGGGCGCACTAATCGTACGGGGCACAAGTTGGAGGGTGGGAGCGCCGGTGGCTATAGCTGAGCTGAACTTTTCCCTGGGCCATCGAGCTCAAGAACGTGCCGTGCTCCTTCGAGATTGACGACCTCTCCGTCGATGATCATCTCGTATTCTCCGGCGTTGGGTGGGACGTGGTGCACATCTTCAACTTTGTGGCCGTGGGCGCGAAGCGTATTGACGATGAGGTCGATGTCTACCATGTCCACTTAGAGGGTGATGGGCGCGGCGGAGGTTGTTTGCTCTTATTTAAATGAAGCCGCCCCTGATTGGAGGGGCGACTTTGGTTAGGAGAGTTGTATCGAGGCTTAGGTTCTGCTGCGGCGGCCACCCATCAGTTGCAGGACGGCCATGAAGATGTTGATGGCGTCGAGATAGATGGAGAGCGAAAGCGAGACGGCGGAGCGCCCGTCTCCACCGGCGCGGATGCGGGCGAAGTCGCCTACGGTGAGCAGGGCGAAGATGCCGAGGGTGAGCCAGGAGTAAGTGTCCGGCGAGAGGAAGTGGAAGAACATGCTGGCGACGCCGGCGATGATCAGCAGCAGCAGCGCGGCAAAGCCGATGCCGGAGATGCGGCGGTAGTTGATGTTGAAGAGATAGGCGACGCAGCCCATGACGGCCATACCGCATCCGGTGGTGGCGGCGGCGTTGAAGACGAGGCCGGTGCCGAAGTTGTGGATGTAGCGCTGGATGAGCGGGCCGATCTCCCAGCCCATGAAGTAGGTGAGGACGAGAAACATGCCGAGCGCGAGGCCGGGGCTGGCCTTGCGGGCGAAGCTGATGCCGAAGACGAGCCCGAGGACGACGATGAAGCCGACGAGCGTTCCCCAGGGGGGCGCGGTGGCGACTCCGATGGAGGTGATGAAGAAGCCGACGGAGGTGATGGCGAGCACCTTGGCCAGCAGGGAGGCGGTCTCCTCGCGGGGAACGTCGATGGTGTTGTAGGAGGTGTTGCTCAGGTTGTAGTCGTTCATTGCCATGCGTTTCGCTCCGGAGCGTTTTAGGTTGAGGGGATTACTTCTCCAACTCTATGAGACGCTCTTCCGGGTAGTTTGTCATGTTTCGACGGCCGGGCATACTGGGTACAGCTCTACGGTGCGGGAGAGGTGACGAAGCCTCCGCTGAGCAGATAGACGCCTGCGCCGGACGCGTTGCCGGTCAAAAACGCCAGCCCATTGTTGCCCCATCGAATTATCCTGGAAGGGGTTCCTGAGATGTTCGTTACAGAGGTTGAACCGAGCAGTGTGAAGTTGGTGAGATCGAAAGCCTCGATGACATAGCCTCCGCCGCTGATCGATTGACCGAGAAAATAGGCGATATTCAGTTTGCCATCCGGCACCATGATGGTGGATCCGTTAAATACTCCCTGAACGGCAGTGAGGGGAAAGGTTCCGACGATGGAATTCGTCGCAGGATCGATGACTTTGCCAGAGTCGGTGTAAATATACCCGGTGGTCGAATCGAAGTGGAGATGGTTGCCGAGCGCCGATCCGACAGCGCTGATCTGCGTCTGGAGTTGGACGCCCGCTGGATTGACCGACATGACGTAAAGACCAGACCCGAGCTCGGTGTCGATGCCATAAAGGCCCTGTCCGTTCGGGTTCCAAAGAAGTGAGTCGATGGGACCCTTTCCGAAGGTATACCCGGGAACAGATTGGGCACGCGCGACTGCGTCATCGTAGACGAGGACACCCCCCTGTTCATGAGGATTGACGCTCTGGATTCCGCGAGAAATCGCTACAGAGTGAGGACTTCCCGGCAGAACCGCCACATCGATTGCATAGTAGCTTCCGTCGGTCTCTGATCCTAGAGGGATGTCGATGTCAGATTGCAAAGCGGGCAGTGTGTACCGATGAACACTGCCTGCATCATTCAAGCCAGCGTAGAGGTACGTGCCATCGGTAGAAATGGCAAGCGTATCTGGCTGACTGCCTGTAGAGACGGAGGCACCGAGCCCGCCAGTCTGAGCATCGAGAGCTGTGATGGTGTTCGCATTGCTTCCGTTTCCGCTTGCCACCGAGAGATAGAACTGCTGGTTCGCCGGATTCCACGCGATATCGTTCGCCTGAACCGGAACCATGGCCGCGGAGAGGGAAGGATTACCTGTCAAAGGCGCAGAGGTGACGGTGAAGTTGGCGCTGTAGTTGATGGAAACTAGGGGCGATGGCGTGATGGTGACCGTGTCCGGACGGCCGATCAACGAAGCCGGAACCAGCGCGCGCAAGACGGTGGGAGAGACATAAGTCGTCGTCAGGCTTGTGTTGTCGTCCCAGAGCACCGCCGTGGTCGGAGCGAAGTTCAGTCCCGTCACAGTAAGCGTGAAGGAGCCGCCTCCCGCCACGGCTGTGGCAGGGCTTACCGACGTGACTTGCGGTTGGCCTGCTGGTGCAATAGGACCGCCACCATTGCCATCGCGATTAGAGAGAGAGCCTTGAAACTGGGGCCCGCTGCAACCTATCAAAGCAGAAAAGAAAAGAGAGACAAAGAGGACTTTACGCAATTCCCATACTCCAGGCATACAGTGCAGAATCATAACAGGAGCAGGAAAATCGCATCGTATCGTGCCGAAAAGCAGCGAAATTTGCCTAGTCATCTATGGGTAAATTCGGTTGAGGGTCCGAGCGAAGGGGATGGTTTCGCGGACGTGGTCTAGGCCGCAGAGCCAGGCTACGACTCGCTCGATGCCCATGCCGAATCCGGCGTGTGGGACGCTGCCGTATTGGCGCAGGTCGAGGTACCACTGGAAGGCGGCGAGAGGGAGATTGTGCTCTTCGATGCGGGACTTCAATAGATCGTAGCTGTCGACGCGCTGCGAGCCGCCGATGATTTCGCCGTAGCCCTCGGGGGCGAGGACGTCGACGCAGAGGGCCTTGGTGGGATCGGCTGGGTCGGGCTGCATATAGAACGCCTTGATGGCGGCAGGGTAGCGATGGACCATGACGGGGCGGTCGAACTGGCTGGAGATGTAGGTCTCGTCGGGGGAGCCGAAATCGTCGCCGTACTGGTGCGGGTTTTCGAGCTTGCCTTCCGCGTAGGCTTTTTCGAGCATGGCGTGGGCTTCGTCGTAGCTGAGGCGGGGGAAAGCGCTGCGGGCGGCGGACGCGCCTTCGACGCCAGTTGGGGCGGGAATGGGCGCTTCGGCTGCGGTTGATGTTTGGGGTGCTTCGGGCGAGATGCGGGGGTTCTTCGCTTCGCTCAGAATGACAGCATTTTGATTGGTTGAGTGTTCAGAGGAGGCGATGATCGGTTCGAGTTTGGATACGTCGCGGCCTATGACTTTGAGGTCGGCGCGGTGCGACTCGAGCACGCGGGTGACGATGTGGGTGATGAAGGCTTCGGCGAGGTCCATGATGTCGTCGAGGCCGGCGTAGGCTACCTCGGGCTCGATCATCCAGAACTCGGTGAGGTGGCGGCGGGTCTTGGATTTTTCGGCGCGAAACGTCGGGCCGAAGCTGTAGACCTTGCCGAGAGCGAGCGCGGTGGCTTCGATGTAGAGCTGGCCGGACTGGGTGAGGTAGGCCTTGCCGTTGTCGAAGTAGTCCATCTCGAATAATTCGCTGGTGCCTTCGCAGGCGTTCGGCGTGAGAATCGGTGGGTCGGTGCGGATGAAGCCGTTGGTGTCGAAGTATTCCGAAGCTGCGCGCATGATGGTGGCGCGGACGCGCAGGATGGCCGACTGGCGCGGGGTGCGCAGCCAGAGGTGGCGGTGCTCCATGAGGAAGTCGACGCCGTGCTCTTTGAGCGAGATGGGGAAGGGGGTTTCGTCGGGGACGCGCTGGACGACTTCGACGTTCTCGACATCGAGCTCGTAGCCCGAGGGGGCGCGGCTGTCGGCGCGGACTTTGCCGGTGACGGTGAGGCTGGATTCGAGCGTGAGATTCTTGAGCGTCTCGAAGACTTCTTCGGGAACGGCGGCCCTGGGGACGATGCCCTGGATGGTTCCGGTGCCGTCGCGGAAGATGGGGAAGAGGAGCTTGCCCGAGGCGCGCAGGTTGTAGAGCCAGCCGCGCAGAGTGACGGTCTGGCCTTCGTGCTGCGAGAGAGAGGCGATGGTGGCTACGGTCGGGGTTGTGGCATTCGGTTCCATGGAGCTATCAGTTTACGCGCTTGCTGGCTACTGGCGGAGGGTGAGGCGGAGGACGCGCATCCAGTTTTCGGAGGCTATTTTTTCGAGGGAGGCGTCGTCGAAGCCATGCTGGCGCAGCGCGTCGATGAGGTGAGGGAGGCCGCTGGCGTCGCCGATGGGCGCGGGGATGGTGGCGCCGTCGAAGTCGGAGCCGATGGCGACGCGGTCGATGCCGAGACGGTCGACGAGGTAGGCGATGTGTTCGGCGACGAGGGTGAGCGGCGTGTCTGGATTGCGGTGGCCGTCGGGGCGGACGTCGCCGACGGAGAAGTTCATGCCGACGACACCGTTCGATGCGCGGATGGCGGCGATCTGGCGATCGGTGAGGTTGCGGGCCGTGGGGCAGATGGCGTGGACGCAGGTGTGGGTGACGACGAGCGGCGATGTGCTGAGGGCGGCGACGTCCCAGAAGCCGCGCTCGTTGAGATGGGCGAGGTCGAGCATGATGCCGAGACGGTTGCACTCGCGAACTAGATTTTTTCCGGCAGGCGTGAGGCCGGGACCGGTGTCGGGCGAGCGCGGATAGGCAAAGGGGACGCCGTGGCCGAAGATGTTGGGGCGGCTCCAGACGAGGCCGAGCGAGCGCAGGCCGGAGCGATAGAGCTCGCTGAGTTCGCCGAGTTCGGGGCCGATGGCGTCTGCGCCTTCCATGTGGAGCAGGATGGCGAAGGCATCTTCGCGGCGGGCCTGCTCGATCTGGTCGACGGTGGTAGCGATGCGGATTTTGCCGAGGGAGCGCTGTTCAACAGATCTTAGCGCGGCGAGTTGGAGAGCAATCTCTTTGTAGGTGCTTAAGCGGTCGAGCGGCTCGGCCATGCGGACTTCGTAGCCGGTTTCGGTGACGGTGAGGTCTTGTTCGGCGTTGTATTTTGCAAAGACACCGAGCGCGAAGAAGCCGCCGAACATGCCGCCAGCCTCGGCGCGAGGAAGATCGAGATGGCCGGTGGAGCGCTCGAGAAAGTCGATGCCGTCCGGGCGGTACTCGCGGAGGTGCTGAACAACGTCGTTGTGTCCGTCGAAGATTTTGATCGGCATCTTAATGCGCCATTTTCTCGAAGAATGTTTCAGGGCGGACGTAAAAGATGAGAGTTCCGGGAGCCGCTTCTTGTCTGATTCTCGACTTACAAGAGTTTTCGCTAGCAACGCCAGTGAAAAATATCTGATGAAGCGAAAACCATTGGTAATGCTTGGAGCATGCACGATGCCAATCAACAGAAACACCGACAGTTTGAGTATCCGCAGCAATCTCTGCCACTGTAATTACGCCATTTCCATCCGTTGTAAATCCACGAATGTTGTGGCTTCCCATCAGATCGGCAAAGTCTCCATTTCTGAAAAAGTTGACGTGTTCGTTAGCTACAGGTTTTCCAGTCTTACCGCTAATGATCTTTACTCGAAGTGTCTGTGCATTCGTTCCCAGAACAAGAGTAAAAAGCGCTGCAGCAGTCACAAATTTAGCGAGGAAATTCATATACTCTCCATTTGCAATAAGCTCAGCTTTATTTAGTTATGGAAGCCTGCGCCTGCAAGGCCTGTAGCCTCGCTGCCTTCAATATGGTGAGGAGATCGCCTGTCGGAAAGAACTCCATCGCAATAAATTTGTCGTACTTTAGCTGCGCGAGTTTTTTGTAGATATTGTTGTAGTCGATCTCGCCTGTACCGGGTTGGTTGCGATTGGGCACATCGGCGATGTGGACGAGGCCGACGAGATCGATGTTCTGCTCGAGCTTCTCGATGAGGTTTCCGGCGGCGCGCTGCTCGTGGTAGAAGTCGTACAACACTTTGACGTGCGGGCTTGCCACCTCGCGAACAATCGCAAATCCCTGGCTGACGCTTTTCATATACATCGTTGGGTTTTCGATGGGATCGATAGGTTCGAGGACGAACTGAATGTTGTTGGCCGCGGCAAGATCGGCAGCACGCTTCAGGTTCTCGACACTCGCCGCGTATTGAGCCTCAGGGGACAGGCCGTCGATGCTTGGGCCGGACTTGAGGTTGATCTGCGGGCTTTGAAGAGCTTTTGCAAATTCGAATTGTGTCTTCAAATCGGCGAGAAAATCCTTCGTTCCGTTTGGATCGGCAAATCCTGATTTGACGCCACTGATCATGTCGAAGTGGAGATGCAGCGAGGACATCTTTGCCATGATGCGACGAGTTTCGTCGGCGGACCACTTACGAAATTCGCCGATCAACTCGACGCCTTCGTAGCCGGCGGCAGCGACGATTTCAAGACAGCGATCGAAAGGGGCCTGCTTTTCGATGGTCCAGAGCTGGACAGAAAAGCGAAACCCTTGTGAAGAGGATGGGGCCTGGGCCTGAGAGCGAGGAAGCACCTGCGCAACACCCGCTGCGGCAATCAATTGGCTAAACTGGCGACGGTTCATGACTTTCCATCTTACCCGCGAACGGGAATCGAAGAGATGATGCCAGAGATCAGGTGGCTAATTCCAAGACTAAAACGTCTGATCGAGAAGTCTCCATGAGTCAGTCGCCTTCTTTGTTACGCTCTCGGCGGTCTCTTCGAGATCGTGGGCGATTTCGAGAATGCCTGATGTAGTCGGCGGCAGCGTGGCGATATGTTTGGCCACGTTCTTCCAGTCGATCTTGCCGGAGCCGGGCCAGAGGTGGTCGTCTTTGGTGCCTTGATTGTCGTGCAGGTGAAGCTCTGCGATGCGGGGCTTGAGCAGCTCGAAGGCTGCGTCGATGCCGCCGTCGCTCAGGTGTGCGTGGCCTACGTCGAGGGTGATGCCTATGTTGTCGAAGTGGCCTACGCGGAGGATCTCTAACAAATGCTCGGGGGTGGTGACTTCATTTTGCAGATTTTCGAGCAGGATCTTTACGCCGAGAGGATGGGCGAATGCCTTGAGGTGCTCGATGGCGGTGAGGGAGTTTTCGAGGGCGCGGTTGTTCCACGGCTCGTCCTTGAGGCCGAGGTGAAGGGTGATGGCGCGGAAGGGGATCTGCTCGGCTGACTCGATGGCGCGCTTGACCTCGTCCATGGCGTCGATGCGGCGCGACTTTTCGGGATCGATGAGGTTGAGCGTGGGAGCGACGTGGCGGCTCCACTCAGCATCGGCGTAGAGAGGCTGGTGCAGCGTGGCGGCGACATCGTTCGAGCGAAACCAGGCGGCGAGGTCGCGGACGATGGAGCGGTCGGCATAGTCGAAGTGGTGGCGGACGGCGAAGACTTCGATGGCCTGGGCGCCACCTTTTTGCATGGCGTCGAGCAGGCCGGAGTGCAGGCGTTGCTGAAGAAAAACGTGTGTAGAGATTCCGCGTTGCATCACTCTCCAAAATACAAGAGTGCGAGCCCTGAAGATATGCAGGGTACCGAAGATCGAACCCCCATCCCTAAAGAGAGCGCCTGTCAGGGCTACCGCATACGTGGTGTGCCTACCTGCAAAGAACCGACGGCTACAGTGGCAATGCCGACTATGCCGATGCAAAGGTAGGTGTGCCCTACCTGCAAAGAACCGACGGCTACAGTCGCTAAACTGTAGCCGTCAGTTCTTTAATGCGCGATTGATGGATCAGGCCAGGAATTTGCGGCGGGCGACGCCGATCAGACCCAGAACGCCGGTTCCGAGAAGGGTAATCGTCCCAGGCTCGGGTGTTGGAGTTGTTTGTTGCGGTAGAAGGCCAATCGTGAAGCCGTTCCAGTATTCGGGATTCGCAGAGGTAAAAGAGAGCGAAGTGATGGGCCCTCCAGAGAAGACGATGGTTCCGTCTCCCTCATGGCCAATCATGGTGTCTCCACTCTGGGTGATGCAGCCGCCGCCGTAGACGATGTTTCCGCCGCAGGCGACGATACTGAAGCCATCGTCGAAGGTGTATTGCGTGCCGACGCTGGACTGGCCGAGGCTCACCACAGAGAAGACAAGGCCACTGACCGGAGTAGAGAAGGTGAAAGTGTCGGTCGTGGCGTTGTTGCCGTCGATGCCGATCATGCCGCCATCCGTGGGAGCGTTGCCCACGACTCCGCCGACGTAGGTGGACAGGGGCTGAAAGTAGTTAAACTTGCCGGTATTCGAAGCGTTGACGAACTGGAGTTCGCCGACATACGTGACGTTGACGCTGCCGATGCTTCCGGATACGACTCCAGCGATAGGGTTGATGATCGTCGGTTCATTCCAGGTAGCCCAGGTGACTGTATCTGCAAGGGCGGCGGGAACAGCGGCTAATAGCAAGAGGCCAAGGACGAGGCGGGGAGACACGATGCGCATAGGGGAAGCTCCGGCAGAAAGATTTTTCGCAGGGCCCGGGTTGCGATGATTTACAGTGCACGTTCCTGGCCAGAGGTTGTTGAGTTTTAAATGACGGCTGCGTGACACTTACCGCGATAAACGGATATCCTCCGGCATGACTCTATGCAGGGTTTTGCGTGAAATGAGCAAGGTCCTAAGGAAATCCTTGTCCAATTAGAATTCGACAAAACGGTGCTCTCTAACGCAGCGACGCAGAGAGGCACTGTCGGCGGCAAGACTGATTTTCCTCGCCATTCACGGAACTGAGGAGCTGGTTGATGACTGTTACGCGTATTCTCGCCAAAGTATTTTCTGTTGTGGTTCTTTTGCCGGTTGTGCTCTGGGGACAAGCTCCCGCGTCTACGGCCCCTTCTGCAACCGATATGGCGAAAGAAGTTGCCACGATGCGGTCGAAACTGGCGGACTGGCCTCAGTTGGAGCACTATCGCGCAGCGAATGCGGCGTTGCAGCCGGTGGCGGCGGGCGAGCAGCGCGTGATCATCTATGGAGCATCGGTGGCAGAGTATTGGGGAACGCGTGGTGGCCCATTTTTTCCAGGGAAGCCCTATCTCAACCGGGGCATCGGCGGGCAGACGTCGTCGCAGATGCTGGTGCGGTTTCGGCAGGATGTGATTCATCTGCATCCGGCGGCGGTCGTGTTTTTGGAGAGCACGAATGATATCTCCCAGAATATGGAGCCGCAGGTGTCGGAGGACAACTACCAGTCGATCGCGGAACTGGCGAAGGCGAATGGGATTCAGATGATCCTTACCTCGATTACGCCTTCGGACCATTTTCTCTGGAATCCCGGGATGCATCCGGCGGAGATCATTCGGACGCGAAATGCGTGGCTGAAGGAGTATGCCGCCAGCCATTCGTTGATTTACGTCGATTTCTTCCCGGCGCTGGCGAATGCAGACGGCGGCATGAAGGCCGACCTCACGATTGATGGCGTTCATCCAAATAAGGAAGGCTATGCGCTGATGGCTCCGCTGGTGCAGGCGGCCATCGATCAGGCGCTTGGTGGGAAGTAATGGTTTGTTTGGCGGCGGTTTTAAGGCTTGCCCGGGAAGAGATCATGCAGGGCAAGAGCAAAATACAGGGGTCTCTCCACTGCGCCGCGCTTCGGTCGAGATGACGTAAGTTTTTGATAGCTTCATAGAAATTCGGAACGTAAATTCAGGCATGTGGAGAGATGGAATGAAGATGTTGGCCCGTACCCTTTTGCTGGCTTGTGTGCCGTTTGTGACTGCGAATGTTTTTGCTCAAACAACTGTTGTGGCAGCTCCCGCAGTCGACAACGCGACGGCGAAACAGATCGCCGACATGCAGGCGAAGCTGAAGGACTGGCCTAACCTTGCGCGGTATCGGGATGAAAATGCTGCGTTGGCTCCGGTGGCTGCGGGCGAGCAACGTGTGGTGTTCTATGGCGACTCGATTACCGATGGCTGGGGACGGCGGCCGGAGACGGGCACCTTCTTTCCGGGCAAGCCTTATATTAACCGCGGCATCAGCGGACAAACAACGCCGCAGATGGTGGTGCGGTTTCGCCAGGATGTGATCGACCTCCATCCAGCAGTAGTACTGATTCTGGCAGGGACGAACGACGTTGCCGGAAACACCGGGCCGATGACGCCGGAGATGACCGAGGACAACTTTAGCTCGATGGCCGATCTGGCGCACGCGAACGGCATCAAGGTAATTCTGGCCTCAATTACGCCTGCGTTTGACTATCCGTGGAAGCGTGGGATGGAGCCTGCTCCGAAGATCCGTGCCATCAACGCGTGGCTGAAGAACTATTGCGGACAGCATGGATACACCTACCTGGACTACTACACGTCGCTCACTGATTCTGAAGGCGGCATGAAGCCGGGCATCAGCTTCGATGGCGTGCATCCGAATGCGAAGGGCTATGCCATCATGGCTCCACTGGCGCAGGCTGCAATCGACAAGGCGCTGGAGACGAAGTAGCGGCGTAAAATTGGCTGCATGATTCGGAGCTATCAGGGAGTTACGCCGGTTGTGCCGGGAAGTTGCTATGTCGATGCCTCGGCACAGGTGATTGGCGACGTGGTGCTGGGCGAGCAGGCCAGTATATGGATGAACGCCGTGGTGCGGGGAGATGTGAACTCCATCCGCATCGGCGCGAAGAGCAACGTGCAGGACTGCGCCGTGCTTCACGGGATGCGGAATCTGTATCCGGTGATTGTGGGGGAGATGGTGACGATTGGCCACAATGCCACCGTGCATGGGTGCGTGCTCGAAGATGCGGTGTTGGTGGGGATTGGCGCGACGATTCTGAATAACGCTCACATCGGCAAGGGCAGCATCATCGCTGCGGGCGCGGTAATTCCGGAGCAGATGGTGATTCCGCCGAACTCATTGGTGGCTGGCGTGCCGGGAAAGATTCGCCGGACGCTGGGGGATGAAGACCGCAAGATGATCCTGAAGTACGCGCAGAACTATCTCGACTACACCGCCATTTATCTGGCCGAAAAATAGCTCCCCATCTGGCGAATCTCCCACCAGACGGGAAGCACCCATCTCAATTACAGGTTCTGCGCCACCATGCCTTGCTCGATCACAGAGACTAACCCGGCATCCTCGTTGCCGTAGGCGTCGTGCCAATGCCACCACTTATAGCGTGGCGTCTGCCGATAGCCCTCCGGCGAGTCCTCCCAGTCTTCCTGCCGTCCCAGTGGCGTGACGTCGAGGTAGCTCCACACGCTGCCCATGGCTTCATCGCCACGATTGTTGATGAAGTACGTGCGGAAGATCTTGTCGTTCTCGTCGCGGAAGAAGACGTTGTGCCCGTGCCACAAGTCGACGCCGAAGTCCTTATCGAAGTCGTCGGTGATGGTATACCAGGGGATTTTTTCCCAGCCCATGCGTTGTTTCAGACGGGTAATGTTCTCCTGCGATCCGCGTGAGGCGTAGGCCAGGGTTGTGTCCCGCGCGTGCAGGTGCGAAAGGTGCGAGACCTGATCTGCGCCAAGCGAGCAGCCGACACATGCATGGTCGGGCCAGCCGTATACGTCCGGATCGTAGAAGGCGCGATAGAGCACAAGCTGCCGCCGGCCTTCAAAGAGATCAAACAGCGAGACCTTCCCCTGCGGACCTTCGAAGACGTATTCTTTCTCGACCGCGAGCCACGGCATCCGCCTCCGTTCCGCCGCCAGTGCATCGCCCAAACGGGTGTGCGCCTTCTCTTTGACCAGCATCTCCTGCCACGCCTTCTGCCATTGCTCCGCCGATACCACCGGAGGCTTCTTCATCGCTGCGATCTGCTCATTCCTTGTCATTGCTTCCTTCCTCTCCTTGTTCGCGCTCACGCGCTTTTTTGCTCCATCGTTTCGTTACGGCGAGCGCAGAGACGCCGCCCGTCGAGACAACACCCGCAGCAATCCATACCGCTGTGCTTATGCAAAAGGGACACATGACTACCTCCCGCTCACTCCGTGGCTGCTGAGCGAATACGTTCGATGAGTTTGCCCGTTCCAGCCTTCGTCAAATTAATATATTCCCATTTGGGAATATGTCAAGACGCAGGAAGAGGAAAAATAAGTGCCGAAACTCGCTAAAGGGGAGATTCGCTCCCCCTCTCGTGGAAGTAACGGATTGGTTACACTTGAAGAACAATGGCAATTTTGAAAGCAGTGCGCGGGACACGGGACCTGTTGCCGTCGGAGACGGCGTTGTGGAACCGGGTGGAGGCTACGGCGCGGGCGGTCTTCGCTCGCTATGGATTCGGTGAGATTCGGACGCCGATCTTCGAGGCGACGGAGTTGTTTGCGCGGGGCGTAGGCGAGGAGACGGATATCGTCTCGAAGGAGATGTACACATGGGAAGATGGGGAGCGCTTTGATGATAAGGCGTTTATCAATGCCTGGGCCAAAGTACAACTCGAAGAGAAGAAGCTTTATTTCGAAGAAGCTCACACTCTCATGCCCGATCTCAACAAACTAGGTGTACAGCGAATCCTAGGAAGGGTTGATCCGGCAAAGCTCGAATTCGTATGCTTCCGTTTCAAAGTAACTGCAGAAGCTATTGAAGTTCTAACGAAAGCAAAACAGGCACTTCAGACAGATAGCCGTTTCAAACATTCTGCCGATGCCGACTATTTTCGGCCCTTTGGGCCAGGGCTTCGACTAGTTGTTCCCGCAGGTTCTGCAAAGCCGCACTTTAATACAGGAGAAGTTCAGATTGAGGAGTTCGCGGGAGATTTCTTCAAATCCGCACAGAGCCTGACCCTGCGGCCTGAGAATACGGCTGGCGTTGTTCGCGCTTATATCGAACACAAGCTGGCCGATACCGGGATGCTGCAGAAGCTCTTCTATATAGGACCGCAGTTTCGGCGCGAGCGTCCGCAGCGGGGGCGGTACCGGCAGTTCTGGCAGATTGGCGCGGAGGTGCTGGGACCGGCGTGGTCTGGCTCGGACAGCGCGTTGCGCGATGCCGAAGTGCTGGAGATGCTGGCTACCTTTCTCGATGAGCTTGGAGTAAAGGGTTGGCGGCTGGCTTTGAACTCTGTGGGCTCTGCGACGGACAGGCCGAGGTATGTCGCGGCGCTGCGTGAGGCGCTGGCTCCGGTGAAGCACCTGATGTGCGAGGACAATCAGCGGCGTGCGGAGACGAATCCGCTGCGGGTGCTGGATTCGAAGGACCCGAACGATCAGGAGATTATCAACGGGCTGCCGAAGATTGCGGACTACCTCGACGACGCTTCGCGGGAGCACTTCGAGCAGGTGAAGGCGGCGCTCGATGCCTGCGGCGTGGCGTACACCGTCGAACCGCGGCTGGTGCGCGGGCTGGATTACTACACGCGTACGACCTTCGAGTTCACCGTGCCCGATGGCAGCGGTCTGGGCACGCAGAATGCCCTGCTGGGCGGCGGCCGCTACGACGGCCTGAGCGAGATGCTGGGAGGCCCCAAGGCTCCGGGGATTGGCTTTGCCATCGGCGAAGACCGGCTGATTTTGACCCTGCAGGCCCAGGCTGAGGCTGCTGCGGAGAAGAAGCTCGACGTATTTATTGCTCCGATGGGCGTGGAGCGGAATGCGGAGGCGCTGCGGCTGGCGCAGGAGCTGCGGCGAGCAGGGCTTTCGGTCGAGGTCGGCGATGGAACGTTTCGCCTGAAGAAGTCCTTCGAGGCAGCGGACAAACTGGCGCGGCGGATGGTCATTCTCGGCGAGGACGAGGTTGCGTCCGGTATTCTGACAGTGAAGGACTTTGCGGCTGGCGAGCAGACCAAGGTTCCGCGCAGCGAACTGGCTGAGGCTTTGCGCCGGTAAATTGCGGCAGATTTAATGAGCAGATAACAAAAATCCGGTGAGCTGAGTTCCGCCACCGATATCACTAGCAAGGAAATTACAGTGCTTGATTTTCTAGGGAATTTGCAGCGCACGCACAAGTGCGGAGAGCTTCGTGTAGAGCAGGATGGCCAGGACGTTGTCCTGATGGGATGGGTGAACCGTCGGCGCGACCATGGCAACCTGATCTTTCTCGATGTGCGCGACCGCACCGGCATCACGCAGGTGGTTCTGGATAAAGAGATCTCGGGCGAGGCCCATGCCAAGGCTGAGGCGGCGCGGTCGGAGTACGTTGTCGCGGTAAAGGGAAAGGTGCGGCGGCGCGAGGCTGGCCTTGAGAATCCGAATATGGCGACGGGCGGCATTGAAGTCGTCGCGCACGAGCTGCTGCTGCTGAACGAGGCGAAGACGCCTCCGTTCTCTCCTGCGGAAGATGCGATTGCGAACGAAGAGGTGCGGCTGAAGTATCGCTATCTCGACCTGCGACGGGTGGAGATGCAGAAGAACTTCAAGATGCGGCACGATGTGGCGCGGGCGGTTCGCAACTATCTCTCCGACGAAGGATTTCTGGAGATCGAGACGCCGTTCATGACGCGCTCCACGCCTGAGGGCGCACGCGATTATCTCGTTCCCAGCCGCGTTCATGCGGGCAGCTTCTATGCGCTGCCGCAGTCGCCGCAGATCTTCAAGCAGATCCTGATGATCTCGGGCTTCGATAAATACTTTCAGATTGCGCGCTGCTTCCGCGACGAGGACCTGCGCGCAGACCGCCAGCCGGAGTTCACGCAGATCGACCTGGAGATGACGTTTCCGCAGCAGGCGACGATCTTTCATGTGGTCGAAGGATTTCTGACCGCTGCATTCAAGGCTGCGGGTATCGCGCTGACGACTCCGTTTGTGCAGATGACGTATGACGAAGCGATCAAGAACTACGGCATCGACAAGCCGGATATGCGGCTGCCTGCGATGATCTCGCTGAGCGACGAGCTGACGCCCGAACTGCGCGAGACGTTGAAGATTGAACAGGCTTTGCCCGTGCTGGGATTTGTGATTCCCGGCGTTGGGGCGTTGAGCGGCACGGCACGCAAGGGGCTGCTTGAGGAGGTTCGTGGTGGCTTCGGCGACAGCGGACTCGACCTGCTGGATGTCGTGCGGTTGAAGACGAATGCTACGTTCGCTCCGCTGGCTGCGACGATTGAAACAAAGCTGGCTGCTGCGCCGGATGACCTGCTTGTCGTGGTGACGCCGAAGCTGGGAACCCCGGCGAAGTGGAACCACGATCCGCAATGGATCTACAAGCGTGTCGGCGCGCTGCGGCTGCAACTGGCGCAGAAGTTCGCCGACAAGCATGGCCGCTTCGTGAAGACTGGTACCGAGGCCGACTACAAGTTTGCGTGGGTCACCGACTTCCCGATGTACGAGTGGGACGAGGAGGCGAAGGTGTGGAACGCAGCGCACCATCCGTTCACCTCGCCGCACGAAGAGGACATCAAAGCTGGACGGCTGACCAATGACAAGGGCGCAGTGCGTGCGCTGGCTTACGACATCGTGCTCAACGGCACGGAGCTTGGATCGGGTTCGATCCGTATCCATCGCCAGGATGTGCAGGCGGAGATCTTCCGCTCGCTGGGCATGTCAGATGCAGAAGCTAAAGAGCGGTTCGGTTTCTTCCTCGACGCGCTGGAGTACGGCACGCCTCCGCACGGCGGCATCGCGCTTGGCCTCGACCGCATCGTGATGATCCTGGCCGGAGCAAGCAGCCTTCGCGAAGTCATCGCCTTCCCGAAGACGGCAAAGGCGATTGATCTGATGGTCGATGCACCGACTCCAGTGAGCGACCAGCAGATGCGCGAACTGCATCTGAGAACGGTTACGCGCACTTAGCAAGCAACGCTTTCAACAGAAAAGAGGCCACTCCATCGCGGGTGGCCTCTCTTCTGTTGCCTAAATTAATTCATCCAGCGCTTATCGTTAGGGTCTTTGCGCAGCTCGTCGGGATCGACGTAGCGGCCGTCCTTGTCGAAGTGGACCTCGCGGTTCTGCTTGCGCATGTAGACCTGGAACTTCTTCGCAGCCCGGCGTCGCTTCCAACGGTAATAATCGTTCCTCACACCGAAGTAGCGTTCACTCAGCCCGAGAGCCAATCCCCGGCGCGGTGCAAATCTTGTAAAGACATAGCCCATGAGCGCGCCCGAAAGCTCGGTGAGTGCGCCGAAGCGGTCGTCGCCTTTGAGGAGAATCGCGATGCAGAAGACGATATAAATCCAGACGAGGTACTTCGCCTTCATGCGGATAAAAAAGAAGAACAATATCTCCTGATCGCCGGCGATGACCGAGAAGGCCACCATCAGCGCGAAGATCGGCGACCAGGCGCCCAGCGCGATCAGCTCCGGCCGAAGCCCGAAGAGATGCACCAGCGTCAGCAGCGATGCGAGCAGCGCCCCGGCGGCGGTGGAGAAAAGATAAAGCTCCATCAGCCAGCGAGAGCCGCGCATGTCTTCGAGGTAAGCGCCGATAAACCACAGCGTCAGCATGGCGAAGAGTGTGCCCAGAATGCCCATCGGCATAAAGCCATAGGTGATCAGTTGCCAGACCTCGCCACGGAACACGGCAGCGGGAACAAGGGCAAGATGCCCGAGCAGAATGCCGACCGGGCGCGGTGCCACCCATCCGAATAAGGCAAAGCCGAAGAACGCGATGAGGTTGGCAAAGACAAGGCGGCGCGTCGCCCCTGCAAAGGGAGGTAGCGCTAACGACATGGGGCCGGAACGGGGCATGTGTATCTGTCTCTATTTCAACACGAATACCGCAAGAGCGTTTCCATCGTCTAACCGATTGCACCATGACTTTCCGCAATCGAAACCTGTGCGATTGGCGATCAAATGCGCAGTCGGAAACCGCCGCAAAAACGTGTGCTTGACGAACGCGCCGGATGACCGCTAAATAGATAGATTGATGCGTCTGCGAGCACCGTACCTACATCCTATAGGCGGGCAGCAGGCCCAAACCCCCGGAGGCTCCTATCATGGCTGTTGTATGTCCCGAATGCGATAACCCGATTGTCATCGATACCGATGAGGCAGAAGAAGGCGAGACCCTGCAATGCGACGAATGCGGCCTTGATCTCGAGATTGTGTCGGTCGATCCGCTGGAGCTTGCTCCCGTCGACGTCTCTGGATACGACGACGAAGATGCCACGCCGGTCAGTGAAGAGGAAGATGAGTAACGGCAGCCCTATCAAAGGATAAGCCGTATACTGAAGCCTATGAAGCGTACCCGTCTTTCGCTCCGTTCCTTTGCTGGCAAGGTGGCCCTGACTATTTGTCTGGCTGCTTCATGCTGCCTTGTTCTGCCCCAAATCTCTGTAGCGCAGAATCGCGGCCCTGCGCAGCGTACCATCGACGGCAAAGTCCTCGACAAGTCGGAGGCTCCGCTCAAAGGAGCTGTCGTCTATCTCAAGGATGACCACACGCTCTCGGTGATGAGCAAGATTACCGGAGCCGACGGCACGTATCGCTTCGGCCAGCTCTCGCAAAACACCGACTACGAGCTGTGGGCCGAGATCAATGGCAAGAAGAGCAAAACCAAGAACATCAGCTCCTTCGAGAGCAGAAATGCCTTCCACTTTAATCTCAAGGTGGACTGAAGGTTAACGGAAAAAGAGCGCTGAACTGATCAACGCTTTTTCCATCACACTTTTATCGCGCTGGAGCAGGCTCAATAGGCCTGTTCCACGCGATCACCATGGCTTGGCGGCTGACTGGTCACCAGAAAACATGTGCTCTTCTCACTTCGGTTGAACGCCTGGTGTGCTTTTCCGGGAGCGATCTCGACGCCATCTCCCACACGCAGCACAAACTCTTCGCGCTCGATCTCCATCGTCAGCTCTCCTTCAAGCACATAGAAAAACTGGCGTGCGCGAACGTGAAGATGACGGTTTTCGGAGGTGCCCGTCGGCATCTTTTCTTCGATGATATTTAGCTCGTCCGTACGAACGAGATGCCAGCCGTCGCAAGCGTCCCCCCAAAGATAGTGCTCGGCATTCGCCGTGCTGATCGGCTTCACAGCGGTATGTTCCCGTGTTTTTTCGCAGGATTTTTGTCCCGTTTCGTCGCCAGCATATCAAGCGCGGAGTTCAGCCGCCGCCGCGTCTCGCTGGGACGAATCACGGCATCGATATATCCGCGCTCCGCCGCGACATAAGGGTTGGCAAACCGTTCGCGGAACTCCTCTACCTTCTCTTTGCGCGCCTC